>NZ_JBAIYV010000019.1:0-90706 GCF_036763075.1 Desulfotomaculum sp. 1211_IL3151 | reverse complement strand
CTACCTTATAGTCTAAAGTGGCTCAGCTTTTTTCCAGCGTTTCCACCATAATGGATCACATTTTTCCTGGCGTTAGTGGCTCAACTTTTTTCTGGCGACTGGCTCAGTTTTTTCTTGACAATCGCACATTAAGTCTAACCGAGTAAGCTAGGGTATCCACTAAATGAATTATCGATGTTAGAACTATCAATTGATATACGGTTTTTTCCATAATTTTTCCCTCCATAAAAGGTACAATTAGTAAATAAAATATAACCCCTTATTTTTAAGGAGTTATATTTTATTTGCATTTGATATGTGTTCCAAGTGCTTCCATTTTGTACGTTTAGCTATAATTATTGATTGTACCAGGTGCGATTGGCAGTATCTGCCGGTTAAATCTCGCAGTAGCAGGTGCTGATGAACTAGCAACTTTATTAGTTATGCTGAAAGTACCATAGGTAATTGGGCTAGTTATAACCAGGGGTAAACCAGAGGAACCATCCCCTGGTTTAACATTTCTTATCCACCAACTTTAACTGGCGTTTCTTATAAAACAGAAAAATAAATATAAGAGTATTTACTAAAAAGTTTAAGAAAATAATAGCGATAGAATCTTTTGTGTCTAAACTATTATAGTTAAAAATAAAGGATAATAATTGTATGGGGAAAATGAAAAATAAAACAAATCTAAATAAATATTTTATATATTGTAATTTATCTATCGTCCATTTATTAATATAAAAAAAACCGCAAAAAATAAGTACCAATCCAATAAGAGTATTTTCAATAAGATTTTCTGGTGTAAAGAAATTTTGAATAATCATGGTTATACCAAGAGCTAATGGTGCCCCACTAAAACTTACCTCATGCTTTTCAGACAATTTGGTACCCCCTTTATGGTAGATGTGCTTAACCACATCTACCATAAACATTTAAACTATAGCTCAGAACATACTCCATTTTGCCAAGCCATATTACAAGCTGTTTCACAAGCCCAGAACGTATTTGGTTGTTCAATAAATACCAAACATCCTTTAGTACAAGCAACGAGACTGGAAAATGTATAAACCCACTTGTCAAATATTCCAGCCCCTTTTAATTCTGAGAGGCTATTTAGTGAAACTTATATTGGAATAAGGTAAACTAAAACCACCTCCTTTATTTATAGACAGAAAAAGGTGGTTTTTGGTTTTAAAAAATTATCTTTTTATTTCGACATTATTTTATTTATAGGGATTAATTAGGAATACATAGAAATGTTATAAAATTTTTTGGGCACTTAGGGGGACGTCTATATTAAAACGATTTTTTATCAGTGAGCATTTTGCATATCAAAAATGCTTGGTTTTAAATCATCTGTTGACTTGCAGTGTAACTACGAAGTAGCAGCGGTTACTGCACCTACCAGGGCTGGTGCTTTTGTAGTAGCCATAACTGCTCTAGGTGGAACTGGAGCGGCTGGATATAGTTTATATTCCCCCTGTCACCTGCGGCCTTTGGATCACTTATATTATGAATAAAGGAATTATTATTGTCTAAAAAGAAATTAGAATAGTAATATATATAATATTGAAATTATTGTCCAATACAAAGGGGTGAAAATAATGGTGTCTGAAGTATTCCCCAATATTTATCTTAATGAAATTCCTCTACCTAAAAATCCGCTTAAAGCACTCAATAGTTACATATTTGTATCTGACAAAAGAAATCTAATTATTGATACCGGCTTTAACCTTGATGCATGCAAGGATGCTTTTATGAAGGGTGTTGAGGCACTAAATATTGATCTAGCCAAGACCGATTTAGTCCTAACCCATATGCATGTTGATCATTCAGGACTAGCTGATGATTTAAGAAAATCAGGCTGCCAGGTTTTTATTAGCAAATTGGATGGGGATATACTCAATTCTTTTCGTACTTCAACACATACTGTAATTGAGAAAATGAACAATCTGCTTGATCTAGACCAGAAAGGCCTGACAGCTAATAACAAGGATTTTGGCAAGGGCAGTACCCAACTACTTGATTATTGTCCAATCGATGAAGGAGATATATTTGAAGTCGGTGCTTATATACTGGAAGTGATCAATATTCCAGGACATACACCTGGCCACATTGCTTTATATGAACGGAAACATAAGTTGCTGTTTTCCGGTGATCATATTCTTAATGAGGTTACGCCAAATATTACCTTTTGGGGTCATGAGCTGGATAGTTTAGGAAAATATATCGATAGTCTCAAGAGGGTAGCTGAGTTAGATATTGATTTGGTCTTCCCTGCACATCGCAGCATGGTCAAAGATTATCATAAACGGATAAAAGAACTCATTATCCATCATGAGTATCGATTAGAGGAAATATTAGAAATACTCCGAGAAGGTAAAAAAACAGCCAGTCAGACAGCAGCAAAAATGCATTGGGATCTGATCTATACTAGCTGGGAAGATTTTCCTGGAACACAAAAATGGTTTGCCTCCGGTGAGGCTATGTCACATCTAGAGCATTTAGTCTTTAAGGGCATAGCCCAAAGAATAAAGGATAATGAGACTGTTTATTACCAATTGCTATAGGGTGTCAAGGGCGGGGTGACAGCGTGACAAGGGAACGGGGTTGTTGACATATTTTTTCAGTACATGTCAACAACCCCGTTCCCCGTCACCCTCAATATATAGCGATACATGAAACCGTTTACTATCTTTTTGTGTCTAATATATAGCATAAGAGAGGGAGATGTTCTTGAAGCAAGTTATTTACTTATTCATAAAAAATTTTTTAAAAATTACTGCTATTTTTTTAATATTTAATTTTTTGTTTGTTAAGATTCCTGTGTATCAAGCTGTTTTAATTTGCTTCGTTACTTCAATTCTTAATTCATATTTTATTTATGTGTCAAGGGGACGGGGTTGTTGACTTAATTGTCACCCCCCTAAGGTTAAAGACCCTAGTAGTGCCGAGAGGCACAACCTATAATGTATAATAGGGGGTATTTCATGGCTATTATAGGAAATAGATTAGTCTCAATACTATTTTTCATCGCTTCTTTCGAGGTTTATTTAATACTGCAGAAAATGATAATGACAAAGGTTTCGAATACGATTTTTACTCCCATTGAAGGGCAAATAATTCTGATATTATGCTCACTCGTTGTCATGCTTGGATACATATCACTTCATATTCCCAGCTTGTTAGAAGATAAAAAGCACTACACGATCGGTATTGATATTAAAAAACTAACAACGTACACTCTATTTGGCATCCTGCTTCACTTTCAATATATTATTTATTTTAATTCTAAGCTCAGTTTTTTACTTGGTAATAAATACTATAACATTTTGGTTAACAGTGATTCCCATGTTATCGCCTCTATACTTTTAGGGTATGGCATTGTTAATTCACTAACAAAAAACCAAGCTTCGGCACCATTATAGCATGAAAATTGTGACTCAATGAAGAAAGGGCGACTAGGGGTCGCCCGTACAATCCAAGCCCAGGCCATTATTACGAATAGCCAATCGCTAACTGCTAACAGCTAAAATCACTTTCTCCTTTTCGCCAACTCCCTGTATATTTCCTCGGTACGGACCCCTTGATTGGCCAGCAGCACCAACAGGTGGTAGATCAGGTCGGCGGCTTCGTAGGTAAGTTCTTCTTGACTGTTTTTGGCTCCGATGATTACCTCGGCGGACTCTTCACCGATCTTTTTGCAGATTTTATCCACACCTTTATCAAAAAGGTAAGTGGTATAGGACCCCTCCGGACGTTCTTCCTTACGGCTGAGGATCACCTGAAACAACTGCTCAATGATTTGCGGCCCCATTTGATCCTCTGGATTGCCGTAAACCATAGAAGGGTCGAATTTCTTTTCTCCCTGCACCGTTACAGTACCATCCTGGTTGACCTGGTTATGAAAACAGGAGCGATAGCCTTCGTGGCAGGCAGCTTCCCCCACTTGCTCAGCCAATACCAGTAGGGTATCAGCATCACAGTCATAATATAGGCCCTTCACCCGTTGAACATGGCCAGAGGTTTCACCCTTTTGCCACATCTTCTGGCGGCTGCGGCTGTAAAACCAAGTCACTCCGCTGGCCAGAGTTCTTTGCACCGCCTCCCGATTCATCCAGGCCAGCATGAGGACTTCCTTCGTAGCAACGTCCTGCACAATGGCAGGGATTAGTCCAGCTTCGTTATATTTGAGGTTTTCTAGGTTGAACTGCATTTTATCACCTACTTTGTAATATAGCCTTCAGCTTTTAGCTGTTAGGCTATTCGAAAATGGCCATGGCTAAAAAGCTGACGGCTAAATTCTCACCGGAATCCCTCGCTCTTGCAAATACCTTTTAGCCTGCTCGATAGTATACTCGCCAAAATGAAAAATTGAGGCTGCCAGGGCTGCATCGGCCAGTCCCTCGGTGAGGCCCTGGGCTATGTGTTCCAGGTTGCCTACTCCGCCGGAGGCAATGACAGGAATTTTCACATGTTGGGCGATGGTGCGGGTAAGGGCCAAGTCAAAGCCCTCCTTGGTGCCATCCCGGTCCATACTGGTAAGCAAAATTTCCCCGGCACCCAGTTCCTCCGCCCGAACCGCCCATTCCACCGCATCCAAACCCGTGGAGGTACGACCGCCGTGAGTAAACACTTGCCATTTTTCCGGTGCCACCTGGCGGGCATCGATGGCCACAACGATGCATTGACTGCCGAATTTATTGGCCCCCTCGGCAATCAATTGAGGGTTTTTTATGGCTGCGGTATTAATACCAATCTTATCTGCCCCGGCCTTTAGCATCAGCCTCATATCCTCCACGGTCCGAATACCGCCACCCACGGTAAAGGGGATAAAAACTTCCTCGGCGGTACGGCGAACCATCTCCACCATGGTGGCGCGGCCCTCGGAGGAAGCGGTTATATCCAGGAATACCAGTTCATCGGCTCCTGCCCGATCATATAGGGCCGCCAGTTCCACTGGATCGCCGGCATCCCTCAGGTTAACAAAATTGGTACCCTTCACGACCCTGCCATTGTCAACATCCAGACAGGGAATAATTCTTTTCATAAGCATACTTTATTCCTCCCCCATGGCTATGACCAAGGCCTCTGGCAGTTTTACTGCACTGGTATAAAGTGCCTTTCCTAGAATGGCCCCCTCCACACCCTGTGGCTCCAGCTTTTTAAGCTGTCGAATATCTTCCAGGGAAGCAACACCCCCGGAGGCGATTACTTTAAGGCCGCTGTCCCTGGCCAGTTCCCCGGTGGCTGCCAGATTGGGGCCGGCAAGTTTACCGTCACGCCGAATATCGGTAAAGACAATTCTCTGGATACCCATCCCTTTCATTTCCAGTGCCAGTTCCAGAGCCGTTTTCTCTACTGTTTCCCCCCAGCCCTGGATGGCTACCCGACCATCCTTGGCGTCGATACCCACCACGATCCTCTCACCATATTTCTGTCCGGCCTCTGCCACCAGACCCGGATTGATAATGGCTGCACTGCCCAGGATTACTCGGTTAACGCCCAGGGACAATAAATCTTCAATGGTAGCCAGATCCCGGATACCGCCCCCCACTTGCACCGGCACCTGGACACACTTGACAATCTGAGCAATGGCTTGTCTATTGCGGGGTTGTCCGGCAAAGGCCCCGTCTAGGTCCACCACATGGATAAATTGGGCCCCTTGCTCCTGCCACAACCTGGCCATACTGCCGGGGTCGTCGGAATATACCGTTGCACTGTCCATGCGTCCCTCTACCAGACGCACACACTGTCCTTCCTTCAAATCAATGGCCGGAAATAGGATCATACACCCACCAGCTTTCCAAAGTTCTCTAAAATACGCATCCCCAGAGTACTGCTCTTTTCCGGGTGAAACTGAATACCAAAAACATTATCCCGTCCAACAATGGCCGGAAATTTTACCCCGTATTCTGTTAGTCCCAGGGTAAGTTGCTCCTCGGTGGGCTGCACATAATAGGAATGCACAAAATAAAAGGCTGTCCCATCGGGTATTCCTGCCAGTAGGGGGCTTTCTCCTTTTATCTCCACTTGATTCCAACCCATATGAGGCACCTTCAAAGAACCGGCGGGAAAACGTTTTACCCGACCAGGGAAAATACCCAGTCCCTGGGTGCTGCCAAATTCTTCGCTGGATTCAAAAAGTAGTTGCTGACCTAAACAAATGCCTAAAAAGGGCTTACCCGCTTCTATCGCACCGTGAATGGCCTCCACCAGCCCGCTGTTTTTTAAATTATCCATGGCATCGGCAAAAGCGCCCACACCCGGTAAAACCACCGCCGCTGCAGCGGCCAATTGTTCGGGTCTTTGTATAATTTCCGCCTGGTAACCAGCCTGGCCGAAGCCCCTTTGTACACTGCGCAAATTTCCCATGCCGTAATCAATAATGGCAATCATGTTACAACACTCCCTTGGTGGAGGGAATCCCGGTCAATCTCTGGTCCCTGGCTACAGCCTGGCGCAAAGCCCGGCCCAGGGCCTTAAAGGCCCCTTCGATAATATGATGTGTATTACGGCCATTGAACATCCGAACATGTAGGGTCAGGCCGCCATTAAGGGCCAATGCCCGAAAAAATTCCTCCACCAGTTCCGTGTCAAAATTCCCCACTTTCGCTGTGGGTAAGGGTAAATCAAATTCCAAGTGTCCCCTGCCGCTAAGATCCAAAGCCACCAACACCAACGCTTCATCCATTGGCACCAGGGCATGGCCATAACGGACAATACCACTTTTATCTCCCAGGGACTGCCGTATGGTCTGACCCAAAGCAATCCCTACATCTTCTACGGTATGGTGATCATCAATATAGGTATCCCCCTGGGCTTTAATCACCAAATCCAAGGCCCCATGTTTAGCAAATAAACAAAGCATGTGATCAAAAAAACCAACACCCGTGGCAATCTGAAACTGACCGCTGCCATCAAGATTCACTTCTATGGCAATGTTTGTTTCAGAGGTTAACCGTTCAATTTTTGCCTGTCTATTTTGCATCCTGACAGGCCTCCCTTAGCTGATCGAGAACCTCGGCCAGTGCTTCGATAAAGATTTTATTTTGCTCCAGGGTGCCCACAGAAACGCGCAGGAAACCGGGCAATTCTGGCCCGCCCAGCTTACGAATTAGAACACCTTTTTCTAAAAGCCCCTGATAGATAACTTTACTGCTGTAATTGGTTCGGAAAAGAATATAGTTGGCCAGTGAGGGGAAAGGAGTTACTCCTTCCAGCCCCTGAAGTTGTCGATAAACCTGCTCTCTTTGTTCTTTGATGGCCTTAATTTGTTCCTGAAACAAAGCCGTATGTTCTAAAATCACCTTAACGGCTGCCTGGGAAAAGGAATTTAAATTAAAGGGTTGTTTCACCTTTTTAATTTGACGCAGCACATCTGGGTGGGCCAGCATGTAACCCACCCGCAGACCAGCCAGGGCAAAGGCCTTGGAGAAGGTACGCAGGATAACTAAATTTGGGTACTTATTTAATAGTGGCGTAAAGTCCTCTCCGCCAAATTCCAGGTAGGCCTGATCCACCACCACCAGGGAACTGACCTGCTGCAAAATACCCTCTATTTCCTCCAGGGTGGAACTGTTACCGGTAGGGTTATTGGGAGAACAAATAAACACAACCCTGGTCTCAGGTTTTCTGGCATAACTTATCAGTGCAGGTACATCAACGGAAAAATCACCGCGTCGGGGTGACGGAATGACTCTGGCACCGGCAATCATGGCGTGTATTTTATACATGGAAAAGGTTGGATTGGTAATAATCACCCGCCCATCGGTACCAAAGGTTAATAATATATTAAGTATCAGTTCATCGGAGCCATTGCCTGCCATAACCTGCTCTGGAGACACCTGGCAATATTGGGCAATGGCTTTACGTAGTTCAGTGGCTTCACTGTCTGGATAACGTGTCACCAGTTCACCAGCCACCAGGCTTCCAAGCTGCCTTGCTATTTCTTCCGGGAAGGGGAAGGGGTTTTCATTGGCATCCAATTTGATGACATCGGGATACAGGTGAGCATCGTAGGGTATCAGCTTCTCTAAATCAGGGCGAATCAGGTTGGCAACATTAAAAGTCTCACGCATCTTTTTCACATCCTTTAACGTAAACGCACTTTAACAGCATTGGCATGGGCCTGTAAACCCTCCACCTCAGCCAGACGTATAATATCCGGTCCCAGCCTTTGCAAACTTTCCTCCGAAAAGGCAATGACACTGGATTTTTTCATAAAGGTATCCACGTTTAGCGGGGAATAAAAGCGAGCAGTACCACCGGTGGGCAGCACATGGTTTGGCCCGGCCAGATAGTCACCCACTGGCTCAGGGGAATAATGACCCAGGAAAATTGCGCCGGCGTGTTTTATTTTGCCTAAATACTTCATGGGGTCATCCACCAGGATCTCCAAATGTTCTGGCGCGAAACGATTGGCCCACTGCAGGGATTCGTCAATGCTTTCTGTTAGAATAATGGCACCATGCCTGGCCAGCGACTGGCGAGCAATTTCCTGTCGCGGCAGTTCCGCAAGCTGTCGCTTAAGTTCTAGGCTTACTGCCTCGGCCAGGGCAGTATCGTGGGTCAATAAAATGGACGAGGCCAGGGCATCATGTTCAGCCTGTGAAAGCATATCCGCCGCCGCACAATCTGGTTTGGCGGTATGATCAGCCACCAGTAAAATTTCACTGGGGCCAGCCAGCATATCAATGCCCACGACTCCATAAACCTGTCTCTTAGCCAGGGTTACGTAAATATTACCAGGCCCAGTAATTTTGTCTACCGGGGCAATGGTTTCTGTGCCGTAGGCCAGAGCCGCCACTGCCTGGGCCCCGCCCACTTTATAAATTTCAGCCACTCCGGCTTCCGCCGCAGCCACCAGGGTGTAGGGGTTGACCTTCCCGTTACTCATGGGCGGTGTAACCATAACAATTTGTGCAACCCCGGCTACCTTGGCAGGAACTGCATTCATTAACACAGAGGAGGGATAAGAAGCGGTACCGCCAGGCACGTAGATCCCTACCCGCTCCAGGGGTATGATTAACTGACCCAGCACCGTACCCTCAGAATCTGGTTGAAACCAGGAGCGCGAGAGCTGTTTTTGGTGGAAGTTCTCAATCCTTTCCCTGGCCAGTCGGAGGGAAGCTAAAACCTCCTGATCCACTTGTTGGTAGGCTTCTTCAATTTCCTTTGGACTAACCCTGAGGTCTGCTGGTGCCAGGTTAGCCTTATCAAAACGTCGGGCAAAAAAACATAGGGCTTGATCACCCTGTTCCCTTACTTCCTGTATAATGGAAGCAACTCGTTGGGCAATTTCCCCCTGTTGTTCTGTCCGATTCAGCAATAAACTATTAATCTCTGTCAAATCGGTTGATTTGATAACCCTAACCAGCCCCATTTAGCGTCCCCTCCTCCACCACTTGCCTCATTCTTTCTACCAGGGGATTGATTCTATCACTCTTTAACCGATGGCTAACTCTGTTAGCAATTAACCGGGTGGTTGAACTCAAAACATCTGCCACAGGTATTAGATTGTTCTCACGCAGGGTGCGTCCGGTGGATACTAAATCCACAATCATTTCTGCCAAACCCACAATGGGTGCCAATTCAATATTGCCATGCAGTTTAACAATTTCCATTTGCATACCCTGGTGGCGAAAAAATTCCTCTGCGATGCGGGGAAATTTAGTGGCTACCCTGGTTTGATTCCAAAACTGAAGTTCTTGCTCCTCTTTTCCCTTAGGAACAGCCACCACAAAGCGACAACCGCCATATTTTAGATCTAAAAGCTCATATACATCCTTATGTTGTTCCATGATGGTATCCTTCCCCGCCAAGCCCAGATCTGCTGCCCCATATTCAACGTAGGTGGGAATATCTGTGGGCCGACAGATAATAAAGCGTACTGCTTCCTTTTCCGATTGCAGCAGTAGTTGACGCCCGGGATCCTTCATAAACTCTATATCCAAACCAGCCAAACCCATGAGTTTTACGGTTTCCTTATACAAGGTCCCCTTGGGTATGGCAATGGTCAATAAATCTTTGGCTGCTACCACATTATCACCTCTTTAACTTATTAAATTATTAATATAATAGTATGGTAAATGTATAATTAGTCGGTGTCAAGAGAAAGTTTTCCATGTAGAATAATTAATTGCAATTTATACTATTCGTTTTATAATGGGTTCCGCGGTAACAAGATAATAATTATCGAGATGAAGCTTCGTTTACCCTAATATAATAGAAAAACGCCGATTTACCGGCGTTTTTCTATTTGCTATGAGTCCATTGAAAGGTTAGCATTAATATCCTTCACTCTCGCTCGGATGACAAAAGGGTTTTTATCCTAAAAAACCAACTCCCTACTATTGCCATCCTTATCAACATAAATCCCCCTGGCAGCCCCCAGGCTTCTGGCTTCCGCCTTGGCTTTGGTTGGTGGATATTCGAATAGGGCAATAACCACCTTCTGGCCTTGCTCCCGGAGTTCCCTAGCCACTTGCAGAGCCTTAGCCAGACTCCCATCCTCCCAAGCCACCAGTACATCTGGTGCTGGTTCCTTCGGGGGACCCTGTAGACGCTCCAAGGCCACCAATACACGCTCCAGGTTCACGGCAAAGCCAGTGGCAGGCATGGGGTAACCAAAATTGGCCAGCAACTTATTATAGCGGCCACCACCACAAATGGGAAAACCCATGGCAACGGTATAGCCTTCAAAGACCAGTCCTGTATAATAATCCAGACCCCGCAAAAGGCCGAGATCCAGTGTAATATTTTTTTCCACACCATAACAAGTAAGACCCTGATAAAGCTGGTGCAGATTCTCAATGGCATCTGCGGCCGGTCCCGGTTGAGCCAGTTCACTGGCCCGGTCTAAAATTTCCGGCCCACCCCTCAGTTCAATTAAATCTAAAGCCCGACGGGCTTCCTCCGGGGTAGCCGCATGGGAAGCCAAGATTTCTTCCACTTTCACAAAATCCTTATTGCCCAGTGCTTCCTTAAGGTCCTGGGCCACTTCCCTGGGCAGCCCCAGTTGCTCCACTAAACCATGAAATATCCCTACATTGCCAATGCTAATTTGGAAATCCTCCAGCCCGGTTTGCTTAAGATATTCTGCCACCAGGGCTACCACTTCGGCATCTGCGCCTGGGGAAGAGGGGCCCATCAGTTCTACCCCAGCTTGATAAAATTCCCTCTGACGCCCCACCTGGGGTAATTCATAGTTAAATACATTGGCCAAATAAAACAAACGCAAGGGCGGTGTTATACCCTTCATGCGGGTGGCCACAAGGCGGGCCATCGGCCTGGTCATATCCGGGCGCAGGGCCATCAGATGACCCTGGCGATCTAAAAACTTAAAAAACTTCTCTTCCTGCAGTTCCTCAGAGGACAGGTTTTCCATATACTCAAAGGTAGGGGTAACAACTTCTTTATACCCCCAGGTCTCCACTAGTTTTGTGAACTTTTCCTTAAGCCCGCGCATTAAGTGAGCTTCCGCAGGCAGCACATCCCGCACACCGGGTGCCAGGCGGCCAAATCTGCTTGATGTCATAGAGTCACCTCTTTTATTCTTTTGATTTGTCATTTTGTACTGGGCTGGGATCAGCCAGCCTCCTTAATACCAGCTTGTAACCGTCAGCCCCATAATTTAAGCAGCGCTTAACCCGACTGATGGTCGCTGTGCTTGCCCCGGTATTCGTGGCAATTTCACCATAAGTTCGATTGGCTTCCAACATTTTTGCCACTTCCAGTCGTTGAGCCAGGGAGCGGAGTTCGGATACGGTACATATATCTTCAAAGAACTGATAGCATTCATCAATATTCTCCAGGGACAAAACCGCTTCGAAAAGGCGGTCATTGAGTTTATCTTTTAATTTACCCTGATATTTCAAGGAAATCCCCCCCGTGCTATCTATTATTATGACCAAAATAAGCTTTTTATCATATGTTTCCTCTACCCCTTTTCGACGTTAAAGCATTAAATCCTTTATGATATTATTATTTTAAAGTAACAAATTATTTTTGAAGCCAAGCAGCCTGACCCTATAAACACTATAAACAAAATTAAAAACTTTTCTTCTTGTTGTTCCCCTGAGGAGCGGTTTTAGATATACTCATAGGTGGTTAACATTTTATACCCTCACGTCTCCACTCGTTTTATAAATTTCACTTTAGGCTCGCGCACTAAGTGAGCGTCTGCAGGCAGCATCCAGGTGAATCATGCAAAAATACAAGCCCACCCCTTGAAAGGAAGGATTTAGCATGCCCCATGAGAACCTTGAAAGCCTTGGCATTTCCATTGGTATTCTGTTACTCTTTTTGTTATTTAGAAAGCTTTTTACCAAATACGTTTTCCGACTAATTTTATTTATAAGTAAAAAAACACCTACTGATTTTTTCTCTCACCTATGTCTTTCATTTGAACACCCTTTTCGCTGGCTCTTTATCATCATTGGTATTTATGTTTCAGCCGGTTATTTTCCTTATATTGAGCAAACAAACCCTATATTCTTAAAAATAATCCGGTCTTCTGTAATCGTTATTGTTGCTTGGGGATTATACAATCTCTCTTCTCGTTCATCCATTCTATTTAATAAAATAAATGAACGAATGAACATAGAAATCGACCAAATACTAATCCCCTTTATTTCAAAAGCTATCCGCTTTATTATAATTGCCATCAGCTTTAGCATTATCGCTCAAGAATTTGATTATGATGTAAACGGTTTTGTAGCCGGACTTGGCTTAGGAGGCCTGGCCTTTGCATTGGCAGCAAAGGATGCTATTGGCAACTTGTTTGGCGGCGTAGTTATTATTACTGAAAAACCTTTTTCCATCGGTGATTGGATAATGACCCCTAGCGTTGAAGGTACTGTGGAGGATATTACTTTTCGCAGTACAAAGGTACGGACTTTTGCCCAAGCAGTTGTAACAGTACCCAATGCAACCCTAGCTAACGAAAACATTACCAACTGGAGTAAAATGGGAAAACGACGTATTACGTTCAATTTAAGAGTTACCTATGATACACCCAAGGCTAAATTAGAAAAAACGGTAAGCCAAATAAAGAATGTGTTAAAAAACCATCCGGCTATTCACCCGGATACAATTTTTGTAACCTTTGATAGCTTTAACGAGAACAGCCTCGATATTTTCCTCTATTTCTTTACCAAGACAACTGTTTGGGAAGAATTTTTGAAAGTAAAAGAAGAAATTAATTTTATTATTATGCAGGTATTCGAAGAAGCAGGCGTATCCATGGCCTATCCAAGTAGAACGATTTACTTTCGTTCCCAACCAGAAGCTCTCTCAAAGGTTGAAGTGGTATTTGAACGTGAGAACCAAGAATAGCCTGCCGCTTTATTTGAATGTTTTCTTTTGGGTCTTTTTCTTCGGCTAAGACAACGAAAGGCCAAACCGTCAGATTATGTTTGACAGTTTGGCCTTTTCAATAATTCAATAACATCGTTGTTCATAGACCGCTATTTAGCGGATGGCTATTCTCTGTTTAATGCCCGGTGGGCGATGTCTGATCGATAGTGTGCTCCCTCAAAATGGATAGCCTTTACTCCCTGATAAGCCTGCTCAATGGCTGTGGAGATATCTGGGCCGACGGCGGTTACGCCTAAGACTCGGCCGCCAGATACAACGGCTTGGCCATCCTTTAGGGTTGTCCCAGCATGAAATACTTCGACTCCGGCAGGAACCTGATCACAACCGGAAATAGGCATACCCTTTTCATATTCCCCGGGGTAGCCCTTGGCAGCCATTACCACGCAGACGGCGGCCTGATCCTTCCACTGCACCGATTGCTGGGCTAGGTTCCCTTCTAAGATGGCTTCCATAATATCCACCAAATCGGTCTCCAGCAGGCCAAGTACCGGCTGAGTCTCCGGATCACCAAAACGGGCGTTAAATTCCAATACCTTGGGTCCCTGGGGAGTTACCATTAAACCGGCATAGAGCACACCCCGATAGGGCCGGCCTTCGGCGGCCAAAGCTTTTACGGTGGGGTAGAGAATATCTCTCTCCACAATTTTGGCCAGTTCCGGTGTATAGACCGGTGCCGGGGCATAGGCCCCCATGCCACCGGTGTTGGGGCCGCTATCTTGATCACCCACCCGTTTGTGATCCTGGGAGGCCACCATGGGGACAATGGTTTCCCCCTCCACAAAGGCAAGGATACTTACTTCTTCCCCCTGTAAAAATTCTTCAATGACCACCCGATCCCCGGCTTTGCCAAAGGCCCGTTCGGCCATAATGATATCCACTGCAGCCAAAGCGGTTTCATCATCCATGGCTACAATGACTCCCTTGCCTGCGGCTAAGCCATCGGCCTTGATGACACAGGGGGCCCCGTATTGCCGCACATAGGCCCTGGCTTCCTCTGCTTCTTCAAAGGTGGCATAACGGGCTGTGGGGATATTGTATTTGGCCATAATATCCTTGGCCAAGGCTTTGCTGCCCTCAATTTCCGCAGCAGCCTTGGAGGGACCAAAGATCTTCAGCCCTTCCTTTTGGAATAAATCCACGATGCCGTTGGTAAGGGGTATTTCCGGTCCCACCACGGTGAGATCAATTTGTTCCTTTTGGGCAAAATTTAACAGACCTTGATTGTCCTCTGCGGCAACGTGAATGCAGGTAGCAATTTCGCTGATGCCAGCATTACCCGGGGCACAATATATTTCCTTGACCCGAGGGCTTTGTTTAAGCTTCCAGACCAGGGCATGTTCTCGCCCGCCGCCGCCAACCACTAAAATTTTCATTACAAGACCACTCCTGCTAAGCTATTTAACCCCTGCCAATCTTAAATTCCTAATGCTTAAAATGCCTCATACCAGTGAAGACCATGGCAATGCCATGTTCATTGCAAGCCTGAATAGACTCTTCATCCCGGATGGAACCACCGGGCTGAATGATAGCCTTAATCCCAGCCTTGGCCGCTTCGTCCACCGTATCCCGGAAGGGGAAGAAGGCATCACTGGCCAAAACAGCCCCCTGGGCTTTGTCACCGGCCTGTTCAAAGGCAATCCGGGCCGAACCAACGCGATTCATCTGTCCTGCACCAACACCAATGATTTGGCCGGCCTTGCCCAGCACAATGGCATTGGACTTCACATGCTTGACCACAGTCATGGCAAAAAGCAGATCTTTTAATTCTTCTGCGGAGGGTTGCCTTTCGGTAACAACCTTCAACTCATCCATGTTTAATACCAGCCGATCGGCCTCCTGCACCAAAAGACCACCATTAACCTTACGAACTTCCAATACATCCTTGGTTTGCTCTATCAGTTCCCCGGTGGTCAGCAGCCGAAGATTGGCTTTCTTCGTCAATATCTCTAAAGCCTCGCCGGTAAAGTCCGGCGCAATAATGGCCTCTAGGAAAATCCTAGACATTTCAGCAGCGGTTGCTCCATCAAGTATGCCGTTAACTGCCACAATGCCACCAAAGGCAGAGACAGGATCTGCTTCAAGAGCCCTTTGATAAGCTGCCACTAAACTCTCGGCTGTGGCAGTACCACAGGGGTTGTTGTGTTTAATAATAACCGCACTGGGCTCGGAAAATTCCCTTACCAGTTCCAAGGCACTGTTGGCATCCAAAATATTATTATAGGAAAGTTCCTTGCCGTGCAGTTGGCGGGCATTGGCAATGCAAGGCCCGCTGATGGCAGGATCTCTATAAAAGGCAGCTCTTTGGTGGGGGTTTTCTCCGTAACGCAGCTCTTGAGCCTTTACGAAGGAAAGGTTAAATTCCGGGCGGAATATTTCATCATCTGTCACCTGCCCTAAGTAATTGGCGATGGCTGTATCGTAACTGGCAGTGTGGGCAAAGGCTTCTCTGGCTAGGGCCAAGCGCAGTTTAGCAGATAATTCTCCCCGCTCCTTCAGGGCCGCCAGCACCTCACCATATCTTTGGGGATTGACCACAATGCCCACATAGGCATGGTTCTTGGCCGCCGCCCGAACCATGGTGGGTCCACCAATATCAATATTCTCGATGGCATCTTCCAGGCTAACATGGGGTTTAGCAATGGTCTCCCGGAAAGGGTAAAGATTAACCACCACCAGATCAATGGGGGTAATCTTGTATTGCGTTAATTGCCGGAGATGTTCCTCGGTACGCATGGCCAGAATGCCACCGTGCACATTGGGGTGTAAGGTCTTTACCCGACCGTCCAGAATTTCTGGAAAACCTGTCACCTCTGAGATATAAACCACGGGTACCCCAGCCTCCCGCAAGGTTTTGGCTGTTCCCCCGGTGGAGATAATCTCCACACCCAGTTCTGCCAGACCCTGGGCAAAGTCAACAAGACCCGTTTTATTGGATACACTGATTAAAGCGCGTTTTACTTGCACAAACCTTCACGCCTTTCTTTCGAAATTTAGCCATTTGCTTTAAAACCCTTGGCAGAAGGCCCTGGGCCTTTTGTGCAGGTTTTGGCTTTTGGGTCTTTCGCTCATGGCTCACGGCACACGGCCAGCGTATTATTCCGCAGACAGCAGAACCATCCCTTGTCTTTACTTGATATACACCCGCCGGCCTTCGACCTCTAAGCGTCCTTCGGCATAGAGTTGAATGGCTTCCGGGTAAAGCCGGTGTTCCTGCTCTAAAATACGGGCGGCCAGGGTCTCTTCGGTGTCATCACCTAAAACCGGCACTGCTGCCTGCAAAATGATCGGTCCTGTATCCATACCTTCGTCGATGAAATGTACGGTACAGCCAGATATTTTAACCCCATACTGCAGGGCGTCCCTTTGACCATGCAGGCCGGGAAAGGACGGCAGCAGCGCTGGGTGTATATTCATTATTTTATTGGGAAAGGCCTGCAATAAAGGTTCCCCCACCAGTCTCATATAGCCAGCCAGACAAAGAAGTTGTACGCCGGCCTCCCGAAGTAGTTCCACCACAGCCTGTTCATACTCCCTTTTACTGGGGAAGGCTGCCATCTCCAGGCCATAGGCGGCAATCCCCGCCCGGCGGGCCCGCTCCAGGGCATAGGCCGCTGGTTTATCACTGATCACCACCACCACTTCGGCGACCAGGGAGCCGGCTTGGCAGCGATCCATAATGGCTTGCAAATTGGAACCCCGGCCCGAGGCCAAAACACCTAATCGTAATTTTTTCATCAGAATTATCTCCCTCAGACCTTCACGGACTCATACCGAACCTGTGGCGCACCGCTCTCCACCCGTCCAATCCGATAGGCTTGCTCCTGGCAGCTTGCTAAATCCTGCATGATCGCCGCTGCCTCTGCTGCCGGAACGATCAATACCATACCAATGCCCATATTAAAGGTGCGCAGCATTTCTTCCGGGGCCACTCGGCCTATTTTTTGAATCAGCTTAAACACCGGCAATACAGGCCAAGTCGAGGGATCCAATACCACCTGAACCTCAGGGGGCAGAATCCGGGGAAGATTTTCTGTTAAGCCGCCGCCGGTGATGTGGGCCATCCCCTTAATGGAATACTTCTCTAGCAGACTTTGCACGGATTTAACATAGATACGGGTGGGCATCAGCAGTTCGTCCCCCACTGTCCGGCCAAGTTCTGGCAGGAAATCAGTGACACTGTAGCCAGACACCTCTAACAGGGCCTTACGGGCCAGGGAATAACCGTTACTGTGTAAGCCCGAGGAACCGAGACCTATGACCACATCCCCGGGTGCAATATCTTTGCCGTTTATTAGGCGGCTGCGATCCACCACACCCACAGCAAAACCAGCAATATCATATTCCTCTTCGCCATAGAAACCCGGCATCTCAGCCGTTTCTCCACCAATCAAGGCGCAGCCAGCCTGACGGCAGCCTTCGGCAACACCCTCCACGATCTCGGCTACCCTTTCTGGTTGGAGCTTACCCACAGCCAGGTAATCCAGGAAAAAAAGTGGTTCTGCGCCCTGGACTAAAATATCATTGACACACATGGCCACGGCATCAATACCGATGGTATGGTGAACACCCGTCAGTTGAGCCACCCGCAGTTTGGTGCCCACCCCATCGGTGCCGGAAACCAACACGGGTTCCTTATATTTATCTGTATTTAAGGCAAAAAGTCCGCCAAAGCCGCCAATCTCGGTAAGAACTTCCGGTCGCAGGGTGCTGCGTACTGCTTGTTTCATCAGCCCCACGGCACGGTTCCCTGCTTCAATATCAACCCCGGCACCAGCATAGGTAAGGGACTTTGCTTTTTGTTCCGTCATCGCTACACTCCCCTATTCCAGACTGTTCTTAGCCTTTTTATTCGTCTTGGGCACTTCTACCGGGTAGTTTCCATCAAAACATGCGGTACAAAAGCACTCTTCTTTTGGTGCAAAAATCTGTAATAAACCTTCCAGACTTAGATAATGCAAGCCGTCTGCCTCGATGGACTGACAGATCTCATCCTGAGACATCTTGGCGGCAATTAACTCCTTTTCATCCGAGGTATCAATGCCGTAATAGCAAGACCGCAGAACTGGCGGTGAACTGATCACCATATGAACTTCTTTGGCCCCGGCCTCCCTGAGCATTGTCACGAGCTTTTGACTGGTGGTGCCCCGTACGATGGAATCATCCACCATCACCACTCTTTTGCCCTCCAGCACCTCCCGGATGGGATTTAATTTAATTTGTACCCCTAATTCCCTCATTTGCTGGGTGGGCTGGATAAAGGTCCGGCCAATGTAACGGTTTTTCATCAGCCCCTCTTCAAAGGCAATACCTGCCTCTTCGGCATAACCTCTGGCTGCCGCGGTACCGGAATCCGGCACCGGTATCACGATATCAGCATCTACCAGATATTCCTGGGCCAATTGACGCCCCATCTCCCGGCGTACCTTGTTGACATTATAGCCATCCATGGTGCTATCGGGGCGGGCAAAGTAAATATACTCAAAAATACAATGGGCTGGCCGGGGGGCTTTCAGACCTTGGGTGGAATTGACCCCGCTGCGGTCAATGCGCAGTATTTCACCTGGTTCCAGGTCACGGATAAAGGTGGCACCTACCGTGGTTAGGGCGCAGGATTCCGAGGCCACCACATACCCTTCTCCCAGGCGTCCCAGACAAAGGGGACGAAAACCATGGGGATCCCGGGCCGCATAAAGGGTATCCTCGGTCATGATGAGCAAGGAATAGGCACCTTTAACGTCGATCATGCACTTCATGAGGGCCTCTTCGATGCTGTTGGTATTGTAACGGGCTATTAAGTTAACCAGGACTTCACTGTCCGTGGTGGATTGAAAGACTGATCCGGTGGAGGCCAACTGAATACTTAGATCCGCAACATTGGTAAGATTGCCATTGTGAGATAAACCCAGCATGCCTTTGGCGTAACGGAAAACCAGCGGTTGGGCATTAAGGGGTTGGCTGGAGCCAGTGGTGGCATAGCGCACATGACCAATGGCAGCAAAGCCGGAAAAACTATCCAAACTGTGACAGGCAAAAACCTCCGGCACCAAACCCATGCCCTTACGCAATTCTATGCCGCCGCCATCCGCCACGGCAATACCAGCGCTTTCCTGGCCCCTATGCTGCAAGGCAAAAAGACCGTAATAGGTAAGCCGGGCCACGTCCAGGCCCGGTGCATAAATGCCAAAAATGCCACACTCCTCCGCCGGCTTATCCGGGTAAAGTATGGGGTCTATTTCATTAAACATTCAATCGCCCCCCGCCAGGTTTCTTCTAACTTTGCTACGGGTAGGTTGACTAGATTGCCGCCGCAGCCGCTGCAACCAGGATTAACCACATTAATATTTAGGTCTGACCCGGCCACCTGGCCTAACTGAGTATAGGGTACACCGACATCTACCAATTTTTTCACCAATTCTACCCCTTTGTCAGGCGGGGTAGAGATTACGATGCGGGATTGACTTTCACCAAAGAGCAGCGCATCCCCCCGGAACCGACGCACCATGGTGATATCCGCTCCCAGACCGCCAGTGATGCAACACTCGGCCAGGGCTACTGCTAAACCACCCTCGGAACAATCATGGGCAGATTTAATCAGGCCGCTTTTTATTTCAGACAGCACAAATTGCTGTACTCTTTTCTCTAAGTCCAAATCCAATTTAGGTGCTTGGCCTTTTTCCAGGCCAAAATGCATCTTTAGATATTCGCTGCCACCCAACTCCGGCAGAGTTTCACCGATGAGGAAGATGGTATCTCCCTCCTCCTTAAAGCCCTGGGTGCAGACTTTATCAAGATCTTCCACCAGGCCTACCATACCAATGGTCGGTGTGGGAAAAACGGCATTGCCCTTGGTTTCGTTATATAAGCTAACATTACCGCCGGTCACTGGCGTTTCCAAGACCCGGCAAGCTTCTCCCATGCCCTCGATACAACGCCAGAAGGTCCACATGACTTCGGGTTTTTCAGGATTACCAAAGTTCAGGCAGTTGGTGACAGCCAGCGGCTTGGCCCCTGAGCACACCAGATTGCGGGCGGCCTCGGCCACAGCAATGGCTGCCCCGGTCTTTGGGTCCAAATAACAAAAACGTCCATTACAGTCGGTGGTCATGGCAATTCCCTTTTTGGTACCCTTGACCCGGAGCACAGCCGCATCGGAACCAGGCAGTACCACGGTATTGAGACCCACCATGTGGTCATACTGCCGATAGACATATTCCTTGCTGGCAATGTTAGGGGAAGCCAATAATTTTAACAATATCTCGTTATAATCTTCCGGCAGATTAAGCTGTTCCAGCGGGTAATTCTGTACCTCTGCCAAATAAGCGGGAACCTCCGTGGGCCGCTGATATAAGGGTGCTTCGTCGGTCAGGGCCTTGGCTGGTATTTCCGCCACCACCGCTTCCCCTTCCTTCAGGCGCAGGATACCGTCTTCGGTCACCTGTCCCACCACCACACAGTCCAGATCCCACTTGGCAAATATTTCCTTAACCTTGTCCTCGCTGCCTTTTTTCACCACCAACAGCATGCGTTCCTGGGATTCTGAAAGCATTAATTCATAAGGGGTCATGCCTTCTTCCCGGCGGGGCACCAAAGCTAAATCCATTTCTAAGCCGGTACCGGCACGACTGGCCATTTCACAAGAGGAACTGGTCAATCCAGCCGCCCCCATGTCCTGAATACCCACTACATAATCGGTTTTGATGACCTCCAGGCAGGCCTCCAATAGCAGTTTTTCCATAAAGGGGTCCCCCACCTGTACGGCTGGGCGCCTCTCTGCTGCTGCTTCGCTAAGTTCCTCCGAGGCAAAGGTCGCTCCGTGGATACCATCCCGACCGGTTTTAGCACCCACCACCATCACGGGGTTGCCGACACCGGAGGCCACACCCTTTTTAATATCCTTTTGCTCGATTAAACCAACACACATAACATTAACCAGGCAGTTGTCTTCATAACTGTCTGAGAAATAAACTTCGCCACCCACCGTAGGTACACCGATGCAGTTACCGTAACCGCTGATACCGGCCACCACGCCATCAAAGAGATAACGTACCCGGGGATCGTTAAGCTCCCCAAAACGCAGACTATCTAAAACAGCAATGGGTCTTGCTCCCATGGTGAAGATATCTCGTAAAATACCACCCACACCAGTAGCGGCACCCTGATAAGGCTCAATGGCCGAAGGGTGGTTATGGCTTTCGATCTTAAACACCACGGCCTGTCCATCACCGATGTCGACAATGCCAGCATTTTCGCCTGGTCCCTGGAGAATGGCCGGTCCCTCGGTGGGTAAGGTTTTTAAAGCTGGCTTGGATGTTTTGTAGCTGCAGTGCTCTGACCACATCACAGCAAAGATACCAATTTCCACATAATTGGGCTGACGGCCCAGTATTTCTACAATGCGCTGGTACTCAGAGTCGGTCAAACCCATCTCACGCCAAACCTTTGCTTCTATTGTCATTAGCCACACCTCCTCTGCCAGGCTGCCAATAGGGATTTAAAAATAACTTGTCCATCGGTATTGCCCAGTATTTCCTCGGCACAGCGTTCTGGATGAGGCATCATCCCAAGCACATTGCCCTGCTCATTGCAAATACCAGCGATGTTGTTAAGGGAACCATTGGGATTGGCCTCTGGGGTAATTTCACCCTCTTTAGTACAATAGCGGAAAACCACTTGGTTATTTTCTTCTAATTGTTTAAGCGTTTCCGAATCGACATAATAGTTTCCCTCTCCATGGGCAATGGGAACCTTCATAACACTGCCCAAATTCCCCAGGGTTGTAAAGGGGGTACTATTGTTCTCCAGCCTTAAATAGGTATCGTGACATAAAAAAGATAAATTTTTATTGCGATGCAGTGCACCGGGCAGCAGACCTGCCTCGGTCAAAACTTGAAATCCATTGCAAATTCCCAGCACCAGGCCGCCTTTGCGGGCAAATTCAATAACCGGTGCCATTACCGGAGAAAACCTGGCAATGGCACCACAGCGTAAGTAATCCCCATAGGAAAAACCCCCGGGCAGCACAATGCAATCATAACCCTCCACGCTGCCGGCTTTATGCCAAATGTATTCCGCCGGCTGTCCGGTGACAACTTTGATGGCATGCAGGCAGTCGGCGTCACAATTGGAGCCAGGAAAAACCACCACTCCAAATTTCACGCTTTACACCTCCACCAATTCAAATGTATAATCTTCAATCACCGGGTTTACCAACAATTTATCACACATATCACGCACTTGTTTTTCTGCTGCATCCCTATCGGCGGCTTCAATATCCACCACCATATACCGTCCAATACGGACTTCAGGAACATTGTCATAGCCCAGAGCAAAAAGGGATTTACGAACCACATTGCCCTGAGGATCTAGTACACTCTTCCTAAGGGTAACGTAAATCTTTGCTTGAAACACGCTAAACCCTCCTTGTATCTTATTGTTAAGCAAAAATGTGTTGACCTTTTCAGGTAGAATTTATTAATATATGATAGGCGTAATGTCGAATCTTGGCTATCGTCTTAACAGCCATGTGCCATGAGACTTGGGCTTTTTTTGCCTGTTTATGATTTGGGGTATGAAGACTCATGGCCCAATGTTTATTCTTCCCCAGTCAACCTTCTTAGTACCTCCTGATAAGCTCCTTCCACATTGCCAAGGTCTCTGCGGAAGCGATCCTTATCTAATTTCTCGCCGGTGGCTTTATCCCAGAAGCGACAGGTGTCTGGAGAAATTTCATCACCCAGGATGACTTGACCTTGGTGAACCCCAAATTCTAATTTGAAATCGATCAGGTCAATGTTAACTGGGGCCAGGAATTCTCGCATAATGGTATTTACTTTAAGGGCTGTTTCTTTGATGAAGGCCATTTGCTCAGAGGTGGCTAGATCGAGTGCAGCAATGTGTGAAGCGTTGATTAAGGGGTCACCCAATTCGTCATCTTTATAATAATATTCAAGAACGGTTTTCGGCAGAATCGTTCCCTCGGGCAATCCGACTCTTTTTGCCAGGGTGCCTGCTACGATATTGCGTACCACAACCTCTACTTTGATGATTTCCAAGGCCTTAACAATCATTTCCCGATCATTGACCAACTCAACAAAGTGAGTGGAAATCCCATTGCTTTCCATAAGCTTAAAGAACACGGCAGATACCTTATTGTTGACGATGCCTTTATTATCAATGGTACCTTTTTTCTGTCCATTAAAGGCAGTGGCATCATCTTTGTACTCTACCCAATAATGGTCAGGGCTATCGGTGCGGTAAACCTTCTTGGCCTTACCTTCATACAACATTTCCAGCTTTTTCAATTAGGTCCTTCCCCCCTTTCCTTTTAACTAGCCGAATATTGGCTTAGCAGGGTGCTTATTATCCCCTATTTAGGGGATAATAAACTTTATTTTTATAAACCAAACCGAGCGTAAATATCGTCGATATGGGATAAATGATAGCTGTAATCAAATAGATCGGTTAGTTCCTGGGAAGTTAAATGCCCTTTGATATCTGCATCTGCTTCCAATCGCTCGATAAACTTAGTATCCGTGCGCCAGGCTTCCATGGCATTTCTTTGTACCAGTTCGTAGGCTGTTTCCCTGGTTAAACCTTTATCCACTAGGGCCAGTAATACCCGTTGGGAAAATACTAAGCCAAGGGTTTTTTCTAGGTTACGTTTCATGTTTTCCGGGTACACCAGCAGTTTTTCCATAATGCCGGTAAAGCGGTAGAGCATAAAGTCCAAAGCCGTGGTACTGTCGGGAATGATCACACGTTCTGCAGAGGAGTGGGAAATATCCCTTTCATGCCACAGGGTCACATTATCCAGGGCTGCCATGGCATTGGCCTTAACCACCCGGGACAAACCGGAAACATTTTCGGCTGTGATGGGATTCCTTTTGTGAGGCATGGCTGAGGAACCCTTTTGACCCTTGTTAAAATACTCTTCCACTTCCAAAATATCTGTCCGCTGCAGATTGCGGATTTCCGTAGCAAACTTATCCAGTGAAGCAGCAATGACTGCCATGGTGCAAAGATATTCAGCGTGACGATCCCGTTGTAAAATCTGGGTAGATACCCGGGCTGGTTCGAGACCAAGGCTTTTGCAGACATAGGCTTCAATTTTGGGGTCAATATTGGCATAGGTTCCTACGGCACCGGAAATGGCCCCCACACTTACGGTCTTAATGGCCTGCTGTAGGCGCTCCATGTTGCGCTCGGTTTCTGCCACCCACAGCAGCATCTTCAAACCAAAGGTCATGGGCTCCGCATGAATTCCATGGGTTCTCCCAATCATGAGGGTTTGACGGTGTTCCTTGGCCCTTTCCAGCAGTACCAAACGCAGTCGTTCTAATTTTTCGAGGATAATTGCACCGGCTTCTTTCATACGTACACACTGGGCAGTGTCTACCACGTCTGAAGAAGTCAGCCCCATATGAATATACTTAGAATCCTCGCCCACGTTTTCTGCCACACAGGTCAAGAAGGCAATCACATCGTGACGGGTAACCTCTTCAATCTCCAGCACCCGCTCAACATCAAAGGATGCCTTGGCCTTGATATTTTCCAATGCCTCCTGGGGAATTTGTCCTAGTTCCGCCATAGCCTCGCAGGCAGCAATTTCTACATCCAGCCACTTTTGAAATTTGTTTTCATCAGACCAGATCTGCTTCATTTCGGGCAAGGTATAACGTTCTATCATTGGTTCGGTTCCTCCGTTTCAATTCGGTTACTTATTATTAAGGTAACCCTCTACACCCAGCTCTTTCAGTTTGCTGTCCTTGGCCTCCACTTCCCTGGCCAACTCTTCCTTCATCCGGTATAACTTTTTTTCCAGTGTATCATCGGCCAAGGCAAGGATTTGAGCTGCTAATATGGCAGCATTCTTGGCACCATTGATGGCCACTGAGGCCACCGGAATTCCCGGTGGCATTTGGGCGATGGAATAAAGGGCATCTACCCCATCTAAAGCGCCGGATTTTACTGGCACGCCAATAACGGGTAAAACAGTATGAGCCGCGATGACGCCTGGCAGGTGGGCTGCCAACCCGGCTGCGGCAATAATGACCTTTAATCCCCTGACCTTGGCAGTACGGGCATACTCAGCGGTTTTATCCGGGGCCCGATGGGCTGAGGATATGGTTACCTCATAGGGGATTTCCAATTGATCCAGCATTTTAACTGTATCTTTCATCAGCGGCAGATCCGAATCGCTGCCTAAAACAATTCCAACCAAAGCCTTCATCACAGTACCTCCTTTAGTTTTACTCGCCACCCAGGAATAGGTAGCGGGCCACAATAATTACGAACAGCAGATACATCATCCAATGTACTTCTTTAGCACGACCGGTGACCACCTTTAAGACGGTGTAGAAAATGATACCGGCAGCGATACCATTGGCGATGTTATAGGTAAAGGGCATGATAATAAATGTCAGGAAGGCTGGAAAGCCTTCGGTAAAATCATTAAAGTCAATGTCGCCAATGGCAGATGCCATCAGCAGACCTACGATAATTAAGGCAGGTGCGGTGGCTGCATTGGGAATCAGACCAGCCAACGGAGCAATGACCAGGGCCAACAGGAACAAAACACCGACGGTCACCGCAGTTAAACCCGTTCGTCCACCTTCGCCAACACCGGCAGCACTTTCAACATAGGAAGTGATGGTACTGGTACCCATAAAGGAACCAAAGGAAACACCCATGGCATCTACCAGCATGGCTTTACCAATTTTAGGGGACTGACCATTTTCGTCCAATAACCCAGCCTTACCGGCAGTTCCTACCAGGGTACCAAAGGTATCAAAAAGTTCCACAAAGGTGAAGGTAAAGACCACGGTCCAGATACCTATTTCAAGGGCACCCATAATATCTAATTTACCAACATATACATTGCTCAGATCGGGTAAAGCAAAGGGGCTGAAGTTCTCAGGAATTACGGTAACACCAAAGGGTATACCGATAATGGTGGATAAAAGAATACCAATTAACAGGGATCCTTTAACTCGTCTGGCCATTAATATACTCGTAATAACAAGGCCAATAACAGTAACGATTACGGATGGATTATGGAAGGAGCCCATGGATAAATTCCACTCAAAAAACTTTAGGGTCGCTGCGCCGCCCGTTTGCAGTCCCTCCAAGGTAGGCGGTATCACCGGGCCTGCTACAACAATGGCTAATTCGGAAAGTTTAAAACCAACGATGGTAATGAATAAACCAATACCAACGGTAATAGCCCGCTTCATGGAGTTAGGGATAGCAACCATTAGGATTTGACGAATCTGTGTTACGGTTAGAATAAGAAAAATAATACCAGAAATAAATACAGCACCCAATGCTGTTTCCCAGGCCATTCCTTGTCCCTGGGCAGCAATGGAAGCAAAGTAAGCATTCAGACCCATACCAGGGGCCAGTGCGACGGGAAAGTTTACATAGAGACCCATGGCAATTGTAACAATACCGGCAGCCACGGCAGTACCAAAAAATACAGCGTTCTTATCCATGCCAGTCCCGGCTAAGATATTGGGGTTCAGGAACAGGATATAAGCCATTGTCATAAACGTTGTCAGACCGGCTACCACCTCTGTTCTAACGGTGGTGTTGTTCTCCTTGAGCTTGAATAACTGTTCCAGCACGTTGAATTTCCTCCCTTAGTTGTCAGTTCCAGCTGTATTAGGCATAAGTGTTTCATAGGTATTATTTACTACGGAAAAAGTTTCATGCAGCTAGGCTCCAACCAAAACAAAAAAAGCCCAGCACGATAGGTCTCCTCACATAGAGTGAAACCTACCGCCTGGGCTTTTATCCCTATCGGTGTAGCGCGCTAACGCCTGTACCGCTCGGTCCAAACCAACCAAAAGGTTGTGGAACCCTAGGTACACTTTCCCTCCCGTAGTCGGGCAATTACGGTCGCCCGGTAGAAACACCTGGGCCAATTCCCAAGCATATACGGAACAATTCATTTTGTACAACCTCATAGTAACAAGAGCTCACTCCTTTGTCAACGAGGAAAGGACAAATTTTTACAAAAAATCTACTAGCCGTTGGCCTTTAGCCATCATCCCTCAGCTATGTCATCCTGAGCGATAGCGAATGGAACAAGGTGCCTGTCCCCTTGTCCCTAAGGAGTTTCTTCTTGAATGTTTTTTAGCAATGAACAACGATATAGGTATGCCGCCAATAAATGAATCTTTTCCATATCCTCATAAAACTCCACGCTTGCTGCATTCAGCATGGTGCGGAGAACCGTGGCCCCGATGGTGATCGTATGCTGCGGTAAGTGTAACTCAATCTCAATATCCTGCCCGGATACCAGACGCTTCGGAGTGAAAAAGTAAACCCCACCGGCAGAAATATTAATCGTTTTGGTGTGAACCTCTCGTTCATCAACCCGATACAACATGGTTAACTCTACACCCAAGCGTAAGTATTTCCGTTTCTTTTTTTTACCCAGATTTGGTGGTACATAAACACAAAACTGATTTTTCAAATCTTGACCCAGGAAGCATATGTAACTATCAAAAACCAGAGACTTGTCCGGCTCGGTAAGAGCTACCGTTATTGGTTGACCGGGATTCATGATGGCCTCTTGCTCCGGATTAATGACTAAATAGGTGCCATAATCCGCTATTATATGTCCTTTATACTCCCGCCCCGAAGCAACATCCCGCATCGTTATCAGGCTATTCTTTGTAAATGGCCCTTGGTTGCTACTCATTTGTCTCTCCCCTTAGGTTTAAAACATTGCTATTATTCCTTTCGGCTTTTCTCATTCGTTCTTAAATAACCTTGTCATTTTCGTTCCTAAATGAAGAGAACAATATGAATAGACAACCCCTGCAACCGGGATAATACAGGGGCTTAAACCGGAATATCCATCATCCGTAAACGTTTCTTTTTCTTTATTTCAAATTGTATTTAGACCTTTCTAACCAGTTCAGATTTTAATTTCATAGCTCCAAAACCATCAATTTTACAATCAATATTATGATCTCCATCAACCAGACGTATATTTTTTACTCTTGTACCCATTTTTAAGACGGATGAACTTCCTTTTACTTTAAGGTCTTTGATTACCGTTACAGAATCACCATCGTTTAAGACATTCCCATTTGCATCTTTGATAATCTTTTTATCTTCACTATTGTCAGTCTCTAATTCTAAAGTCCACTCATGACCACATTCTGGACAAATCAAAAGACTTCCATCATCGTACGTGAATTTTGAATTGCATTTTGGGCAATTGGGTAAACTACTCATAATTTTCACTTCTCCATTCATTATGTTAATTCGATATGCTTATATTCTGCCATATCCTGTATCGATTTGCTACCTTTGAGACAATCCAGTACCATTCATTGATAATCAATCTTAATTTGAACCATTACACGCCTTGATCTGTTTACCAAATAACGTCCAACAGGGGAAAGCAAAGGAACCATTCTTTTGCTTCCTTTTTATATTTTCGGCTTTCATCATGCCACTTTTCCTTAAATACTACTTTTATTCTTCGATCCTCAGTTGATCTTATATCTTTCCCCAAGTATCCCAAATGCTGTTTCCACTTAGTCATTTTTTGATTTCAGCCAGTTCCTTTGAGTTTTTTCTTTTGCTGGCAAAACAAAACTGGTGGTTTAGATGACCTAAAAAACAGTCAAAATTCTAAACCACCAGCCCTAAGAAATCAAACCTATCTAACCTTTATAAACCCCGGCATTACGCCACTTTTACCCTACTCCCACTCAATGGTGCCGGGAGGCTTGGAGGTGATGTCGTAAACCACACGGTTTACTTCGGCCACTTCATTGACCAGGCGGGTGGAGATATTGCCCAGTACATCATGGGGGATCTTGGCCCAGTCGGCGGTCATGCCGTCATGGCTGTAGACAGCTCGTATCACTATGGCATGGGCATAGGTACGCCCATCACCCATAACACCAACGCTGCGCATATTGGGTAATACGGCAAAGTATTGCCAAATTTCTTTGTTCAGGCCAGCGTTTTTAATTTCATCCCTTACGACAAAATCAGCTTCCCGTAGGATGTCCAGCTTCTCTTTCGTGATTTCACCCAGGATACGAACGGCTAAGCCAGGGCCTGGGAAAGGTTGGCGCCAGACAATTTCATCTGGAATACCCAATTCTCCTCCCAAGCGACGAACTTCATCCTTAAAGAGCCAGCGCAATGGTTCCACTAATTCAAATTTCATATCTTCTGGCAGGCCACCTACATTGTGGTGCGACTTAATTACCTGAGCAGTGGCTGTGCCGCTTTCCACAACATCTGGATACAGAGTTCCCTGCACCAGAAAATCAATTTCACCCAGTTTACTGGATTCTTCTTCAAAGACCCGGATAAACTCAGTGCCAATGATTTTACGCTTTTGTTCTGGGTCCGTCACGCCCTTTAGTTTGCCTAGAAAACGTTCTGAGGCATCCACATGGATTAGCTTAATATTAAACTGATCCCGGAAGGTTTTCACAACTTGCTGGGCTTCATTCTTCCGCAGCAGGCCATGATCAACAAATACACAGGTCAAATTATCCCCCACAGCACGGTGTACCAAAACCGCAGCCACTGAGGAATCAACGCCGCCGCTAAGGGCACAGAGCACCCGACGCTGACCAACCCTTTGCTTGATCTCCTGCACTGCCTCTTCTAGGAAAGAACCCATACTCCAGGAACCGCTGCAGCCGCAAATATCAAAAAGGAAACTCTTTAAAATTTCCATGCCCTTGGGGGTATGAATCACCTCTGGGTGGAATTGAACGGCATAAAGTTTTTTTGCCAGATTGGCCATGGCAGCGACTGGTGCCTTTTCAGTTTGCGCAATAACCTGAAAACCAGGTGGTACTTGCTCCACCCTGTCACCGTGGCTCATCCAACATTCCTCATCGGCGGTGAGATTCTTCATAATATTGTCACATTGCATTACCTTTAAGGTTGTTCGACCATATTCGTGCATTTCTGCAGGAACCACCTTGCCCTGCAGTTGATGCGTCATAAGTTGCATGCCATAACAAATACCCAGTACCGGAATACCAAGCTCATAAACCGCCGGGTCAATGGCAGGTGCCTTTTCACCGTAAACACTGGACGGCCCCCCGGAAAAAATAATGCCCTTGGGGTTTTTGGCCTTTACTTTTTCAATGTTTATACTGTAAGGTTCAATTTCACAATACACATTGCAATCACGAATTCGGCGGGCAATCAGTTGGGTATATTGGCCACCAAAATCGAGAACCAAAATTAATTCCTGTTCAGCCAGGGACATGGACAAACCTCCGTTCGAATTAAACTAATTTAAGTTATTTTGCTAATCGCAAAATTATTGGGATAAGACAAAAGGTAAGCAACTTAGCCTTGGTAAATCTCCGGCTTTAATACGGCAATGTAGGGTAAGTTGCGGTAAAGCTCGTTATAATCTAAGCCACAGCCCACAACAAATTCATCGGGAATTTGGAAACCGTTATAGTCAATGGGAACCTCAACTTTACGCCGGTCGGGTTTGTCCAACAAGGTGCAGATTTTCACACTGGCAGGTCCCCGTGATTTTAGATTTTCAAGCATGTACTGCAGGGTAAGCCCGGTATCTACAATGTCTTCCACAATAATTACATGTTTGCCTTCTATGCTTTTATCCAGATCCTTTAATATCCGCACTACCCCGGATGAGACGGTGCCTGCTCCGTAACTGGATACAGCCATAAAATCAATAAAGATCGGCACCTCAATATTTCGCACCAAATCAGCTAGGAAAATTGTGGCACCCTTTAGAATCCCTACCATTAAAATACTTTTCCCCTGATAATCCTGGGAAATTTGTTGTCCTAACTGTTGAATCCGTTCTTTAATCTGCTTCTCATCTAATAATATCTTTTCCACGTGGGGATGCATTTTTTTCACTCCTTACCAGTCATTGCCTACCAAATGAGCATAACAAAAATAGTCATTTTTCGTCAATAGCCCATGTAGATTATAGTTATAGATTTTCCGATTAACACATAAAAAATGCCGTCTCAAATGATACGACATTTTTTTATCTTAGAATGGTTTGAATGGCTGATGGCTATTATCTAATTCGTCGGCGCAGCTATTTGTAGGTCTCTGTTATAGTCCCAAATCTTTATTTTAATATCCAAGCCGTTACCGTCATTTTCAGGTCGATTGGCGTTAATAAAGGCTTGACGAATGTTTACATTCTTTTTATCAACCCAAACTTTATAGTAAAAATCTGAAAACTGCTCTTCCAAATACACATTTTCAACATTGGGTTTTAATTCATAGACGTAACACGCTTCTCCATTCAAGTCCTCTTCACCTAACAACTTGATTTCTGGAATGTCTTTGAAATTAAAATTAGCCAATGGGTTCAGTTCCGTGATAAAAAGTTCGGATTGTGATAGTTTGATATCCTTTAAGGTAAGCCATTTGCCAGAAAAGGGATCCTTCATGTAGGTGTTATCACTGACTTGGGTAAACTCCACCGGGGTTTTTAGAACAGTTCCCTTGATATGTACTTTATCCGGCATCACTCTTTCACCTTCTACCTTACTGTAAAAACCATTGTCCCCCAACAGCTTGGATTCTACATCAAAGCGAAAGCTTTTACTGGCAAAGGTATTGTATAGTGCAGTTTCAAAGGTTTTTTTGTTATCTAACTGGCTAGGGCCTGAAAAAATAGTACCAATCAAAAAAACTCCCAGGACAATGACAACAGCCACCGCTGCTATGGGAACCAGTTTACGCCTATTTAATAAAATCCATCTTGGTGTAAGCACAGACAATCCCCCCAGCTTTTATCTTCTATGTATTAATACGGTGAGACGTTCTACTTTATTCCACCAACACATGAAAAATACACCAGGGGTAACAATAAGAGGCAGCGGGTGGTATAATATACCTGTGAATTTTTTCTAATGCGGGAGTGATTATGTGAGTCTGAAAGACATGCAAAGGGATGTGGATGCTTGGATTGGTCAATTTGAAGAGGGCTACTGGCATCCACTATCCATGCTGGCCCGTTTGACCGAAGAAGTAGGTGAACTGGCCCGGGAGGTTAACCATCTCTATGGTCAAAAACCAAAAAAAGAAGGGGAACCGGAAAACAACCTGGAACTTGAATTGGCCGATATCCTATTTATTGTAGGGTGCTTTGCCAACTCTCTAAATATTGATTTGGACAAGGCCTTTGACAATATGATGGAAAAATACCGCCAGCGGGACAGTAACCGCTGGACCCGTATTGATAGTAAATAATCGTAATGGGCATGAGCCGTGGCCAAAAAGCTGAGGGCTATTATTTTAAGGGAGGTAATTTAGATGCCGAAGGTATTATTAGTAAAAAAAGCTGCTTTGCATCCCCTTTCCCTGTTGGATCGTCTAACTAGGAACTTCGTTCAGGAAGATTATATTCTATCTCACGGGTTTGCTAACCTTGATATTTTATTCAACCGGATGGCTACCCTAAGCCAACAAGGCCGAGGCCAAAAAATCGTTTTTACCATTTACCCGGGTGGAGATTGTTCTTTTATTAATACCATGAAGGATAACAGTGCTTTTATGGACTCAAGCACAGCCGGTTCCCCTGACCAAACCATAACCTTTATCCAGGAGAATATATTGGGGGTCCTGCTAGGCTTAACTCAGGAGGAGCAACAGGAGATTGTTAGTATGGAGGATGTACCCGCGGCCCTTAAGGCCCTGGATGATGGGGAGTATGCATTGGGATTTATTTATTAGCCATCAGCCTCTAACCTTTCTCATGCCGACACAAGAGCACGAGGGGACGGTTCTTTTGTGTTGTTCTATGGAACAACACAAAAGAACCGTCCCCTCGTGCTTGTGCTCTCTAATTATACCGCCCCAGGCGTTTAATCCTCTCCATTTGGCTGATGATGTTGGTGATGCGGACGCCGAAGTTTTCGTTGACTACCACTACTTCTCCGGTGGCCACTAGGGTGCCGTTAACAAGGATATCTACCGGTTCATCGGCCAGGGAATCCAATTCTACCACTGAGCCAGGTGCTATTTTTAAAACATCCTTAATGGGCCTTTTGGTTCTGCCCAGGATAACACTGACCTTGAGCGGAATGTCCAGGATTAAATCCAGATTCCTTTGCTCTAGGGAGCCTAAGGAAAGGCTGGGTTGTGTCTGGGTTGGAAAAGTTGGGACAATTGGTTCGGAAGTCGGAGGGGATAAAGGTTCCTCCTTAAACATATCTGCCAATGGATCTAACTCTGAGGGTATGTTGTCACCCGTCCGATCTGCTGCAGGTCGGGTCTGGGTTGGGGGCTGCGGTTCTTCCATGGCCATGCCCATGATATCCCTTAATAGCAACTCTGCTTCCTCTTTGGCAGTCTCCACTGACATGATCTGCATAATTTCTGTGTCCACCAGATCGCCAATTTTCATATCAAAGGAGACCACCACAATAACATTCTCGATATCCTCTGGTGGTTGGGCCAGAGGATCACCCTTTGTCATAAGTAAATTGGTTTGCGGTGGGGATATATTAATGGTCCGCTGAAACATTTGGGACAGGGATGTTGCGGCGGTGCCAATCATCATATTCATAGCCTCAGATGCTGCACTAATTTCCATTTCCGAGATTTCTTCAGACATGGGGGTACCGTCCCCCCCCATCATCAGACTGGCCATGGTAGCGGCATCGTTCATCTTTATCACCAGTACGTTATAACCATTCAACCCTTCGTTAAAGTCAACCTTAATGACTAAATAAGGGACTTCAAAGGAACCAAATAATTCCTCCTTGGATAAAATCTTAACCCTTGGACTGGTGATATTTACCTTTTGACTGAGTATCTCAGACAGGGTTGTGGAAGCCGAACCCATGGAGATGTTGCCGATCTCTCCCAAGGCATCCATTTCTTCCTCTGTCATTAATTTACCGTAATCCAGTTTCTCTTCCGTTAAAGCCGGACCTTGATTATCCGGCATTTGTCCTTGCAGCATAGCATCAATGGCTGCTTGATCCAATAGGCCGGAACCCTCTGTTACCCCTTGTTGTGTTTCCGTACCCATAACAGCATTTTCAGTATCTGCCGCCAAGGAATCCGGTTCATCATTACCAGACATTTGCCCATTCATTAAGGCATCAATTTCCTCTTGGGTCAATAGCTTAGACATTTTCCCACGCCTCCTCGGCCAGTGAAGTCACCTGAACCGCCAGACTCTGGCCGACCGTACCCACTTGCACCTTATACTTTAATTCGTCATCAATTTGCATATCCAAGTCCTGGGTAAAGCCCCTGTCAAGGGGCAACACATCCCCTACTTGTAGCTGTAAAAAATCCTTAACCGAAAGATCTGCATTTCCCATAATAACGCGAATAGCCACATCGGATTCACCCAGCCAATATTCCAGTGCCATAAGTTCCGATTGCTCCTGTTCCGTTGGCCTGGTAAACTGGCTGGCCATGGAAAACTTAGACAATATGGGATCCAACAAACTATAGGGCAGGCATACATTGATTAAGCCCCTTACTTCACTCCCAACTCCGGTGGAAAAGGTAATCACCACAACAATGTCATTGGGGGACATCAGCTGATGGAGATGAGGGTTGGCATCAATAGACTCTATTCTTGGTGTCACTGACATGGTATCTTTCCAACTGATTGTAAGATGATCTAACAGCTGTTTGATGATCTTATTGGAAACTGACAGCTCAATATCTGTTAGCTCCCTAACTTTTCCGGGCATTTCCCCGGGACCACCAAATTGAAGGTCAATAATGGGGAATAAGAACTGTAGATTTGTCTCCAACAAGGCAGACCCTTTCAGGGGTGCCAAGCTAAAAATTGTCATCACCGTAGGACTAGGCACAGAATTAATAAATTCTTCATAGGTAAATTGACCAATGGAAGCAATTTCTATGGTAATGGGTGTCCTTAAATAGCCAGATAAAAAGTTAGAAAGCAGCCGAGCATAACCCTCATGTAACACCTGAAGGGTGCGCAGCTGTTCCTTGGTAAATTTATTTGGCCGTCGGAAATCGTAGGACTTATATTTCTTTTCTTCTTTACTTTCAATGGCCTCCTGGGATACTTCACCAGACAACATGGCTGCCAGCAGCGAATCAATTTCCCCTTGGCTTAAAACTTCCTTGGACAAACTTTACACCCCCTTGCTGAAAATTCAAGTAAAGAATCCATTAGGCCCGGGAAAGGACACGCTCAATGGCTTGCAAAATACGGTCTTGCTGAAAGGGTTTGACAATAAAATCCTTGGCCCCGGCTTGAATGGCTTCCATAACCATGGCCTGTTGACCCATGGCACTGCACATAATGATATTAGCAGCGGCATCAAGGGCACGGATGGACTTAACACCCTGGATACCATCCATCTCTGGCATGGTGATATCCATGGTCACTAAATCCGGCTTCAGTTCTTTATACATTTGCAGGGCTATGGCCCCATTCTCAGCCTCTCCTACTACCTCATAACCATTCTTGATCAAAATATTTTTAATCATCATACGCATAAATGCCGCATCATCAACAATAAGAATACGTTTACTCATGTTCCTTACTCCTCCTAAATTAAATTGATAACCCCAATGAGTTAAATAATGTATGCAAGGAACCTTGCTCGGTTATCAGGAAAAAATGTCCTTTGATTTGTTCATGATCTTCAAAGAGCCGTGTTTCGATCATTAAAACTTGTTCCTCAACGTATCCGCCAGCAATCATTGATGTACTTATCACAGCACCTAGCATATCCGTCGCAAACATGGGAACAGTGGGAATCATGCTTAAACCAGTCAAGGTAGAAATGGCACTGAGAAAGGAACCGGATAAAACGTTACCTATCTCTTTAACCACAGACTCTCCCATCTCATCCAGTTCCTGGGTGGTGCCCTGTTCCATGCCCATCAACATGTCAACGAGTTTAAAGGTACTATCCAGGTTAAAAAGAAAAAGAATCTGTCCAGGAACATCTCCGGTTAATCTTAGACTAACACAACAGACCACTTCCTCCAGGCCGCCCACCAATTCCATGATCTCGTCCAGCATGAGAAATTTACTCTGGGGAACAGCCATATCAATTCGTTTATTGACCATGGTGGCCAGAGCGGTAGCTGCATTACCCAGACCTATATTGCCTATTTCTTTTAATACATCCAGATGACTCTCCGACAGTACCCGGTTTTCGCTCATTTCATCCCATCCCTTCAGCCATCCGTTGGTTAGTTACTTTTTTCGATAAAAACAAGGGGAAACCTTCTCAAAACCCAATTCCGCATAATTAAAAATAGTTTCACTACCCCCAATAAACAAATAGCCACCGGAATTTAGGGATTGGGCAAAACTCTTATTAACTTTATCCTGGGCCTCCCTGGTAAAATAAATGGTGACGTTGCGACAGGCGATTAAATCGTAGCCCCTGGGGTATTGATCAGCCAACAAATTATGCTGCTTAAAGGTCACCCTGGCTTTAATTCCATTGGTGACTAAATATTTCCCTTGCTCTATTGTAAAATACTTGGCTAACCGATTTGGTGAAACATTTCTAACCGAGTCCGCCCCATAACTTCCATTTGCTGCTGCCTGTAAAATGGTATTATCAATATCCGTGGCATCAATCTGATAGCGATTGCCACCTTTCGCTATCTCCTCCATTATTATAGCAATGGTATAGGGTTCACAGCCATTGGAGCAAGCGGCACTCCATATTTTCAGATTACCTTTCTTTTGCAGCAGGTCCGGCAATATCTTGGTCTCCAGGGTTTGAAACATTTTAACGTCCCTAAAGAATTCTGAAACATTGATGGTCAGGTAATCTAAAAACTCATGCCAGGCATTTTTATTCCCTGTTAAATGCTGTAAAAAGGCCTGGTAATCGGAATATTGCTTACGACTAAGTAAATTATCCAAGCGTCTTTTTAATTGATTTTCCTTATAACTGTTCAAATCAAGACCAAAGGTCTGAAAAATTCGCTCCTTAAAGCGATCAAAATCCGTCATTTTATATCACCTTTAATGGCGTACCAATGGTTCTTATGGTTACCTGGCCGGTGGTTGTATCAAAGATCATGGTTCTACCACGATTGCCGCCCAATTCTTCCGCCAAAACCCTGATACCCAACTGGGACAGGATATTTTTCGTCATCACCGCGTTGCGCTGACCAATATTTAGGACAAATTTTTCGTCCAGACCAGAAAACATTTGGGCCCCGCCGACCAATTTAGCGGTTAACCGACTGGCATTGCCACCCTTTCTCTTGATCTCACTAATCATTAAGGGAATCCCCGTATCCGCAAACTTAGCCGGTTTTGATACATTATTAAATTGTTTACTGTCAGGCAGCATAATGTGCAAGAGCCCCCCGACTTTGGCAATGGAATCATAAAGTGCTACCCCAACACAGGAACCCAACCCCAGGGTTATCAGGCGATAGGGTGAAGCTGTGACCTTATAATCGGCTATACCCACTTGTATTTCAGCGTTTCCCTTTGACAGCTCCATGTATACCCCCCTTAGGTTTATGCATTACTTTCTAAGGTTATTTGCCCTATCCCACATCTCATCCGCGGTTTGGACGGTCCGTGAGTTAGCGGCGTAAGCCCTTTGGGCTTCAATCATACCAATCATTTCCGAGGCTAAATCCACGTTTGACCGCTCCAGATAACCAGAACGAATGGCACCAAAGCTATCTTCACCTGGCACCCCAGAGGTTTCTTCTCCACTGGCCTCGGTTGCCAGGTAGAGGTTGCTGCCCTTACTGGCTAAATTTGAGGGTGCCGGAAAGGTAAACAACTCAATATTCCCTACATCTTCCCGTTGGCCATCCGAAAATCTCTTGCCCCAAACCGTTCCCTTTTCATCAACTGTATAGGATTGATAAGTTTCGGGGTCCAGTTCACCGTCCCAAACCAATTTGTAACCACTGGGGTTGACCAGCACGGTTTCACCATCTATATTCACAATAGACAGGGACCCATCCCTGGTATAATACTCTTGCTCATCATCTTCAAAGGGAGAGGTCACTTTAAAGAAACCTTGGCCTGCTATGGCCAAATCCAAATCCAGGCCGGTATTTATCAGATCCCCTTGATCGATCACCCTGGCCATAGAAATGAGCCTAACCCCGGCGCCACTCTCTGGTCTAGGCTCTGTGACCACAGCAACGCCCTCTTCGCCTAGGGCTTGGCGAACTATCTCGCCAAAATTAGGCGTGCTTTTTTTATAGGAAGTGGTGTTGATGTTGGCAATATTATTACCAATGGTATCTAATCTCAGTTGGTGGGCCCTCATTCCCGATGCCCCGCTGGCCAATGTTTTTATTATCAATTAAACCACCTACTTATTAAAAGTATCTATCGAAATTCTTACATTTTATTTAACACGACCCACTTGGTTAATGGCTTTATCCAGCAATTCATCACTAATTTGCACGAGCTTTTGACTGGATTCATAAATCCGGGATACTGGAATGATGTTGATCATTTCTTGGATTGGGTCTACATTGGATTTTTCCAACCAACCCTGGTTAACCTTGGTGACCATAGCCGATTCGGCGGTTCCTTCTGGGTCCTCAAAGTAATTACCATCGGCTTTCCTTAATAAACTGGGGTCGGCAAACTCCACGATTTGCAGCCGATCAATTTCTTCCGTTTCTTCACCCCACCCCACCAGGATGGTGCCGTCCCCTTTTATCGTCAAATTTTCTGTATCTTCCAAGGTAATGGGGCCGCCTTCACCTAATACCGGATAGCCTTCATTGTTGACTAGGGTCCCTTCTGCATTTATTTCAAAGGAACCATCCCTGGTATATAATTGTTCCCCTGCTTCATTTTCCACCACGAAAAAGCCTTTTCCTTCTAAGGCCAAATCTGTGGCATTACCGGTTTCGGTCAAGGGACCGGGTCTATAGTCAATATGAACCTGAGCAATCAGGTTACCCAGGTTACCTTCCCCAATGGCCTGGCGCCTGGCCCCTGGGCCCTTATTCTCCAAGGCCAATTGCAGGGCTTCAGAAAATTGGCTATCCACCATGGCGTTTCTTTTGTAGCCGGTTGTGGATTGGTTGGCCAGGTTGTTGGAAACGTTATTTAACTTAGCCTGTTGTACATTCAGACTATTCATGGTTATATATAATCCGCGCAGCATTTGTTAACCTCCAACGAACTATTTAAGGGAGTTCTCCAGGTTTTTTCGTAATTTTTTTATCACCTGTGCATGAAGCTGGCAAACCCTGGATTCAGAAACTTCTAATACCTGTCCTATTTCCTTAAGGGTTAATCCTTCACTGTAGTAAAGAGAAAGAATTAATTTTTCCCTTTCAGCCAAAGTCGCCACCGCTTCTGCCAACAATCTTTTCATGTCTTGTTCTTCAATTATGCTTAAGGGGTCAAGGCTGTTGCTATCCTCCAGAAGTTCAATTCTATTGATTAGGCTGCCATCGTAACCGTAGACCTCTTCATCCAAGGACTGCAAATACATTTTACTGGCATTTACCATTAGTTGATGGACTTCTTCTATGGACAGACCCATTTCCTTGGCTAATTGCTCATGGCTAATGGCCTCGCCCTTCTCCCTTTCCCAACGCTCACTGGTGCTTTTTAATAACTGCAGCTTTTGCCAGGCTGTTCTGGGCAGCCAATTTTGCCGCCTCACCTCATCCAGCATGGCTCCCCGGATACGATGATAAGCATAGGAATCAAAGCTATGTCCCATGGCTGGGTCATATTTATCCAAGGCCTCCATTAGACCGATGACACCGTAGCTCTCCAGATCCTCCTTCGAGATAAAGGACGGCAGTTTTACGGCTATTCTCCCTGCCAGATGTTTAACCAGTGGTAAATGATGCAGGATTAATTTCTGCCTGTCTTCCAAGTCACGAAAGGTTATGTATTTATCCCATAAGAAATCAATCGACATGCTTTCCACATCCAATTACTGCCTGTGTTTTATTTGAATCATTCGTTCAAAGACAAAGGCCATAATCATATCCTGCTGCTGGGGTCTAATATCTGTAAACTTAACACCGATGTGATATACTTTAGCTCCCTCATCAATTAGTTGACAACGCATGACCCTGGCTGACAGTATAAATTCTTCGGATTTCTTCTTTGCCTTTAGAAATAAGGGAACCCTTAACTGTAACTTAGTGCCTTGATTAATCGGTTCTTTTGATGCAAACTTTAAACCTCCACCACTGATGTCCACGGTACTAACCCTTTTATATTTTGGCTGTTTGTCATCCGCCACCTGCTCAGCATATTCAATATTCAACATAACAGGTACCCGGGCAAACTCCCTTAGCTGCACTCTGGTAATTTCCGAGTCTTTTGGGTGCCTTAAAATATACATGGGCAGTTTATCCTGTTCTACCCTTCTGCCTAAGGTCTCGGTAACAAATAGGTAGGCACTGCCTTCCCCCATGTATTTTACTCGTACCTGCTGTCTGTGGGCTAAAACAAGAGGGTGCTTATTAGCAAAGGGGATCGGTACATAGATACCCTTTTTGTCCATGTCATACACTGAGCTAATATATTGCTCATCTGATTCCATCGTAAAAATGAAAATCCTTTGACCAATCCTTAGTTTTTCTTCCGCCACTCTATCAGCTCCCTAACGAAACAAACGCATTAATTTTCCAAAGAAACTCTGTACTCCCTTGGATTGCTCCTCTCTGTCGGAAAGCAACTGGCTGGCTATCTGGGATAAATTTTTCGACGCTGGAGCAGAGGGGGAAAGGGTAACATAGGGTTTCTGAGTTTTTACTCCCTTTACGACCGCTTTATCTTCCATGATAAAACCCAAATTTATTAAACTCACCTGCAAAAATTGATTGGTGGTGGATTCCATTGAACGAAAGGTTTGCTGGGCCTCCCTTTCATTGGTTGCCTTATTAACAACCAGCATAATATCCTGATGAACATTGTATTTGCTTAAAACCTTTATCAGACCATAACCATCGGTCAGGGATGTGGGTTCCGGTGTCAGCACTACAATAACCTCATTGGCTGCCGCCACAAAACCTAACACCGTCTTGGAAATACCTGCGCCGGTATCAACCAGCACAAAGTCGAATAGGCGATCCAATTCCTCCAGGCCCTGTCCCAGACGTTTTCTGGCCTCTGTATCCAAATTGGCCAATTCCACAAAACCAGAACCACCGGAAATCACCTTGATTCCTTGGGGGGAAGCAGTAAGGATTTCCTCTATGGTCTTGCCATTAAATAAATAATCATACAGAGTATATTCCGGCGCGATACCAAGTAAAACCTCCGCGTTGGCCATACCTAGGTCTGCATCAAAAATAACCACACGGTGGCCCCTTCGTGTAAGTTCTACGGCCAGGTTAACCACCAGATTTGATTTACCAACACCGCCTTTACCGCTGGTAACAGCTATTACTCTTGCCCTCGAGTGACCGTTAACAATTCTCATAGCTTTCGGCACTCCTAAACAACAGATTGGCTAATATTTTCGGGTAAGCCCTTTTAATATCATCCGGTATGCTCTGACCATCTGTATAGTAGGCAATGGGCAGTCCGGTACGGCTTACCACATTAAGCAGAGAGCCTAGGGTAGCTGTTTCATCCGTTTTGGTAAAAATATATTTATTGAAATTTGCCATGCGGAAATCTTGAATGGTCTTAAATAAATCACGATCTTTGGTACTGGCATTCAAGACCAGGAAAATATCATGCTCCGGCGGCAGAACCTCCAGAAAACCCTTCAGTTCCAAGACTTGCCCTGTGTTATAGGAGGAGCGGCCCACCGTATCAATAAAAATGTGTTCCTTGTCCTGGTGTTTTTCGATGGCCCGACTTAACTCAGCCGGAGTCATAACCACTTCTACAGGCAAATCCATTGACTGGCCATAAATATTAAGTTGGTCTGTACTGCCAAAACGGTAAGTGTAAATCGTAATCAGGGCAATGTCTTTCTTTTCTAAAACCCTAAACTTAGTTGCCATTTTCATGATTGTTGTTGTCTTGCCCACCCCTGGTTGACCAATAAAGGTCAGGCAGTGGGCATCCTGTTCACCCTTATAAGCCGATTTTAAAATCTCTGCTGTCTGACTCATTAATATTAATTCAACCATGTCGTCTACTTCGTTAGCCTTTAGCCTAGGGGATGCAGCATCTAATACCGTTTTAGCCACAGCCGACTGAATATCCATATTTAATAACTTCTGCAACCAACTTTGATAGGCTTGGTCACTGTTGTGTACGGATTCTATGGCCTTAACCTGGCCATTGATCGCTCCTTCAGCCATTTGCAAGAGGGCTTCATCTAACAGGGGCTGAAAACTGGTTTCTGCCATTTTTATTTTAGCTATCTGTTTAGAAAACGGATCATTGCTGCTTTGACTCCTGGTCAGAGGAAATTCCATGTACTTTCGTTCCTCCGATTTCTTAGCTGGCTGGCTTTCTGCTGCTATAGCTGCCGTTTTAGGCGTTATGGCTGGCAGTACCGGGGCATCATCCAGCACTGCCGTCACCTCCAGGGATTTTTTAAACCAACCTAGCCAGCCCTTGCCATTAACCCTTTGGCTGCTCACAATAACCGCCTCGGGACCCAGGTCTTGTTTTATTAATTGGATGGCCTCTTGCATTTCATTGACGGTATACTTTTTTATTTTCAATCAATGCTCACCGTCCCAATGGCTTCTACCTCTATGTTTGCCGGTATTTCATTTAATGACAACACTGCCAAATTTGGCAAATACCTTTCAATTAACCGCCTAAATGGTAATCTTACCCTTGGCGAACAAAGCAGTACCGGATTGGCCCCCCGCATGGTTACATCTTCCACTACGGTATTTAATTGATCCAACAGCTTTCTTACCAATTGCGGTTCAAGTACCGGATAGGACCCAAACTGCGTCTGTTGAATGGCCTCCTGAATATTTTGCTCCAATCTCGGATGAAGGGTCACCACCGATAGTTTACCCTGCTCTCCGACATACCTTTGACAAATCGTACGGGATAAACTTTGTCTTACTGCATCGGTTAAATAATCCAGATCTTTATTTATTCTCACTCCATCCGCCAAAGCCTCTAGGATGGTTACTAAATCTCGGATGGGCACCCTTTCTTTTAAAAGATTCTGCAATACCTTTTGAACTTCACCTAGGGAAAGTATATCGGGTAATAGTTCCTCCACCACCGCTGGCTGCTTCTCCTTCACCACATCGACAAGTTCCTTTACTTCCTGCCGACCCATCAGTTCATGGGCATGCTGCCGGATAATCTCGGTTAGGTGCGTTACCAGCACGGTAGAACAATCCACCACAGTAAAGCCATTGAGTTCTACAAACTCCCGGTCCTGACCGGTAACCCACCAGGCTGGTAAATTAAAGGTAGGTTCTGTGGTGGGAGTGCCGTTGAATTGCAAATCCTGACCCAGGGGGTCCATGGCCAGATGATGACCTGGCATCAGATCGCCACTAGCCACCTCCACGCCCCGGATTTTTATGACATAGGCATTGTAAGGAAGTTGCATATTATCCCGGATACGGATGGGACGAACTAAAATACCCATTTCTGAGGCACACTGGCGGCGCACCGCTGCTAATCTTTGCAACAAATCGCCCCCCTGGGCCTCATCTGTTAGTGATATCAAATTGTAGCCAATTTCTATTTCTAAAGGGTCTACCTGAAAATAGCTAAAGACATTTTCCGGCTCCCTTTTTTGCTGTCTTTGGGTTTGGGCCACTTCGGCCTGCTGTTCTGCCAGTTCCTTTTGTTTGCGCTCCTGCATGAGGGCTTTGGCAGATAATAGCAAGAACCCGGCCATGGATAAGATTAAGAGGTTGGGCATGGCTGGAATTAAGCCAATCACCCCTAATATACCACCGGCCAGCAGCAGCACCTTGGGAAAATTTAAAAACTGTTTGGAAATATCACTGCCAAAGGAGCCGTCGGAGGAAGCCCTGGTCACCAAAATGCCAGCCGCCGTGGAAATTAAGAGGGCGGGTATTTGGGCCACCAAACCATCGCCGATGGTAAGAATGGTAAATTTCTTGAGGGCTTCGGTCATGGGCATGCCCATTTGCACCACCCCAATGACAAAACCACCTAAAATGTTGATTAAAAGTATGACAATGCCTGCAATGGCATCGCCACGGACGAATTTACTGGCACCATCCATGGCACCAAAAAAATCTGCTTCCTTCTGCAGCCTGATCCTTTTGGCCCTGGCCTCATCTTCGGTAATGAGACCTGAGTTTAGATCAGCATCAATACTCATTTGTTTACCTGGCATGGCATCCAGAGTAAACCTGGCACCAACCTCAGCCACCCGGCCGGAACCGTTGGTAATCACCACAAACTGAATAATGGTAATAATGATAAAAACCACTGCACCAACGACATAGTTGCCGCCCACCACAAATTGGCCAAAGGCATCAATGACCTTCCCAGCAGCCCCATCCCCCAAAATCAAGCGGGTTGAAGAGATATTTAGAGAAAGTCTAAATAATGTGGTTACCAGTAACAGCGAAGGAAAAATAGAAAACTGCAATGGTTCAGTGGTAAACATGGTAATCAACATAATCACTAAACCAAGGGACATGCTGAGGATCAGGAAAAAATCCAACATGCCCGGCGGCAAGGGAATAATAATCAGCAGCACAATGCCGATAACTAAAGCGGCAATGATGATGTCACTATACTCTTTAATTCTTCCAACCCTCAACGTCTGTGCTGCCACTGCTAACTTTACCTCCAAAAATACTAAGAGTTTTATAACCCTTTATTTTTCATACGGTAAACCATGGCCAAAATTTCCGCCACCGCTTGGAACATTTCCGTCGGTATGGCCTGGCCCACCTCCACATGTGCATAAAGAAAGCGTGCCACTTCGACATCTTCGATAATCGGTACCTGATGCTCTTGGGCAATTTCACGAATTTGCCGGGCCAGATGATCCATGCCCTTGGCTACCACCATGGGTGCGTCCATGGGTTGTTCATACTTTAAGGCCACCGCATAATGGGTGGGGTTCGTTACCACCACCGTAGCCTGGGGCACTTCCTTGCGGGCCAGGTTGGACAATAACTGACGCTGCATGCGGCGCAGCCAGCCCTTAATCTGGGGGTCCCCTTCGGTCTGTTTATATTCCTCTTTGACCTCTTGCTTAGACATACGCATCTGCTTTTTAAAGGCATAGCGCTGGTAGATTAAGTCCAACAGAGCAATCCCCAGATAGACCACTGCCCCCCAAAGGATTACCTTTAGAGCTATGGTCAGCACCTGATTCAATATGGTCCGCGGTGGTGAGTGGTAGATGGCCAGCAGGTTGGCCATCTCACCCCTAACAGAGGCGTAAACAACCCAACCCACAATGATAATCTTTAATAGTGATTTAACCAGCTCAAACATGGCGCGACTACTGAACATATTTTTTAAGCCCTTGAGGGGGTTAAGTTTTTCAAACTTAGGCTTGATAGCCTCGGGGGCCAGCATAAAACCAACCTGGGCGATATTTATACCCAATGCCACCACTAACATGAGAATAAAAAAAGGTACAAAAACAGCAAAAACATTTAACATGAAATCAATTAATAGCTGCGGCAGGTGGCTATCCTGCCCAGGATTTTTTACAAAGTTATTAAAATAACTATAAAAATAGGCGTGCATGTGGGTAATGATATTATCCTTATACAGGAGAGCAAAGAGACCGGTTATTAACAGCAGCAATGACCCATTGAGGTCCGCACTCTTAGCAACCTGACCCTTACGCCTGGCTTCCTGCAGCCTACGGGGCGTCGCCTGCTCAGTTTTTTCCTGGGAACCTTCTGGCATCAGGCCAACCCCTTCAACAAAAGTAATAAATCTCTATGCAGGGTATCAAACAAGTATTTAAAGACGGAGGTTAAGGCCGGCAAAAGCATGGCCAAAGTGGAAACCCCCACCACGATTTTCAAAGGAAAGCCCAGCTGAAAAATATTCAACTGAGGTGCCGTTTTGCCGATTAGTCCCATGGACAGGTCGGTAATAACCAACACAGCCACAACCGGGGCACAAATTTGTACCGCCAAAGCAAAGGTATCGGTAAAAATACGTATAATTAGCAGTGTTATTTCACCATTAATCCCGGCCGCCGTAAGGGGCACCAATTCATAACTTTTCGCCAGAGCGCGGATCAGGGTATGGTGACCATCGACATTCAGATATAATAACAGGGTCATAAAGAAAAGAAACCGTGAAATCAAGGTATTCATGCTGCCGCTCAAAGGGTCCATCACAGCAGACATAGCAAAACCGATTTGAAAATCCAGTAATTGTCCCGCTATGCGAATCACGTTGAAAAAGAAGGTACAGACCAATCCCAGGGCCAGACCCACTCCCACCTCACTGACCACAGCCAAGCCAAAGCCCCACAGTCCACCGGGAAAACTCGTGGCTGCCGGTTCCACCAGAGGAGTTACCAAGATGGCCAATACAAATCCTAAGCCCGCCTTGACTAAGGGTGGCACACCTGGTATGGCATACAGGGGACAAGCAAAGATAAAGGAAACCATGCGGACAAAAACCAAAAAAAATGTCGTTATTAAATCCAGATTCAGCACGTCCTGCACCCCTAGCGGATTAGGTTTGGTATTTGTTCATATAAGCGGGTGGTAAAGCGGATGGCGATATTTAATAACCAGCCGGAGGCCACGATTAGGGTCACAAAAACAGCCACCATTTTCGGCACAAAGGAGAGGGTTTGCTCCTGGATTTGGGTGGTGGCCTGAAAAATGCCAATGATTAAACCAACCAGCATGGCTACCCCTAGGGTTGGGATAGACAGAATCACCACCATCATCAAAGCTTCCCGGGCTAAGTGTAATACATAGGTTTGTGTCATGGCTCAGCCCTCCTAGCGAAAAGTCTCTACCAAAGATTTTATCACCAAATACCAGCCATCCACCATCACAAAGAGCAATAATTTAAAGGGCAGCGCAACCATCACCGGCGGCAGCATAAACATACCCATGGACATCAGGGTACTGGCCACCACCATGTCAATGACCAGAAAGGGCACAAACAAAACAAAGCCAATTTGAAAGGCCGTTTTTAACTCACTGATAACAAAGGAAGGTACCAGCACAGACATGGGTACCTGATCTACGTTTTGGGGCTTGTCCATTTTGGCAATGTTTAAAAATAACCCCAAATCCTTTTCTCTGGTTTGCCGTACCATGAAATCCCTCAGTGGTTTAGCTGCCTGATCTGTGGCTTGTTCGTAGGTTAATTGGTTGGCTAAATAGGGTTGAATGGCATCTTTATTGATATCTTGATATACCGGTTGCATAATGAAAATGGTTAAAAACAGAGCCAAACCAATTAACACTTGATTGGGCGGTGTTTGCTGGGTACCTAGGGCAGTACGTAAAAAGGAAAGCACCACAATTATCCGTGTAAAGGAGGTTAACATCATCAAAAAGGCCGGTACCATGGACAGCAGGGTTAAAAAGATGAGTAGTTTGACACTGTCCACCACCTGTTGGGGTTCCGTGGCCGTTTCTACATTTAAATTGATGTTGGGTATCGGGATCAGGGGCTCAGCGGCTACCCCCTGGGGCTGCAGGAACAAGAACAAAACGGTCATTATAACGAAGATGTATGTACTATTTTTTATCCTGTTGATCACTTCCCTGACACCCACTCCCGCCTTTTCCTTGCCGCCTACCCGCTAGGTATTGTTGTGTTTGTTTAAACTGCTGGGACAAAACTTCTTTAAAATGAACCGCTGAATCAGTACCTATACCCGAGGTGTTAATTTGCTCCGGCAAAGCGTCAAATTCTTTTAATAGGGTAACATGATTTTCCTGGCAGGCCACCAGATAATACCTACCCCCTATCTCCACTAGGGTCAGACCAGCCTTAGGTCCCAGGGGTAAATGATCGACCCGGCGCATATATTTGCTGCCCATCGCTGCCCCTCCGGCACGGGACAAGCCATACTTGATGGTTAGGTAGGCCATGACTAGGATTAAGGGCAGCAGGGTTATTACCTTGATAAATAGCCAAAGGGTTTCGTTGTCCATTATTCACTCTCTCGTCTGGGTTTTTTAGGGGGAATAATAGAGTTAATTCTCACAGCAAACTTATCGTTGACAATGATGATTTCCCCCTGGGCTGTTTTCTTATCATTGACATAAACACTGATGGCATCCCCGGCAGATTTCTCCAAGTCCAGTACGGACCCCACATCCAGACTTAAAACCTCACGGAACTTGAGCAACCTCTCCCCCAATTCCGCGCTGATGGTTACCTTAACATCATCAATGTGACTTAGACTGGTTTTTATACTTCTTTCCTGCCGCAAAGAATCCAAGGGAGGAAAGCGGACCTTTTTTATAGCCGCTTCCTCCTTGGCTTGTGCACTGTCCAGCTCACCCAGAAACCGTTCTATTTCTTTTTCTGTCATCATCATGCATCACCCTTACTGAGTGAGATATTCAGCGAAGTATACCCGCAGAATTTTACCCTTTTGGAGATTTTTGTTTATCTCCGTCTGTAATTCTGCCGCCACCTTGTCAATACTCTCCGGCGGCTGTACATCGGCCATTTTCTTTTTGCGAATGACTCGAATGATACAGTCTTGTAGCAGCACTTTGCTCTTGCTTAGTTCCTCGGCCAATTTCTTATTTTCTTTGTTTGCTTCATATTCCAGAACTGGGGTGAGTCTCATAAAATTGTTACCACCTGGGTCAGCAAGGTTAACCAGCAAACTGCCCATGCTAAAGGTAACCAATTTCTCCGGGTCCGGGCCAGTTTCTTTGGGGCTGTCGGTGCTTTTCAGGTAAAAATATCCACCCAAACCGATGCCTGTGATGATGATGAGTATAAGTATAATCAGCAAGGTTTTTATGGAAAAGAAACTCTTTTTTGGCACCTGCGGCGCTGCTTCATTTGGTGGCACTCTTTTATTCACCCTTTACACTAGAATTCTTCTCTAACTAATAGACTATCGTTTCAGTTGAATTAGTTCCTCCAGTAGGCTGTCAGATACTGTAATAACCCTGGCATTGGCCTGGTAGCCCCGCTGGGTGGTGATCATGTTGGTAAATTCCTCCGTCAAATCAACGTTGGACATTTCAAGATAATTTGAGTTAATGGTTCCAAAGCCAGATTGATTCGCTTGCCCTGCCTTTGGCTCCCCTGACGAAGTTGAAGTATTAAAGAGATTTCTGCCGGCCTTCTCCAGACCTTCGGGGTTTTGGAAGGTCACTAGCTTGATGATACCCTCTTTTTCCTGTTCCGGAGGTGTCACAGAAGCAGCCGTACCTGATACTTTGTCCGGCTTATCACCCATCAAATCCCCGGCATCCGCTCCACCAATATTGATTTCCGGGGTTTCACCAATTACACCGTTATCCAGGGTCTGCAGCAGCAATTTACCCTCGTTTGTATATTCAACCTTAATCTTGTTTTCGCCAATCTTTTTGTCAATTAATTTTGCTAAGGCAGCTTTTAAAGAGTCTCCATTGATAATGTTAGCAAACCCTGCTTCCTTTTTCTCCCCGGCGGTAAAGGTATATTTAGTACCATTATATTCAATAAAAAAGTCTTTATTAGACCAGTCGGCGGAATTTGACCCTTTTTCAGTTTTATCGGTATAACCAACTAGGTCAACGGCACCATCACCCCTGATCCTAATTTGCGGTATAGTTACTCCATCATTTGGGGTTCCCACGGTCGAAAATTCCAGGTGGTCGATATTCCATTCCACTTTTACATTGGGCACGCTACCTGATACAGTCATACGTGTATCCAGTAACTTTTGTATTTTATCGGCTAAATCTTTCCCGCTGGTAACCTGATCCAACCCGGTGGGGCCAGCTGCTCCACCAATCTTCGAGAAATCATCGACAGTGGTTACTTCTTCCCAACCATGGCCGGTATCAATATAAAAGGTTTTTCCTGTCCAATCCTTAGGTACCACTTCTGTACCAATGTTAGTTATAGGTGGAGTAACACCCGCTTCCAAAGATCCCATATATTTTCCAAAACCGTCTCCACCTATTGTAATACTTGGTTTTACAAATTTAGTTGGTGTTGTACCTGATATGGTCATTTCACTTGTTTTGGTTTGGAATACCAGACCGCCGTTGGGGCTGCTGTCATAGGAAACCACCACTTTGTCCTTTAAAGCGCTACCATCAATTGCCTTTTGTAATTGCGCGGCTAAGTCATACCAACTCTTAACATTCGTTAAACCGGTATTTAATGTAACTGGTCCAATGGGAGTGAGTCCATCGGAATATTCCAATGTAAATCCATACTCAGCAGAATCACTCATATCGATAGCTTGGCCATCAATACCAAGTGGGGCTACATGCGGGCTGCTGCTATTCCCTCGGATCATTGCTTCCTTCAAAGGTTGTGCCACTGGATTAATGGCAATGCCCTTAATCACAGCTTCCTCCACCTTAGGTGATGTGTATTTGGGGGCACCTTTTATACTTGCCTGAGTAGCCGGAATAACAATAGCTTGATTGTCGTTATTGGAAAATTTCAGTGGTTGACCAGCCGTGTTCGTACCTGTGATGGCTCCATCCGGACCAATATTGATCGTTGAAACAGGTCCGTTCAGGACTTGTATATCTTGATGAGTCATGGATTGTACCCTTAATCCATCACTATTTACCATGTATCCTTGCTTGTCAACAAAGAAAATACCTTCTCTTGTATAAAAATCATTAGTGCCGTCACTAACCACAAAAAAACCGTTCCCCTGAATCGCTAGATCAAGGGTTCTGCCGCTGCTCTGCATGGGACCCTGGGTGAAGTTGTTGGATACGGAACCCACCGCCATACCTAAGCCTACTTGAGCAGGATTTGTACTATCCCCACCCGAACGAACGGTTTGACTTAAGGTATCCTGAAAATTCACCCTGCCTGATTTATAGCCAGTAGTATTTACGTTGGCAATATTATTACCGGTAACATCCATTCTTGTTTGGTGGTTTCTCATGCCAGAAATTCCAGAATATAGTGAACGAAGCATTCTTTTCCTCCTTACTAATCCGCCTCAGTCGGTCGGCGGATTAAGGCAGCTTCCTTGCGGGCCGGCTGCAAATTATTTTAAAATAACCGCACTATCTATGTTGGTGAAGACATGTTCCCCCATGCTCTTGCCATCCATTGCCGTAACTACGGTGCGGTTTGTTATACTGGTAACCAAAGCTAAATCTTTATAAAGAATTAAAGAATCCTTAGATCCTTTAGCAGCAGCCTGTTGAACTGCCCTATTGATCTTGGTAAAATCTTCCTGCGAAAAGGATATATTTCTCTCTTTCAATCTTTTCTCAGCATGGGCAGATATTTTTACCTCCTGCTGCTTGACTAACTCCTGATGAAGCAACTCATCAAAGGAAACATTACTCCCCTGGTTCCTCTGGCTGAGCTGACCCGCCTTCTTCGTCTGGGCTGGGTTCAGTTTCGGTGACATCGTCGGGAGGCTGCTGGGAGGGATCATCTGGTTCTTCAGGTTCTTCAGGTTCATCTGGTTCATCAATTACTCCCCTTTCCAACGCAACGATCTGGTCTAAGCTAAAGGGTTTGCCAGACACCCAGATATTTACACTGTTCTTCCCCATTGACACCCTTTCAACTTCACCAATAAGCTGTTCTTCTCCATTAATTAAATTCACCCGCTTGCCAATTAACGATGCAGCATGGCTTAACTCCTGGAGATGATATAGCCTTTCCATATTCGTGTTTAGATTTGTCATTTGCTCCAGGGAAGTAAACATTGCCATTTGTTCAATAAACTTGCTGCTATCCATTGGATTAGAGGGATCCTGATACCGAAGTTGGGCAATCATAATTTGCAGGAAAGCGTCTTTATCCAAGGTTTTCATCGGTTCTTGGGTTTTTCTATTCTCATAATAAAGATCTTCATTGGCCGCCTGATTAACTTGCAAGAAAACACCTCCTTACACAACGAGATTTAAGCCTGAATTCGGTGATATTGCACCACCAACAGGCAACGATTCCTCTACCGAATTAGTTTCTGTTGGATACCCTTTTGCCTTTTTCGGACCGTTCTCCTGCCATCGCTGCCTTTCAGCAAAGGAATTTTGATCCCCCTGATCGTTCGTTTGTTGCCCCATAAATACCGCTGCTTCACTTAACCGAATGTTTTGTTGGGCCAGAAGTTCCCTAAGCTGGGGAAAGGCCGTTTCCAAGGCTTCCTTGGCTAAGCCAGAGGATGTCAGAAACTGCGCAGAAAGTTCGCCCTTGGACCAGATTAGTTTTACGGTTACTTCGCCCAGGTGTTCCGGTTGCAGCCTCATCTTTAATGCGGTATGACCCGCGTGCTGTTGTACAAGCAAGCCCTTCACCATTTCATGCAGTTTGGCTGGCAGTTGTGTTAGCGGAACATCCTTTGGTAGGCTGCTGCTAGCCTCCATACCCTTACCATTCGCATTTTGCGCCAAATTATGACTACTTGGCCCTAGGCTATCCCGGTTGAGATTATCCGGTAAGGGCTTCGTCTCTTCCCTCAGCCTGGGTACTACTCTGTCAGTGGAACCTTGGTTAACCTGATTGCCGATCCCTTTATCCGGGACACTTTTTTCAAAAGCTAAAGGAATGGCTGCTTTTTCCTTTACTAATTGTTTAGCAGGCTGCAATTCCGTATCAAGGCTTGACTCTATGGTTGATTGGGTTTCTATAACATCTTCAATAGGCTGGTCGGAGGAAACCTTACGAATCCCATCTTCCTTTTTAATAAATTTTGGCATCAACTCGACAATTTGGATATTTTCCGGATTTTTATCAAAAGGGCTGGAGTCAACCTCTTTAATAATGGTATTTATCCCATTTTCAAAACCAGAAAAATCCTGCTTCTGCATCACTGGGCTATTTCCAGCTTGCAGCTTTGGCGAATTAGCAGCTTGGGCAATTCTTTCATTGACCATTGGTCCAACCTGAATCTGTCTTTTCCCCTCAACCACTGAATCGACATGCTCCAACCCATTGTCCGCCAGGCTTAACTCCGATAAACCAGCATCTTTAGCGACCAGACCTACCTCTTCGGGTACATTTAAGGTGACACCCTTCACCCCCCCTGATGGATTGTCAGTGCCTTCTGGTTGGCCAATGCCGCTTGGGACTTCATTTGTCCTGACAGGGGTATCATTCGCAACATATAATGGTAAAATTAGCCCAGCGCCATCTTCTAATGGCAATGTTTGTCTCACTGCATCAGCATCTTCTTTGTTCAGATTCATGTCGGTTTCTGCTTGGGCTTGTTCCTGATCCCCTTCAAAATCGGTTAACATACCAGGATAAAGGAATCCTTCAACCAAACCAGGATCGTGTGAAAAATCCTTAATCAATCCATCAGAAGCTGTATCCTGATTGCAATTAGAACCTAATAGGCAATCTAATAACAATGCAAACCCATCACCTTTTGAGCCCTTGGCCGGTACTCCCTGACCGAGAACCTCTTTCTCATAAAGAACCTTATTTACTTGAATGCTTCATCACCTCCTTTTACAGATTCGTTCTATAAGGTTAAAAAGCCTTTCTACCAAATCCCAAAGTAGCCATTTCGTCGATTTCCTTCTGTTCCAGAATGGCTAGGAATTCTTTGAACTCGACCAGTTTTTTCTCCTTCAGCCTTTCCAAAACCATCCGTTCCTGACAGGCCTTCAGGGTTTCCCTTTGTTTCACCTGAAAAATTTCCTGGACTTTCTGAAGCTGCTTTTTCTGACGGTTTATCAATATCTGTAACTGATCCCGATATAGAAGAGTTCTCAGGGTTTCATCGGAACCCGAGACAGTCTCGGAAAAACGCATATTATCATCATATCTTTTTTGGGTGCCTGCCAACTGTCTTTGGCAAATGTCACATTCCTGTCGGGCCTTAGACTGTTCCAGCAGGGCTTGTTCCTCTTTCTTCTTCCTATGCTGTAATAACTGTTCCAACTTAAATTGGAATCCTTTCATCTACCTACCCCCGATCAAAGAAGCTAAAGCATTTAGGGTTTCTTCATAGCCGCTGTAATCAGAGGGCGGCTGTTTTAAAAAGTTTATGATGCCATCATATTTAGCTAACGAAAGATCAATTTTAGGGTTCGAACCCTTGACATAGGCCCCGATGTTAATCAAATCCTCTGCCTCCCGGTAAGTGGCCAGCAGATCCTTAACTACACCGGCCTGGGCTTTATGTTCCTCAGAAGCAATATCTGGCATTAGGCGGCTGACACTTTGTAATACATCAATGGCTGGGTAATGGTTGGCTGAGGCCAGTTTTCTGGTTAAAACAATGTGGCCATCCAGAATACCCCTGACAGCATCTGCTATTGGTTCGTTGAGGTCATCGCCATCCACCAGCACCGTGTAAAAGGCGGTGATGGAGCCATTCTGACCCATGCCGGAACGCTCCAGCAGCTTGGGCAGCAGGGCAAAAACCGACGGGGTGTAACCCTTGGTGGCTGGTGGTTCGCCCACTGCCAGGCCCACTTCCCGCTGGGCCATGGCAAAACGAGTCACTGAGTCCATCATTAACATAACATCTAAACCTTGATCCCGAAAATACTCGGCAATGGCGGTGGCCACAAAGGCCCCCTTCAGCCTAACTAAAGCCGGCTGGTCGGAGGTGGCGGCTACAATGATCGATCTGGCCATGCCCTCTGGCCCCAGATCCTCCTCCAGGAACTCCAGCACTTCCCGGCCCCGCTCACCGATCAGAGCAATGACGTTGACGTCGGCACTGCCATGCCTGGCAATCATGCCCAACAGCGTACTTTTACCCACACCGCTGCCGGCAAAGATACCAATACGCTGGCCCTTGCCACAGGTGAGCAGGCCATCCACCGCCCGAACACCGGTGGGCAGCACCGTGTCGATTCTTTTTCTTTTCAGTGGGTGGGGTGGTTTATTGTCCACCGCAAACTCTTCTCCCTGGACATAGTCTGTTGCCCCTTCTTGTTCCCCTAAGGGTTCGATGGGTCGGCCCAGGCCATCAAGAACCTTACCCTGTAGGTGTTGCCCCACCCTAATGGTTAGATTGTGCCCACTGGGTACCACGGCACAACCGGGGTAGATACCCCGTAATTCGCCAAGGGGCATGAGCAGGGAGAATTGATCCCGGAAGCCCACCACTTCGGCCCGTACTGGTTCGGCCTCGCCCTGGACAATGATGTCACAGACCTCACCTATGCGGGCAGAAATTCCCTGCACTTCAATCATCAATCCAACGACCCTGGTTACTTTGCCGATGGGTTTAATAACCCTGGCTCGATTTATTCTTTCTTTATAGGGACTAAGGTTAACCTTATAGGTCATCCCCTCACTCCTCTTTCCCGTAAAGGGCCTTTAACACTTCCTGCCAGCGGGTTTCCAAGGTGGCGTCCACCGTACCCTGGTCGGTCTCGATTCTACAACCGCCGGGTGTTATGTCGTTATCCACCAAAATGTTCATTTCTACTTTGCCAGGCAACCCTTGCAGCAGTTCATTTTTTCCCTCTTGTACCATATGATAATCTGCATTGTTTACGTAAAGATTAACAAGTGGTTTATTTTTTATGAAATTAATACATTCCCGGGCAATTTCCATGATGGTATGAGGTTCCACGGCTAATTGAGTCAGCACCACCCGTTCCGCCATATCCACTGCCAGGTCAACGATCTCAGCTTCCATTCTTTCTAGGGTTTGTTCATAAATCTCCTTGGCTTGACGCAAAACGTCGCTGGCCTGTTGACGGATCCTGGCAGCCTCTGCCTCGGAAGCTGTGATTCCTTCTTGCCAGCCGGTTTGCTTGGCCTGCTCCTTTAGTTGTTGAGCCTCTTTCTCTGCCTCTGCCAGGGTCTGTCTTTGCAGTCGCTCAGCCTCTTGCCCTGCCCTGTCCAGAATTTCCTCTGCTTGCTTCCTGGCAGTGGCAAGAAGTTCTTCCGGGGACAGATCCGCTTCCTTCACAGGGGGTGGTGCCAGTACCTTTAAGGGTATCAACTGACCTTGTTCTTCCACCGCTGCACTTTTAATAACCTTAAACAAGGATAGCATCCTCCCCACCCCGGGAAATTACAATTTCACCCGCTTCTTCCAGGCGTCTAATTACATTGACAATTCGCTGTTGAGCCTCTTCAACCTCTTTCAAACGCACTGGCCCCATATAGCTAATCTCGTCCTTGAGCATATCTGCGGCACGTTTGGACATGTTTTTGTAAATGCGGTTGTTTACCTCCTGGTTGGAACCTTTCATAGCCAGGGCCAGATCTTTGTTGTCTACTTCACGCAATACCTTTTGAATCGAAACATCGTGTAGTTTAACAACATCTTCAAAGATAAACATCAAACGGCGCACCTCTTCACCAAGAATCGGGTCAGCCTGTTCTAAATCCTCGAAGATCGTTTTCTCCGTAGCCCGGTCCACTCGGTTTAAGATATTGACCAGGCACTGCACACCGCCCACCACCGTCTCTTCATGCTGGGCCACCGAGGCAAGTTTCTTTTCCAGAACCTTCTCCACCTCTTTGGCCACATCCGGCGATATTCTATCTAAGATGGCCACTCTGCGGGCAACTTCGCTCTGCAACTCAGAACCTAACTCAGCCAAGATAACCGCCGCCTGGTCTGGCTTCAGATAGGAAAGCACAAAGGCAATGGTCTGCGGATGCTCCTCCCGTAAAAAACTCAAAATATGTCTGGGGTCTGTTTTGCGCAAGGAACCAAAGGGGACAGACTGCATGGTAGAGCTGATTCTTTCCAGGATTTCTGTGCCCTTTTCATGGCCATAGGTCTTTTCCAGCAGTTCCTTGGCATAATTCACACCACCGTTCAGCAAATAATCACGGGCTTGAATTAACTGAACAAACTCTTCTACCACTTGTTTTTGAATTTCATTCGGTACTTTATCCATTTCTGCAATAGCACCGGTAATTTTCTCAACCTCGTCTTCGGAAAACTCATGTCTTAGCAATCTAGATGAAATGTCTGCCCCAAGGGAGATAAGTAATATAGCAGCCTTTTGTTCTCCAGTAAGTTTTTCATATTGACTCATGACTTCTCTTCACCTATTCCCTAAGCCATACTTTTAATACAGCAGCAATATCCTTGGGCCGATCCTCGGCCAATTCTTTAAGTTGCTTTTGTTTGTCCTTCGGCAGGGGAATTTCCCACTTCGGTTCTTCCTCTTCCTCCGGTTGTATCGTCCCAACAGGTACCACTGGCGGCGTTTCTACAACGATTGGCTCAGCTTGAGCCTTCTTTTTACGGCGACGGCGCAGCCAATAAGCAATGAGCAGCAGGAGGATAAGCAGTCCTCCCACAGCCGCTGCTATGGTCATATATAAAAGTTCTTTTTCCTTTTGGGTATTATCCGGTTGTTGTTCTTCAGGAAAATCATATTGGCTTTGGTCAAAGGGCATGGCGGAAACCATAATTTGATCGCCCCTCTGTTGGTCAAAGCCAATGGCCGCAGTGACTAATTGTTCGATCTTTTCCTGATCCAAATTTGTTACCGATTCATCTAAAACCACTGCGGTGGAAAGCCTGATTAGCCCGCCGGGAGCCTGCACCACAGACTGGGTCATGGAGCCATGCTGGTAATTTCTTATATCATCTGTCTTGGTATAGCTGTCTTGACCAGTGGCATACTCCCCAGGAATACTTTGACCGGGCATTTGTGTCGTGGAACCTGGAACACCACCGCCACTGCCGCCGGTACCTTCCTCATTAATGCTTCGCTCACTAACAATAGGCCCTGGCAAAACCTCGGTGGTATTGGTTTGTTGCTGGTTAAAGTCCATTTCAGCAGTAACCATAGCCACTGCTTTGTTTGGCCCTAAAACCTTAGCCAACATATTTTGCACCCGGTTTTCCAGTTCCTTTTCGTAGGCTCGGCGAATCTGCTGCTGCTTTTCCAGAACGGTACCTGAATAACCAGCACCCGCTATACCGGCAGAATCCTTGAGAAAATCATTTAAGACATTCCCCTCGGTATCAATAATATGTACATTGTCGGTCTGTAAGCCTTCGACACTGCCGATAATCAAATCATTGAGACCCTTCACCTGTTCCGGTTTTAATTTGGCGCCGGGCTTTAATTTAATTACCACAGAGGCTGAGGCCGTGCCCTCATCATCAATAAAAACACTTTTTTTAGGCAGTACCAGATGAACCCGTGCCTGATCAACACCCTCCACCTTAGTAATGGTGCGACTTAATTCTACCTGCAAGGCCCTCTGGTATGATATCTGCTGTTCAAAGTCTGTTTCGCCAAATTTACTTTTGTCAAAAAGCTCAAAACCACTTCCCACACCTGTTAGCACACCATCACTGGCCAACTTCACCCTTATTTCATCCACTTGGCCCTGGGGCACCAGGATGGTTGTCCCCTGATTAGTCAACTGGTAGGGGATCTTTTCGCTTTCCAGTTGGGCAACTATGTTTCCGGCATCCTTGGGTTCCAGATCTCCCAGCAGAAGCGCATAATTAGGCTTTGCCAAGCTTGTTGTTAAGTAAACCAGACCCGCCAGAATTACCGCACTGACCAGGATGACTAATACTTTTTTGTTTTGACTTGTTTCCTGCCAACGCTGTTTAAGTTTATCCAGCAGGTCTCTAAAATTCACAAAACCACCTCAAAGCAGATTACAATTGCATTCTAGATATTTCTTGATAAGCTTCTACGATCTTATTTCTTACTTCCACGGCCAGCTGCATGGTCAATTTTGCTTCCTGCATGGCCCCTGTTACCTGATGGATATCCTGAATTTCCCCCACCAGAAACCTTTGGGTCACTTCATCGGCCTTGATTTGAACATCATTTAATTTTTCTATGGCCTTATCTAATACCTCCCCAAAACCAGCTTCCCCTGCGTACTTGTTATTAGCAGTTGTTTCAGACACCGGCAAGGTCATGGGTACAGGCAAAATATTCATCTGTTACGCCTCCTAACCCCGGGAGATTTCTAAAGCTTTGAGGGCCATGCTTTTGGCCGCATTTAAAGCGGTAACGTTTGCTTCGTAAGTTCGACTGGCCGTAATCATATCAATCATTTCATTTACAATGTTGATATTGGGATAGGCTACATTCCCCTGCTCATCGGCCAGTGGGTGACTGGGGTCATTGACAATACGCGGTGGAGCAGAGTCCGCCACAATGGCCTTTACCCTAACACCGACCCCCTTCGGTTCCAGTCCGTTGGCCTGGAAGGTTTGCCGGAGTTGTTCGGCAAAAAGCGGTACCTTCCGGCGGTAAACCGGACTGTTTGGGTCATTGGGCCGACTGGCCATATTCATATTGGCAATATTATTGGAAATCAAATCCAATCTCAGCCGTTCAGAAGTCATACCCGAAGCACTGATACCAAAGGTATCAAACAATCCCATCGTCCCTACCTCCTACCTCCAATAACAGTCCCTAATAGACTAAAGCGATCAATAAGCCCCTGCGCAATGACATCATGTTGAATGGTCGTGGCGGCTAGATTGACCATTTCTTCATCAATGTCCACATTATTGCCATCAAAACGCATGGTTGTTTCTTTTACCTGCTTTACCTCGGGCTTTATTTCAGGGCCTACTACTCCGATATGCAAAGGATGTGTTCCCTTTAGTGGCGCACCGGTTTTTCCTATGGCCATCTGCAACTGATCCTCAAAACTAACATAGGATTTTTTAAAACCCGGCGTGTTAATATTCGCAACATTATTGGCAATCACCCTCTGGCGCAAAGCAGTCGCATCCAAACCCCTCTGCAGCATAGTAAACATCGTGGTATCGAATATATTCATCAAAATCACCCTTATTTTTATTAAAACTTGCTAAAGATGGCTTGCGATATCATAGGTAAATAGACCTAGATTGATGTTTAAAATAGCATAAATTATCTAACGTTGTAAAAATTCGACAATTTTACCACAAACCCCTTTACCCAATGGTAATTTGTAATGTTTTTTTAATGTATTTTTGTGGGGAAATCATAAAACGTCTGTATAAAAGCACAGACGTAATAGTTGTTTCCTTTTTATACTTTTCTAGATTAATGTTATTTATCGTCGAAATGTACTTATACATTATTTTATTTGAAAACAAGCTGACTTGTCTATGCTTATTTATACGACTTTGGTCCAGTATTAACTAGGACTAGCGTCTAATTATTTTGGTAATATCTTCCTATATTCCGTTAACTATTTCAACAATTTTTTTAATGCTTTCTTCGTCAATTTTCGATTGTACCGGTAAATTAATAACCCGCTGGTAAAAATCTTCGGCCCTTGGACAAAGGGGACCTTCGATGGTGCAGACATCCGGGTGCCCCTGCCACAAATAAATAGGATGCAAGTAAATAGGGTAGAATTGAACACTGGCAGGAATACCCTGCTGAATTAACCGCTCAACAATCTCCCGTCGCCTGTTGATAAGCTGTTCTCCCTTTAAAAGCACGGGGAAAGAATACCAGGCAGCATCCCCTACCGCTTCATTCTTGGGCAACTCCAGCCCTGAAAGTTCTGCCAGCCCGGCAAAGTATTTCTTTGCAATTTCCCTTCGCTGGGCCTGCATCTGATTCATTTTTGCAAGCTGCGGGAGACCCATGGCCGCTTGCAGGCTGGTCATTTGGTAATTAAAGCCTATTTCCTGAGCTTCGTAATGCCAGGGGCCTTCATTTTTTATCCATTCAGCTTGGTCAAGCATTAGGCCGGTATCACGAAATAAGGTCAGCCAGCGGTAATACTCTTGGGAATGGGTCGTTACCATACCGCCCAGTTCGGTGTAAATCCCCTGGGCATGGGAAAAATCAAATACCGTTAGTGGGCTAACCGTTCCTACTTTCCTGCCGCCATAGGTTGCACCCAGGGCTTGGGATGCATCTTCGATGATGACAATTTCTTTCCCTTGAATAATTTTTTCCAATTCAACCATGGCACAGGGTTGTCCCGCGTAATGGGTAGCGATAATCGCCTTGGTTTTATCCGAAATACGCCAACGAACTGCTTCGGGATCCAGCAGCCCTGTTTGTTGATCGATATCGGTGTAGGTAGGCACAGCGTCTAAATAGCGAATGGCGTGGGCCACTTCCGGATGAGCATTGGGAGATAAGATAACCTCATCTTTATGACTTACCCCAGCAGCATAAAGGGCCGCATGTAAAGCAGCGGTGCCATTGGCTACCGCCACAGCATACTTAGCACCTATGACATGGGCAAAGGCCTCTTCAAACTCTTTGACGATTTTCGTTCTTTTTTCCATCGACTAAGCCCCTTTGCAAATTTTAGCAACTATTATTATAAGATGGATTGTTTAATTTAAACAACTGAAAATTAAAGGAAGTATCGTAAAGCTGCTTTTTAGCAGCAAGCGATACTCCCTTTGAGTGTCATTTAGTACCTTTATCATCCCGAGCGACAGAGAAGACTCCTAATGCTCGATTCTACTTAATAAGATCCTTCGCTATTGCTCAGGAGGGACCGGACAACTTCCTAGGCAAATTTATCCACTACTAAACCAAGCACTTTTTTAAAATAGGCTACCATGTTTAATACTCTTTCCGGGGGTATTTCACGAATTACAGATTGATCCTTAGGGTTAACAATTTTAACGATGTACTCCCCGCTTTTTTCATGCAGTTTAAAACGCAGTTCCGTATTGTAAGTCTCCATGGTTTGGTTTAGCTTCTCTATGGCCTGCTCTGCCTGGCCCTTATTAAATTCCCCTGACTTTTCTCCTTTTTCTGAAGGGTCTTGGAAATCCCTTCCTAGCTCCTCTTCCACTTTATCTATTTTTTGGGGGGCATCTTCCCTTAAAGCAGACTGTTGAGGATAACCAATTGGTAAACCTGTAACCCCACCCAAACCCTCTATCATTTTTCTCCCCCTTATATTCTATTTTTTATTATCAATAAAGTAGCCATTGCTTTGCCTTTGGTATGGATAATAGGCTTGTTGGATAACCTTACGATTCATTACATCTTTTATTTTCCCTTTGATAAGAGCCTGTGTTTTCATTATGTTCTCCTTATGTTGTGCATCAAGCGCGATGACCTCTTTGATTATCACTTGGATCTGAAGCTTTAGGTCTTGAATCTGCTTATTCTCTGGTACTGTAGACAAGCTAATCTGCTGATCAAGTTCATCAACCTGACCCATCAGTTCCTGACGCTTCGTTAATAACGCGTCTAAGTCATTTACTTCGTCATCACCAATCGCACCGGACATCTCGTTGGTGACCCTCCATATACCTTGGACTAAACTTTTTTTATTTTGGTAAAGTGCTTCAAGTGTTTTGTTAGCCAAGGGAAATACCTGATTTTACTTGTTTCACAGCCTGTATCCAGGTGTCTCGGAGCTCCTCAGCAAATCCGGTAACTTCCTGAAGAATCTCATGATCCTTTTTTAGGTTCCCTTCCACCAGCCTGCGACTCATATAATCATACATTAGCTCTAGATTTTTTCCCACCTCCATACTGGTGTCCAAGGTATTCATGAGGTGGTTTACTATTTCCTGGGCATGGGTAATGGAATTATGGGCTAACTGGATATCCTTTTTGGTTATATATCCCTGAGCCAGCTTTAGATCCTTCACCAGCCTATTATAAAGCATTGTGGTTAATTCCTCGGGACCAGCACTCATAATGGCATTTTGCTGGTAATTTTTATAGGGATCTTTGGCAATCATTGCTTTACCTCCATCCTTTTTAAATCAGCTATCAGGATGTTTCTTACACCACTGGTTTTCTATAGCTTTTTTCGGTTGTTTCTCAAGTTTCTTGAGTGTATTTATGGTACATTAGAAAGAAAACCTTTCAGTTTTTTGCAAGGAGGCTTTTATTTTGGAGCAATCGACAAGGATCACCTTTGCCCAGGGTCTGCCGGGTTTTGAAAACCTGCGCCAATTTAGCTTGAGTCATGCCTTTGAAGAAACAGAACTATACTACTTGCAATCCAGTGAAGAACCGGACATCTGTTTTCTCTGCATCAACCCTTTTCATTATACAAAGGGTTATGAATTTGTTTTACCGTCAACCGTCCAGGAGGAACTGACAATAAAGCACTTGTCCGAGGTTGCTGTTTTCAACATCGTTACCATTAATGGTGGCCTGGAACAGGCCACTGTCAACCTACAAGCACCGATTATTATTAACACCGCCCTGGGAAAAGGTGCACAGGTGGTTTTAAATGATACTGTCCATAATATTCGAGAGTCCCTGAAAAATTTATTGCAAGGGACGGTGGCAAAATAATGTTAATTCTATCCAGAAAAAAGAACGATTCCATCCGTATTGGTGACAACATCACCATTACGGTAGTGGAAATTAGTGGGGATACCATTAAAATCGGTATTGATGCCCCAAAAAATATCCAGATTATTCGCAGCGAATTGTTAAAGGCAGTTGAACAGGAAAATAAAAGTGCTGCCTCTCCTCGGTCTGCGATTTTTGATCTGGCTCAATTAATTAAAGGTGACCAAAAATAAACCAAAAAACACAGGGGGACGGTTCTTTTGTGTCGTTGAAAACGACACAAAAGAACCGTCCCCCTGTGTTTTTCTCGATTTATTGGCCGCCCCCGAATTGCTGCATCAGCCAGGCATTTTGTTGGTTTAACTGATTGATTGCCGTTTCCATGGCAGAAAACTGCCGCCAATAACGGTCCTCTATTTGCTTGAGACGAGTTTCCCAAGTTTTGATATCATCATTGACATGGTCAATGCGTTTGCCTATATAACTCTCATCTACTTTATTACCGTGGGCCCCGGCTTTATCAATAATGGTATCTATACCAGCAGTGACATGATCTGAAAGTCTCTGGGCCACACCATTAGAACCAGTAAATACATTCATAACTCCCTGCAGGTCATTTTGGATCGCCTTTTTTAAGGTATCTTCCCTTATTTCCAACTTACTGGACATATAGTCCGCCGTAGTGACAATACCTAGCTTTGATAAGCCAACCATGGTAGCCCGTAGTTTATCTCGAACATCCTGCAGAGTCGTATCGTTGCGCAGCATACCACTGCGGGCATTTTCCTTCCATTGGTCAACCTGGCTATCTGTTAACTTTTCCCGTTGAACCTCTGTAAGGGGCCAGGTATATTCTTTATAGCGTTTTTCGGATAGTTTGTTATCAATGGTTTCAATAAGTTTATTGTATTCATCGACAAATCCCTTGATGCTATTGTATACCGCATCATTGTCGGTTTGCACCTTGATCATGGTGGTGGCATTGGGGTCTGCATTTTGCAGTGTATAGGTAACGCCGTTTAGGGTAAACTCGTTGGTTTTGTATTCGGTAATTTGTACGTTATCAATTACCACATCGGCGTTTCTGCCATTGGATATGGCATTGATTGCCGGGGTATCTTCATCCGTCAGCTTTAACTTCTGGGCCAGCGTGTTATTTACCACTTCCAACCCTTGATCTTCACCTGTTTTATTGGTAAACAGGAAAAAGCGATCGATGGTGTTATCATAGGAGGCCCGAACATCCCAGCTTTTCCCCCCTGAAACCTTAGCTGTCACTGCCTTTGCCACATCTGGTTCATTGGATGTGATAAGTAACTCTCCGGCACCATTTTTGGTCAGGGTTGCTCCTTCCGGTTTAATCTTATCAATAATATCTGAAATAATCGCATCCCCGGTTTTAAAGGCAGGGTCGGAAATATCATACAAGATATCTGCCTTGAGGTCTGACTTTGCCAGGCTTTCCGATTCATAGCTAGAATTTGCCTTATTCCAAAGGGCCACTGTTTTATCACCAATGGTAATGGTTAACCCCTCTGCCAGGGCACTGTCAGCAAGCTTTAGGGTTTGCACTTGCTTTTCCGTGGCAGAGGCCCGCTGGGTGGTATTTAGAGACACCCCCGCAGAAGTATGGTTATTAATTCTCCCTACCAGATCATAAATGCTTTCCGTTTTTGGGTCCAGCTTAAAGACCACATCGTTAACCACAAATTCCAAAGCTTCCGTATAATTCGTGTCAAATTGGCCATTTAAGGTGGCTAGGTTTTCCTTCGAGCCTATTTTGGAACTACTGGTTAAGGAGGCACTCTCCGCCAGATGATTGACCGTAATGCGATGGGTTCCCTCATGGGCCAAGGAACTGGCCGTCGCTTTGACGGAATTTTCATTGGATGAGCTAGCGGTTCTGGCCAGAAAAGTTGATTGTAGCTTCATGTTGAAAAGATTATTATCACGAAAGCTGCGAAAGGTTGAATTAATGGTTCTATAGTCCTCTTGCTGCCACTCCAAGACCTGCTTCTCTTGCAGCAATTTATCCATTTTCATGTTCTGGACTTTCATCAAGTCCCTTACAATTTGATCAACATCCATGCCGGAGACTAATCCGCCGATTCTCATAGAAGAAGACATCTCATCTACCACCTTCCCGTGAAACTCTACTTTATTTATCGGCAGCTAAGTAATTTTCTTTAATAATTTATAGCAGGCAACCGATTTGAAATTAAAAAGCAACATGGTAGGCTTGCCTGTTTTAAGCATTGTGGAGGTAGCTTCTGGGAAAAGTAGAAGAATTGCTAATTAATCCCTTCTCACCTTCTTAATCAAAAAGTCAGACAAAAGTAATTCATATTCGACAAATAACGTGATATAAAAAATAAAGAATAAAATATAATATATACGCATCAATATTAAGGATCATAAAATCCAAAAGCAAGTAATTTGCATAAAGTACATTTTAAATATTCTAAATATTATTGGAGGTAAGTTTATGAGCATTTTTAAGAATTTAAAACTAGGTACAAAAATAACGCTATGTTTTGGGGTAATTCTATGTATTCTTGTTAGTATTGGAGCCAATTCAATTTATACATTGAATACGGTCTCTAAAAATTCAGATAAAATAGAACTGTATAATCAGAGAATTGATTACCTTCGAGAAGTCAAAGGTGATTTTGGTATGGCAATCGCTTCATTCAGAGGGTATTATGCTTATGGTGAGGATAAATATATCGATTCATACCAAACGGAAATGCAGAAAACAAAGGGTCACTTGGAAGAACTTCTCCTAATTGCTGAACAAGCAAATGCAGATAAGATTACCGAAATAATTAAAGATCTTAATGCTTATGATAAAAGGATTACCGAAGAGTACATCTTATTGGTGGAGAAATGGTATGAAACTTTTGAAACAAAAGATGACGTTGCTAATGAGCTTTACGATGCTAAAATTACTAGTCTAGCTGGGGAATTAGTACCAGTTACTACACGGTTAACTGAATCACTAAATACCCTCATTGAAGACAATGATCGTTTAATTAAACAAGAGACTAGCCAAATTGATACCTCTATGAAAAATGCTAGCGTTATCGCTATCAGCGCAATGATACTGTCTGTAATTATAGCAATATTCCTAGGCTTGTTAATAATCAGGAGCATTAAAGTCCCGGTTGTTCAGTTATCACAAGTTGCAGATAACATGGCCAACGGAGATTTTACTAAATCGGTTGTTATTAATTCCGGTGATGAACTTGGTGATCTTGGTAATTCCTTTAACAAGATGTCTGAAAATCTAAGGTTTTTAATTGGCGAAATAGTTGGTTATGGAACTAGTATAGCGGCCCACAGTCAGGAACTTGCGGCCAGTAGTCAGGAGATAAGTGCTTCTACCCAAGAAGCAGCCAGTACAACCAATGAGGTTGCAGCTATGTCTGAACAGGCCATGGATTTATCTAACCAAACCCTGAATGAATCTAAAAAAATGTATGAACTGGCTCAAGAGGGAAATGTCTCTGTCAATAACACGATTCATATGATTAATGGAATTGCTCAGGTTGCTAGCGAAACGAGCAAGAGCATGGATTTCTTAGGGGAGGTTTCCATTAAAATAGGAAGTATCACGGATACCATCACTCGGATTGCAGATCAAACTAATTTACTTGCCTTAAATGCCGCTATTGAAGCTGCACGCGCAGGGGAACATGGGAGGGGCTTTGCTGTTGTGGCAGAAGAGGTTAGAAAACTTGCAGAGCAATCTAGTACAGCTGCCAAAGAAATAGGGAATCTAATCAAAGATTCAACGAATACGGTAGATGAATCTGTTAATAATACCAGCAGAACCATGAAAGCGATCTCCGACGGTGTAAGTCTAGCTGAACAGGCTGGGGTATCAATAACTAATATTATTACTGTAATGAATAAAAATGTTTCTATGACAGAAAAGATTAGTACGGATATAAAACATGCTTCAATGGGAACTTCTCAGCTATCTGCTACTTCGGAACAAATAGCCTCTACCACCGAACAGATGGTAAGTGCCGTCCAAGAATTAGCAAGTATCGCCCAAAACCTACAAGTCTCAGTTGAAAAATTTAGAGTTTAACCAATTTCTCTGACCCTGGCATCTTTTAGCAGGGTCAAATTTTTTCTGATACTTAAGTAAGCAGGGGCCGTCCCCTTCTGGGGGAACTAGAAGTCCCAAAGGGCTTGCGGTTCCTTCCCTGAGCAAAAAGTTAGTAGGAAATTTTATCTTTTTAGAGAAGTATACAATTTAATACGAAGTAGATTTTAGCATGGATAACAATCTATCAACGGGGCACGTAACAAGGCGGGTGGTTATTATAAGCAACCTTATGTTAATTGACAATAAAATTTTATCCGTTATCATTCAATACTTGCAGGAAAAAATTTCACCCTATTTAATTGTCCTTTTTGGCTCAGTGGTAAAAGGAAATCTGAGGGAGAGCAGTGATATCGATATTGCCTTTTTAAGTGACCAACACTTTAGTGACTATGAAATATTTATGTATGGTCAGGACCTTGCCGATAGGATAGGAAGAGATGTAGACTTGGTGGATTTAAATAAGGCATCAACCGTGTTTCAAACCCAGGTAATCAGTTCAGGAAGAGTTATCTACTGTGAAGACGAAAGAAAAAGAATGCAATTTTACATGCTTGCTTTAAAAAAATATGCCCGTCTAAACGAGGAACGTCAATGCATTTTTGATAAGTTAATGGAAAGAGGCACTATCTATGATTAATGATGTGATAATAAATAAGTCACAGGTTATTAAGCGCTGCCTGGATCGAATTAATGAAGAATATAAGGGGGATGTGCAAAATCTGCACAACTATACCAAGCAAGATTCCATTATCTTAAACCTGCAACGTGCCTGTGAAGCAGCCATTGATCTGGCCATGCATATAATTGCGGAAAAAAACTTAGGCATTCCCCAGAGTAGTCGCCAGGCCTTTGATCTACTGTGCCAGTATAATATTATAGAAAAGGAACTAGCTGAAAGATTAAAAGCAATGGTTGGTTTTCGCAATATCGCTGTACATGATTACCAGACTATTAATCTAAACATAATACAAAAAATTATTGAATATCATTTGGGAGATTTTAAAATATTTACGAACAAACTCTTGCAGATGTCACAAAACAGCAACAACAACTTCCTGTAGTAGCTAATCCCCCTTCTATGGATTATGTAAAAAAGCTGCAGCTCTACGAAAACCACCGAGTCCGGGAGTATTGGATAACTAATATATATTGAGCAAACTATAATAAAACATCACATTGATATTAAGGCGGTGAAATGAATTGTCCCACATATTTGATGCCAAGAAAAAGGCCAAGTTAGATGACCCTCGAAGAAAGGAACTGATACCACAAAACAAGGTATTTTCCTATTTAGGGATCAAAGCAGGGGAAGTGGTTCTGGATATGGGCTGTGGTATTGGTTTCCTGACACTGCCGGCAGCCCAGACGGTGGGTGCCGGGGGATTTGTCTATGGCCTGGACATCCAGGAGGACATGTTGGTGGAAGCCTTAACCCGGTCCAAGCAAGAAAATCTTTATAATATCGCTTGGGTTTTAACCTACCCCGACAAAATTGCACTTCCCTCCGCCAGTGTAGATTGTGTTATGTTAGGCATGGTTGCCCATGAGGTACCGGATCTAGCACAACTGCTAGCTGAGTGCAGCCGAGTACTTCGGCATGGTGGCAGGATTGGTATTGTGGAGTGGAACCAAACCTTCATCGAAATGGGTCCCCCCCTAGATCATCGTCTAAAACCAGAAACCTTACAGGAGAACCTAATGCAACAGGGGTTTACTGACATCGCTGTTCACAATATCAGCCAGGGAGTTTATCTATTAATAGGTATTCAATAAAAAAGGCGAAAAAGCGGGGCCAGGCTTGCGTTATTGTATTTCAATTTTGCAATAATGCAAGCTTAACCCGCTTTTTCTCAATTTCTCCTGGGGCCGTGATACTAAATCTCGAATTTTAGGGAATTTTTTTGGGGGGTACCCGGGGGTACCGCTTTTCTCTAGGATCAAGTTCTTCATTAAAGAAAGCGCCTTCAGAAAGTAACACCACTTGCTATACTAAGTACTTATAAGGGGTATAATTTTGATAAAGTAAAACTGAGAGGTGAAAAAACTTGAGTTTCTTTACCTCCATTCTACTCGGGTGGCAACAACTATGCATAGTCATCTATGTTATTCCCCAGGTAACCAAATGCTTCCTGGGGAATTGTATTTTCACTATTATCCATCATCTTGGTTAACAGGTTGCTGTTTTGTTCAGCTGTGTTTAGCGCCTTCTTCAAAACTGAAACACCAACATCCTGCTGTAGCTGAGCTTGATTCTTAATTATGGATAATGCTGCAATATCCATGAACAGCGCCTCCTATCGTCTCAATTAACACTCTTTGTTATTGTTAAATTCCCAGTTGTCTAACAAGCTTAGAAAAACTCCATTATTGTCGAATTTTAGGGATACTGGGTACCGAAACTCTTCTTTATTAGCGAAGGAACTGGCAAAAGGCTGCTGTTCAGTTGAGGACATTCAACGAAAACTAAAATTTTTTTAATTTTTCATTGCCTCCTTTACTATAATTAATGCCTCATCAAAACTATTAACAGTATAGATTTTATTAATGATTTTATCCAAAATATTCAAGTCATTAATTTTTTTTACTTCTGATTGTAGACCTAGAGACTGATCCTTAAATCTAGCATCAAGGTATTTACAAATGGAATCCACCATACCCTCGGTTCTTCCTTCCATTTTACCTTCAGCCTTAGCACCAACTATCATGGATAGTTCATCCCTAGCGGCTTTTTCTCTAAGCTCATACAGCCTGCGTTCTTTTTGGTTCTTGAAAAAAATCTGTTCAATCGTCATAGCTTTGCGAATTCCGGGGTTTCCCATGGCAATTTCCTCCATTTCTTCTCCCTGAATATTATTTAAATAGAGTAGCCATTCCTCTAAGCTATTTTGCGGCTTCCTTTTTAGTTTCTTTATCTTCTCTAACTCTATGAAATGTATTTCCAAATCGTCGTTAAGTAACTCTCCGCTTTCATCCTCTCTAAGGTGAAAGGTATGGTGATATTTACCTTTACTGCTGAACCAGTCAAAGCCAAGGATGTTAATCGTGATGGTCTTCCTAAGATGAATAAAATTTTGACCGCTGGCCAATTGCCCATGGTACAATCCTGACCAGTAGAACAAAGTGCGCTTATCAATATTATATTTATTAACTATCTGGACTTCAATATTCACCAATGCACCAGAAGCTGTTTTTGCCAAGATATCAAGTCTAGAGGCCTTGTCAAGTAGGTATTTGGGGTCTAATTCCCGATCCAACAACTCAACTGTGATCAATTCCCGTCCCGGTAATGGCTCCAATACTGCATTTAGGAAACTAACAAGTGCTTCTTTACCTTCTTCCGATCCGAGTATCCTCTTAAAAGCGTAGTCGTTTGTCCGGTTGATAGCTTTTATTTCCGCCAAAGAACTCACTTCTTTCCATACTACTTTCTATAAATTATATCAGATAATTAGGTACTACTTAAGGGGATTGGTAAAAACACAGAAGGAGCAGAGGTTTATTGGGTATCTTTTATTGCATCCTGAATTATATATGCAGCGTCTTCCATGCAGTCGGTTTTGTAGATTTTCTTTATTATTTTATCCAATACAGCCAAATTATTGATGGCCCTTATTTTTTCCTGAAGGCTAGTAGACGCATCAACAAATTTAGCATCGAGGTACATACAGATGGCATCCTGCGCCATTGCGACCTTCCCCTCTGCTTTGCCTTCTTCCTTCGCACCAACTACCATAGAGATTTCATCCCTGGCTGCTTTCTCCCTTAGTTCGTATAACCTACGCTCTTTCTTATTCTTAAAGAAGATTTCTTCAATAGTCATCGCTTTGCGGATGCCAGGGTTAGCCATAGCAATCTCCTCCATTTCTTCTCCCTCAAGATTGTTAAAGTACATCAGCCATTCCTCTAATGGATCTTTGGGCTTCTGCTTTAGGTTGGTTATCTTTGGAAGTTCCAGTAGGTGGATTTCTATATCTTCGATAAGCAATTCTCCGGTCTGGCCTTCCCGGAGTCGGAAGGTGTGTTGGTATTTGTCCTTTCTCTTATTCTTATCCCAATAAAAGCCTAAAATGTTAATTGTAATGGTTTTTCTAAGACCCGTAAAATTCTGTCCGCTGGTCAGTTGCCCATGGTATAATCCTGCCCAATAGAAGAGAGTTCGTTTCTCTATATTGTATGGGTTGTTGACTTGGACTTCTATATTTATCAATGTACCCAGAGCTGTTTTAGCCACTATGTCTAGCCGGGCTGCTTTGTCCAGCAGGTATTTAGGATCATTTCACGGTCCAGTAATTCCACCCAGATCAGTTCTTTTCCAACTGCGGGCTTAAGTACGGCATTCAGGAAGCTGATTAATGCATCTTTGCCCTCTTCTGATCCCATGATCCTCTTAAATACGTAATCATTGGTGCGATTAATCCCCTTTACCAAGCCCTCACCCCCAAGATTTTCTTACCAAAATATTAGATCAGATTCTTAACTCTATTTTACCAAAAGGCTTTGATAAATTAAGACTGTTCTTCAACTGGGAAAGTTGAGTATTTAATTTTAACTGTAGACCCGGAGACGGTGCCTGGTTCCATCCGCTGGGAACCTTTCATTCCCGTTTATCAACCTCATACGAAGGCGGTACCTGGCACCGCCTAGCTAATTTTTTATTGAAACCACCAGACCCAAAAGAAATACATGCAAAACCGCCAATTCTGTAGTTAACTGAAATACCAGACACTTTAGCAAATTCCGATTTTTCAAGACCGATAGCTTCAGACAAAATGACATGAGCAATAAAATTAGTAAATAGTGCAACAGTTAGGCGATTATCATAGAAAAAATATAATGGGACAAGGTGCCTGTCCACTAATGTCTCAGAAAATTGGCTTGTCAACCCCGGAAACAACTTTCACACCATACATATCTGCGTAGCAGGTCCTCCGTACGGTTTCCTGTGCGCGGGTTGTTATATAATAGTCGCTTATTTGGAACAGTGGACGCTCATCAGGCAAATTGTCAATAAGCAAAACAATGTTTTCATTTTTTTCTTGTCCTAGCTTTACCACTATGGAATCAATTTCTTCCATATAACGCCGTATAAATACTTCATTTGGCACGCTGTCATCGTAATTTAAATACATTACTAGTTCTGCCTCGTTGGTATCGCCATATCTTCGGCAAAATTCCTGGATAATATATTCGGTTAGAGAATAGCTTGCGTCAAGGTCAGGAAACATAAGAATAATCGGTTTTGTTTTTTTATAGTTAATTGATGGAAGATCAGTTGCTGGCTCTTCGTAAAACCGCTCAATAAACTCATCAATTCTTTTAGTAAACATCTTTTTGTTTTCTTGCAGCTTTTCAATATCCCAAAGCCACCACGATATTTTTAACAGTTTTTTAATTTGTTCTTCGGCAAAACGATACTTAATAATTGTCGCAGGGTTACCACCGACAATTGCGTAAGGCGGCACATCGCTTACAACATGCGAATTTGCGGCAATGACAGCCCCGTTATGTACAGTTACACCGCTCATGATAGTTACACCGCTACCAAGCCAAACATCGTTTTGAATAATAATTTGATTATGCTGTTTCAATACGTTTTCTTCCGTGACATCACTTAAAAATGAACATGCACCAGTAGTTACACGCTTATAATCATGGTTAAGGGAAAGCATAAATTTGATTTTATCGGCAAACGAACAGTATTTTCCGATATGCAGATTATGGGCGATTCGTTCGGTATCGAAGTTTATACCACTTTGAATCTCACAGGATACAATAAACGAATCACGATCAATAACCATTAACGGGAATTGTGGTTTATTATTTTCTATGGTAGCCATCACGGTTGTAATATCCGTAATTTGCTTCGGTTGAACCGAAAAGTTCATCATCATTTGAATCATTCCTTATCATTGCCAGCGGAATATCAGTTAGCTATTTTCATATTCGCAAAGGCACCAAATTTTAGGGGTACCGGGCACCTTCACTCTTCACTAAGTTAATCGTTAGCTGAGAAGATGAAAATGATTTCTTATTTTACTTTTTAGCAAAACAAAAAAGTCAGCCTGATTATTTCAGTCTAAACTAACTATCACTTAAATTACAGGAACAGCCCCCATGGTTAAATCAGACATTACTGTAGCTTCATTGTCAGATGAAACACCGTTTTACTATACCGCATATATACAATAAGACATTGCAAAAGGTAGCTCAGATGGCAGATATCTCAAATAAAACTGATAAGCGGGATCAATTCTGTTAATTAACAGCGGCACATCAACAATGTCGGCAAGCTTATGGTAGCTGTCTACCACTATCTTAGGATGCTCATTTTTGATGTGATACTTGGCACCAAGGATCGCCTCTTTGTCAACGCCTTCCACATCAATTTTTAAAAAGGTAATTTCTTCTTTGATATCTTCATCTAAAGGAACTATTTCCACTTTATACAGGCCATTGTTCCCCAATTTGTTGCCCTCAAAAGGACCCGCCACACCATTCAAATACATTTCGCCACGCTTGTCAGATACACCCTTCCAATTATTGACCACGTTGTTGAGTGGTGCCAGATTCTTCTCCAACACAGCAAAGGTCTCTTTGGAAATTTCATAGGTATAAATTCGTTTATAATTACGCCCATATGTATTGACAAAAGATGCTGCTGTATCGCCAATATATGCTCCAGCATCAACAAATACCTCGTCCTTTTGATACTTGATGATATCTAAATCAAAATTGACTGGAAATATATTATCTCCAGCTTTTGCTATCCCCTCAGTAGAAAATGTCAGCCAATTATTGATAATAGCATTCAAAACATTTTTCGACCGGTAATCGCACAGCCTGCCATAAAACCATTCGAAATCAGCCACCCGGTTTTTTAAAACCTTCATTCGGTTAATTAACAACGAATTGTCAGTGCCATTTGGACCATCAAGAACATTATTCTCAAAATACCATCCTCGGTATTTCACAGTAAGATCATGATACAACACTTCATTTTGCTCTTTAATTGTCTTCAAGTGTTCAAAAGCAAACTTACATAAGTCTTTGAAGCTTGTCTTCTTAATAAACTCCATATAGTAGAAAAACTCAGTATCCACACTGTTGTGAAAGGAATTAAGCAACGGTTTTTTATGATACTTATCCGATACCAGCAGTACAACTACATTCTCAAACCAAGCATCAAACAATGGCTTTAATTCTGCAAAGCAATTCTCAGATTTTAATTTGCCGATATAATTTAGCACCTGCGTTGCATCTGGAACCCTTCCTGCATAAAAGGCAACCGATTCAAGATGCGTAAGACAAGCTGAAACAGCTTCTAAAATGTCATCGACCAGATACTCATTACCTGTAATACCATTATCGGCCAAATAATCAATACCATCATTAGCCGCAGTTAAGACTGATATGATCTGCCGTATTTCCTCTGCCGCCATTGATACCGCCTCCTCATTCTCCTCGTTTCAGGCTTACATACTCCCAATTTTTATCTTTTTCACTCATGATATATGGCGGCATTATCGGCCATACTATCCCAAACGCTGGATCGTCAAATCGGTAGCCAACTTCCGTATCCGGTGTATAATACTCTGTCACCAAATATAATACCTGCGCATTATTCGTCAGTGTTAGATACCCATGGGCGCAGCCTTTCGGAACATACAGGCCAACCCCATTTTCCGCTGAAAGTATCTCACCAACCCACTCACCATAAGTCGGTGAGCCTTCTCGAACATCCACACATACATCAAATACCGCGCCTTGTACACAGGTTACCAGCTTGTCTTCCGCTGCCTTACCAGCTTGAGAATGCAATCCCCTGAGTGTGCCTTTGCTTCGATTAGTTGACAGGTTCATTTGCGCGATATCGCCACATAGTCCTGCCGCCTCCAGTTCACGGCGGCAGAACATGCGGGAAAATGTCCCGCGCTCATCGGCAAACGGCTCGCGTTTGACTAGGTAAGCACCTACTATTTTTGTCGCTGTGATTTTCACCACATAACTCCCCTAACATTTACGTCTTAGTAAATGACGTAATCTTATTCTTAATGCCTAAATCACGAATTTGCTTCTCAATGACTTCTTATATGCGCTAGGCAAATAAAAATAGTAGCATTCTATCCTTGAAAGACATGCTCTGCCTGAATTTTACAGCAATATATTAATCAGACACGCTCACATTATATTGCTCTGCGCTTTCCGTAAAGGGAAGATTTGAACTCTTTCGCATATATACGGATTCGGAACTAATAAAAATTAGTGTTTCGTCCGACCATTAATAAACGTATATCATTTTCCGCATACTCTTTATTAAAACAAATAAAATCACATACCATATCGAATGTCATATCTTTTATAGACTTGTACGTCTCAGCAAAGCACCGTATATCCCCGAGTAATTGATGAACCTGCTCGGCGCGTTTTCCTGGTTAATCCCCGGTTAATTTCCCAAACATCATAACCTGCCTCAATTGCTTTCTGAGTACAATGCCAGCTAATATTTACATTACCGCCGATCATCAAAACCTTCAATATTATTTACCTATTCATCTTAAGAGTTCTTCACGATAATTATCAATATTATCCAATGTCGCTGATTCTATTTCCATACATTTATCACACAAGAACTGTTTCCGGCCTATTTCAGCGTAAGTGTTCGAGTTGTATTTGGCGAAGTGTCTCACCATTCCAAATTTCACAAACACTTTGTTCCCTTACATTACCTATATTCTTCATATGGTTCCAGTCAACAATTCAATGTGTTACTGTACCGTCCGAATTAACTGTCAAAATATAAAAAATGCGCGAACATACGATAATCTCTTGCGGTAGTTGCATTTGCACCTGAATAAATATTTATATATTTGACTTAATATTTTCCAAACCCTGGCCAACAGTTAGCTATATATTCAACTGCAATTTCATCACAAATATTGCCAAATAGGTCATAGAAATGTTGCTCTGTTTCATCGTCCAAATTATTAACCATTGTTTTGATAAATATATGGCAATTTCCCTTGTTTTCATATAAATCACAAATATTTTCTATGAATTTTTCAAAATCAATCTTTGTGTTCATATCCGTTTATATCCCTCACCACTTAGCGCTTCCACCGAAATATTTATCCTTGATCGTCCCGCTTCCACCAACTTCCTGTTCAACATAGGATTAAGGAGAGTTCCATTTGTTGTAAGATCAATAGCGTCAAACTTTCCAGAATCTCTTCCGTAAGCAATCATTTCAGGCAGATTTGGATTTACAAGCGGTTCTCCTTCTTTAATATAGCCGAAGGACTTTTATGTGGTCAGGAAACTCCTTGCAATCATAATAATTTTCATAATTCCAATACTTTCTTTTTTTCTCTATAGTCCATAAATTTTCATATGTACGACTACACGGGCAAAAAGTGCATTTCAAATTGTATACGCTGGATGGGGCTAAATATAAATGACGTTTTGAATGGAATCACAGTCTCTAATTTTGTTCGTTCCTTAAAATATCGTGTGCCTTTTTGAGCTTTCATGTAACAACCTGTCCCTTCAATTGGTTTCTCTTTATTCCGTGAATTGTCATATCGTTAATCGCTTTTGTTTTTTGCTCCGACAAAGTTAGACAGCATAAAGTACGGTTTCTATATAAGATTCGCTGTAATGACGCAGATAAAACTGATAATCTGTCCGAAACTCCTTGAGAATGCAAGGTAATTCGTATAAATCCTCAAATTTATGATAAACGCACAAAGCAAGTTGTGGTTTATGTGTCTTGATAATATTTTCTGCTCCCAGCAATGCCTGTTTTTCAGCACCTTCAACATCCATTTTAATGAAAGTCGGTATATCCTGTTTGTTTGAAAAAAAAGTGTCAAGTGATGTAACAGCAATCTCAATATCCCCATCTTCTACTATAGCACCAGCCTTTGCAGCAGGGAAAAATCTCAAAATTGCGTCTTCACTCCACACTCCTTTCTGCGTAATAGAAATCCTGTCGCTCTGTAAATTACATTTTGCAATACTTGTACTATCTGGTTCGAATCCATAGATATGCTGATATTTCCCTCTTGCTCGACGGATAAATTCTTCAGCGGTATCTCCCGCATAAAAGCCGCAGTCCACGAAAACTTCCGATTCAGTCAATTGAACTATTCCAGATTCAAAATACTGATTATCATACGGCGCATGCGGCATTGCTTCCCAAAGCAATAAGTGACGGATTCTATCCAGCAGCACCCGCTTTGAGCTATCATCTGAAAGACAGTCCCATAACACTCCATACCGCTCTATATGGGGGAGGGGATCGTCCTCCTTTTGAATAGTCTCTAATATATAAACAGGTAAAAGAAGTTGCTCTGGCGTTATCACCGTTCCTTGAAAACCGGTTTCTATCAGCTTTACTCGGATTTGGTCATAGTAATAGGCATTATGGTTGGATGTTCCCATTACCACTATCCTATTCGTATAGCTTGCATTCAACTCTTCTGGCACAATTAATGGAATGCCTGTCGTTTTATCTATGCCGCTGCGAAATGTATCACAAAAAGCCTCCGCTTTGATCCCCTGTTTCATCAGATACGAATAAAGAATTTGTCCCAAATTACCTGATCCATAGATAACAAAAGGATTTTTGCGAAGTGTGTCTAGAAGATTGTCTAGTCTTTTCCTATTTTCCCCTGCTATATATGCTTTCTTAATCTGAGTCAATTCTGTATAAAAGTTATTCATTATATTGGCATCCTCTCTTTACTCTCTAAGTTGTTTTGCCCAAAGAGCCAACCTTCTGTCTTCCGGAAAATAGGCATGATAATGGCGGGGAGATCCTTTGGTAGGTTCATGGAAGATGAGACCCGAATCCCCGGCGCGATCCATAAGAAAACAATCCTTGTCAGCATCCACACAGGACAAAAACCAATCGGCCGGCATATCACCGAAAAAGTCGGCAAAACAATGTATTCTTTTAGGCTGGTAACTTGCCCGGCTGCACCGCTCCCAAAAGCGCTCCCGGTTTGGTTCGACAGCAAAACGGGAAAGTATATCCCGGCAAGCTGCTTGTCCCATTTGCACTGCAAACTCCCTGTCCGCATAAAGCCGCCAGATTGCCTTCCTATAGTCCTCCGGATTTTCAACCAACAACCCGGTCTTACCGTTGCTGATAATAACGCTTTCCACACACTGATTGAGAGCCACCACTGGTAGCTCTGCCGCCATCGCCTCCAACAGTGCATTTTCCGTAGCGCCAAAATGCTGCGGATTTAAGAGATACCCGAACATATCCATGCGGGATAGTAACTTAGGAACATTATTAACTTGTCCATAAAATGAAAACCGATCAGCAATCCCCTTTCGCCTTGCGACAGCAAGAATCTCTGTTTGGGTAACAGGACTTCCCACCATGGCAAATTCAACGTTTGGCACAGTAACTGCGGCGCAGAAATCCACAAAATTAGGGTGCAGCTTGCAAAATCCATGTGTCCCAACATACCCGATGACAAATTTGTCATGCGGCGCTCGCTTGAGCCCAGCAAATTGTTTCAAATCCCCCAATCCATATACCACGTCAAAATGCTCGCTGATATACTTGGCCCCCATTTTTTGAATCTGAGGCAACTGCAAGCTATAAGGCGAAGCAAAAATAACCTGATCGAAGCGTTCTAAAAATTCAGGGTTGAGCGCGGGAAAATAATTGCCGGATACATGGCACCAAAGCATGCTCCGGATGGGGATGACTGGAAACTCAAACAAAAATCGGGTCAGCGCGGGATGATGCGTCCAGTTAAATACTACAATATCAGCTTCCGCTATTTCTCGCCTAATTTCGCCTTCATCGGTTGCAAAAAAAACACGGAAACCTTCCTGCTGGACTTTAGCAAGTGAGCTTTTATCAATTGGTTCCTCTAAAAGCAGGATGGACTGCTCTCGTCCGCAGGTTCCCAAACCAGCGTAGGCAGAACCAATGCCTCCTCCCATATGCACGGCGATATGCAGAATTTTCATAGCTGCCGCCTTATGGCCTTAATGCAATAATCTTTAATACACAACCGGTTTAGTGTTGCCTGATCGGAATCTGGGTTAGCCGCCTTTAGCTTATTCATCAAAAAATTCTGATCGGCTACGGATAGACTTTCCAGGTCGGCAGAAACAGTGCAATCAACCGCACCGAATAGCTTCAAACATGCAAGGATTTCGTTTAACGGTGTATTCGCAGGCAAATCAGGATCAGACGCTACTTCTATGCCGACAGAGCGCAAAAACGCGCAATAATTATCGGTATTACGGACTTTAAACAACAGCATGCCACCAGGTTTGAGAAAACCATATAAAGTTTGTAAAAGTCTAACTGGCATTGGATAGGTATTGACAGGTTCGCCGAGTACAACAACATCAAATGCATCGTTCATATAATGCTGCTGGATGAAGTCAATTCTGTCACACGTAACTTCGTCACACGCCGTCTGTAAATCAAGATAATACTTCGCAGCCGTTGTGAAGGCATATGACGTAACATCTTTAGTCCCGCGCCGTTTCAGGCGGTTGCGTATCTCTAAGGCAGGAGTGCCGCAGCGCACATCAACGGTCATGGCCTTCACCTGGTTTGGAAGACGGGCAGAGTCAAGAGGTGCGAGTAGCGTCAGCTCGAAATTGCTTATATCATCCCACGGATCGATACCATGATATTTTTCACGGTAAACGGCTCGCCCACTTTCCAGGCTCGCCTTAAATGCCGCTGGATCCTTATCCTCTAGATTGCGGAAATCATGATCGTGACAAACCCAAGTATCACGGCAAAGGACAAGCTTGTAACCCATGCGCCGTATGCGGGCGCAAAGGTCATCTTCAATAAAATCATGCGAGTAAGCGGCATCAAATGTACCAACATTATCTAAAACCTCCCTGGAAAAAAAGCTAATTACGCTGATAAGCCGTAGCCGCTCCTCCCATTTTGCCGGGTCGCTTTGATTGAATGCAGCGGCTTTTTTTTGCATATCATCAAAATCAGAAAACCTTAGCTTGACTTCCTGAAGATTGGACACATTAGAAGAAACAGGCTCAACAAAACCAATCTTTGGATCAGATTGGTAACACTTCAACAAATTACTTAACCAATTCCGGGTTACATAGACGTCATTAGGTATATTAACAAGGTATTTGCCTTTAATAAGGCTAATGTAATATCTATAGGGCAAAGCTGCTCCTCTGTTTTGGGTCATATGAATAATTTTTTTATTTCTGTATGGCACTGACTGAAAGAACTCCAACGTCCCGTCATCACTGCCATTATCAACCAATATGAGTTCGTAATCCACATCCTGGGTATATTTCAGAATACATTCCACGCAATATTTAGTCTTATTTAGACGATTATATCCCTGAACAACAATAGAACATGTCGGCACATCCGGTTTGTCATACATAAAATAAGCGTTTTTACGGTTTTTCCATATATCATCAGATGGCGAAGGCGGTATCAGCGTATCCGAATTAATAACAATTGGTTCAATATAGTAGTCGTTATTCACTGTTTAATTCCTCCCTAAATTCGGCTCATCCAACACTTGTCTTTCTCAGACTTCCACGCACTTCTTAATCCCTTCCGTCAGGGCAACCTTGTGCCGACATGCGGCTCCATGACCTCCCGACGGCGGTATGGCCGTTCGCCCCAGCCGATATTCAGCCGTTGACCGTTTGATACAGAAACACTATTATTTGTATCACTATTTCCAGCAATACAAAATTGTTTCAAGCATTCTTGGTGAATGGTGTCTTATTGCCATTTTATATTCAGGCACCAGCGAGTGAATGTATCGCGGTATTTCAAACAAATCCTCTGGCTTATGGTAAATACTAATTGCCAACTTAGGTTTGCACCTCTTTATCAAATTTCTGGCACCCTTCAACATACTTAACTCAAATCCTTCAATATCAACTTTAATCATTGACACTGTTTCATCGCCAATATAACTATCCAATGAATACACCTGTACATCTTCGTCCGCTGCCCCTTGCACTAAACCAAAATGACTACCTGACGGGGATTTGCAATTATACGAGTAGGACAAGAATGAGTCAGTTTCTCCTAGCCCCGCTCTCACTAACCTAACCTTTTTAGGGTCAAAGCCCCATTCTTGACTCAGTCTTACTAAACGGCGCTCCATAGCTTCAAATTGAATCTTACCCGGCTCAAATGCATATATTTTCTGAAATACTCCAGTTACATTCCAAATAAACCGTTCTAAAGTATCACCAACGTACGCTCCTGCATCAACAAAAACTTCTTGTTCCATCCCTAAAAACTCCGGTAGAGAAAAGAATTCATCGCGCTCCATTACTTCACGACAATACTTACTTGTTCCTAATAACATAGACTTTAATACAGCTACTAATACGTTTTTAGAATGATCATCTTCTAACAGTTCCGAATAGACAAACCTTATTTCACTTTGCATTTTGGCCACCACATAGGCATCAAAAGAAATATGGGGTATTGATAACTGCTGCAATTGCTCGGATATCTCACGGGTGTAATGCTTAGCCGTTATAACAACCAAAGGATTGTCAAGTCTTGCTAATTCTTCTGGAGAGATTATCAATATACCATCTAAAAATGAGCCCTGTTTACTGGCATCATTATCACACCAAAACTTAACACTCACATTATTTTCATTAAAATATTGCTGAGCTAATTTACCTGCCAAACCGGTACCAAACAAAATGATATCTTGTTTGTTTGCTCTTACTTGCAGATCATTAGGAATATTTAGCGTCTTAATAATCCCAGTAATGCAATCCCACTTTGTTTTAAGTCCATATAAGCCCTCAGCTTGGGCAAGAACGTCGCCACTCATATCATCAATCTGCATAACAGTAACTAACCTCCAAAACACATCTTCATTAGACTCCCAAACACCTCTTTATCCCATCCACCAACCCAATCTTTGCCTCCCAGCCTGGCAACCTTGTATCGACATGCGGCTCCATGACCTCCCGGCGGCGGTATGGACGCTCTCCCCAGCCGATATTCAGGCGTTTGCTACTGACCATTTCGTACAGAGCGGCGATTTCACGCAAGGTATACAGTTGGTCAGGGGCAATGGTATATGACGGCATTTCGTCTGTCGATAAATCTTTAGTATATTGTCCCGCCAGCAAAAAGGCATCCACCACATCGTCAATATAGACAAAACCTAAACGCTGCTGGCCGGGCGACATGGCAAGCCGTTCGCCACTAGAGGCTATTCGCTTGAATAATGTAAATAGCTTTGGCCTAGGATCATTGGGTCCGTAGGTGTCTAACAGCTTCAGGGTAATCATTTTTAGCAACCCTACCCGGACATAGTAAGCGGCCAACGTTTCGAAAGCCTGCTTGGTTGCCGCATATAGATTGACCGGATTATAGGCCTCCTGCTCAAAATGCTGCCAAACCGTCCCAGTATTAACAAGCTGTCTGACTTCGGTTGCCGCCATGGCTTCCAATAACTGCACGCCAAGCAGCAAATTGCTGTCCAACAGTTCCTTTATATCCCAGCTATCATGCTCGGCCACAAACTTAGCAGCCAGATGAAAAACTATCTCAGGCTGGGCTGATTGAAAAATCTCTATCATTCCTGCCGTTGTGCCGTCATGCCGGTGAATGACAACAGGCAGAGCACTAATGGCAGATTGCTCTATTTGTGAAGCAGCACGGGTAATTATATGTACTTCGACACCATTTTTTATCAATCTTTTTACCAAATTTGAGCCAATAAAACCGGTAGCCCCGGTTACAAACACCTTGTTCATGTTATTTCAACCTCGCAATTGCAGTACATGTTCGTATTCCTTAATCTGTTCCACAGTAAAGGAAAACATATCCGTATAGGAGTGGTCATAATACCTTTTATACCATTCAACCGTTCTTTTTATGGCCTCACGACAGGAGAAAACTGGCTGCCACTTTAGATATGCCTCGGCTTTGCTGATATCAAGCTTCAGCAAGGTGGCTTCATGGGGCTGCTTAAGTGCTTCTGTTTCTACGCTTCCCGTTCCCCACTCCTTGATTGTCAGCTTGAGAATATCCTCCACTGACAAAACATCGGTATCTCGGGGGCCGAAGTTCCAGGCGCTGCCGTACTTTTCCGGCTCATCCAAGAGCAGCGCTCCTAATAAGAGATAACCAGAAAGTGGTTCCAGCACATGCTGCCACGGGCGGGTAGAGAACGGGTTTCTGATCCGAATGGGGCGATTATCTACCACTGCCCGAACAAAATCCGGTAACAAGCGATCAACCGCCCAATCACCGCCGCCAATAACATTCCCGGCCCTAGCCGAGGCCAGACCGATCCCGCTACCAGTGAGAAAGCTGCTGCGAAAGGCGTTCACAACAAGTTCCGCGCAGCCCTTGCTGGCGCTATAGGGGTCATAGCCACCAAAGGGGTCGGTTTCCCGATAGCCGTAAACCCATTCCCGGTTTTCATAGCATTTGTCGCTTGTAACCACAACAATAGACTGGATCGTCCCGGTATGTCTGGCTGCTTCCAATACATTAACTGTACCCATGACATTGGTCTCAAAGGTTTCCTTTGGCTCAAGATAGGAGTAACGCACCAACGGCTGAGCGGCTAAATGAAAGATGATTTCCGGCTTATAGGTTTTGAATACTTGCGTCAAGGCGGCTTGGTCGCGCACATCGGCTTCGATACTGATGATATGCTTGTCTAAGCCGCAAGCGCGGAACATGGCCGGTTTTGTTGGAGGCTTACGCGCATAGCCAATAACCTTGGCTCCCAGGGTTGTGAGCCATACTGACAGCCAGGAACCTTTAAAGCCGCTACAACCTGTTACTAATACCGTCTGTCCGGCATAGGCTTTCTTCAAGAGTTGAAAATTCAAGCTATCTCCACACCTTCCACGGCGCTTTGCCGCTGTTCCAGTGGTATTCCAATGCGCCCTTGTCTCGTTGCGTGTCCATACATTGCCAGTATCCATAATGCCGGAATACACCCAATTGGCCATCCGCGCTTAATCGCATAAGTGGCGCCTGCTCAAAAGGCATCATATCACCGTCGATATAGTCAAATACTGCCGGTTCCAGCACCATAAACCCTGCATTAATCCAGTTGGTATCTTCTTTTGCTTTCTCCCGAAAGCCGACGACACAATTTTTGTTCTCGTCCAAATCTAGAACTCCATAGCGTCCGCTGGGCTGAACTGCGGTAACTGTTGCCAACATCCCAGAGGCTTTGTGCTGTTGGAGCAAGGCGCTGATACCGATATTGCCTAGGCCGTCGCCATAAGTCATCATGAAGGTTTCATCGCCAATATAAGGCTGGATACGCTTGATACGCCCGCCGGTCTGGGTGTTAAGCCCGGTGTCCACCAATGTTACCTTCCACGGTTCTGCGATGTTGTTATGAATGGTCATCTTGTTTCCATTGGTAAAGTCGAAGGTCAAATCGGAATTATGCAGATAATAATTTGCAAAATATTCCTTGATAACAAAGGCTTTGTAGCCACAGCATATGACAAACTCGTTAAAGCCAAAGTGGGCATAATATTTGAGAATATGCCATAGTATCGGCACACCGCCAATTTCGATCATGGGCTTCGGGCGCAAATGAGATTCCTCGGATATTCTCGTACCCAGCCCACCAGCCAGAATAACTACCTTCACTTTGTAGGATCGCCTCCATAACCGTTCACTTTTAACACTTTCGAGCAAAAACTTCCATGTAACCATTGTTTCGTTTAGACATAGTGTAATTAATTAATTTGAATCCATGTTCTTTAAGTAATCTATCTAAAGATTCTTTAGAAAAATAATTTAATATTCTTCCAGATCGCACAGTCCAGTTCTTATCCTTCATTACCCTGGCGTAACCACTTTCAAAGTTTGGTGTTTCTATATAGAGCAAGCCATCCGTATTTAAAAGTTTATCTATCTTCCGAAGAGTATCTCGGGGTTCCGGCATTTCTTCTAAAACACATCCCAGCGAGATTACATCATATTGGTTATTTTCCTCGAAGTTTTCCAAGGTACAATTATAGACAGCAGCACCTAGGGTTTTACCACTAAGCTGTGCTAACTGGTCTATTGGTTCAATGCCAGATACCTCAAAGCCATGTTCCAATGCAACAGCGATAAATTTACCACTACCGCTGCCGATATCTAAAAGTAAATTACCTTTCGCCAAGGAACAAATTTCCCGCATGGTTTCCTGGTAATGGATTAATTCCCCGGCCATACCTTTGATCAGGGATACCGCTTTTTCCTCTTCCAACTCATAGGAAACTTCTTTAGGCATCTGGGCTGCAAATAGATGGTTGCAGGAAGCACAGTATCGCCAAACCTTAATCGCCGAGTGTTCGGAGGAAAACTCGGGATGAAGAATGGTGTTGTAGACCGCCTGCAGCCCAGCCAAACTGCCGCACAGCGGACAGCTTTCCACCGGCTTACTTTCGAGTGGCTGATAAATATAATGCCGGTTTTCGTTGGCTTGATCGGCGATCAAGGTTTCGGCAAAGGTGGCATTAACGGCAAAAGCCTGCTCATGACAATATAAAGACATGGCCGGATTGTGCAAGCGGGTATAAATTTCGCCTAGGCGGTAGTAGTGGATGTCTTTCTTAAACTCCTGCCGCAGCAGACGGAGAATGATGGTATGGGCGCTGATGTCCATGTCTTTTTCCAGATATTTTTCGGCCAGAGCAAAGAGGGTATTGAGTATCAAGTCCGGTAGTTTGACGGTGTCCGGTTTGGTTAGTTCCTCCAATGTTTCTTGGGTCAGGTCTTGGATTTTCTGCAGATCGTCAGCGGCTGAAATATCGCTGACTTTGCCTGTCCGCACCATATCAGTAAAGGCTACATATTCTTTAAAAATAGGTTCATATTTATCATATAATTTTTGTGCCTTGAGAGTAATAAGATCATCCGGACTAGCTTCAATCATTTGCTTGAGATAGATAATTATATTGCGATCTATATCAATGTGCTTGCTTTCGAGGGCTGTTTTAAAGTAATCTACCGACTTGGCATAGTCTTTCACTAAATAATAGCTAAAGGCAAGCAGTTTTTTCATTTGGGTCTTAAAGTGTTCGTCTTTAAAATCGTGTAAATATTTTTGGGCCAAAGCAATGGTTTTTAGGTTATCTTTATAGGTAACATAGCACTCCATAATGCCGGCGGCCACTGCCATGGGTTGTTCCGTAAAGAAGCTTTCCAGCTTGGCCAGATCCTCGGCTTGTCCCAGATAAAACATATACCGATATAACTGTAAATAGGCGGAAATCTCCTCCTGGGAGGGCATTTCCAGCTGTTGGTCAGTAAGATATTTATTGAGAATGGCGGCAAAGGCAGGACTTAGGGAGGATCGGTATTTTTCATAAAGATCAACCCTCTTTTTACATAATATCGCCAAAGCAGCAAAATATCGGTCGTCTTCCTTGCCTGCATTAAAATAGGCGGTCATGGCGGTCTCTACAGCAGTTTCTTCTTGGCCCACCAAAATCATAGCACAATAGGTGGTTTCATCCTGTCCTTCAAATTCTTGGTTATATTTCATGGCGTAGTATAAAAAAACCTTAGACAGCCGGGAAAACATGAGTTGCTTGGCTAAAAACTCGACATGATCTTTATTCTTGATGTCATAGATACTATTTAAAAAGACAATGATATCTTCCGCGGACTGATCCCTAATCAACTGCAGCAGTTCTTTAAAGGGGTCATCCTGCAGTGGTTTTTCCTGCAGGGATAATACAAGGTGGTCAAAAGCGATCTCAGGCTGATGCTTTGCTTTATAAATCTCGGCCAGATGCCAATAGGCTTCCGGCAGCGACTTATCATAGGAATTCATATAAGTACTCTTATATTCTTTATGCAACTCAATCGCTTTTTTAAAAAACTCCAAGGACTGATCAAAGTCAAAGTTGTGGTAATAAATAGCTTTTAAATGATAATGGATCGGTAATTCCGGATATTTTTCGATTGCACCTTCGATGTCTGCCATAATCTCCCCGAAGGTAAATTTACCCAGGTTATTTCGTTTAATACTAATGCCGTGTTCATAAATACCAACCAGAACATTTGTCAATGAAATGACCTGTTCACAATCTGGCTGCTGAAAAAACAGTTCATAAAACTTTAAGGCTTCCCTGTAATTCCCTATCATAGCATTTTCCCGGCAGAGGTAAAAATAGGTAGCCGTCTTCGCTTGGCCGCTACGATAAACATCGTACAAAATTTCTAAATTGCGGCGTGATTTGCCTACGATCTTGCCCTGGGAGTAGCCACAGTGATAGATCTCCAATTCCTCCAAGGTCGCCGTCTGAACAGGCCGATCATTTATTCTGATGTCTTCATGTATTTTCCCCGCATATTGTATCCCACAAGCATTTTTAAGAATTCTGACAGAGGAGTTTTTAGAGCTGATAAAACCAGTCGTCTCATCAACATTGCACAAAATGGTTTTAATTGCCGCTACGTTCGGTAATTTTTCTACCTTGTTCAGGACTTTAAAGATGCGGTCGTCACTTAGCTTGGGGACAAACCATTCGTCCGCATCAAGAAAAATGATCCAGTCTCCCTGGGCCTGTTCAAGAGCAAAATTTTTGGCGGCTGCAAAATCGTTAATCCATTCAAAGTGTAAGACCCTAGCACCTAAGCCTTCACATATCTCTACCGTATTATCAGTGGAACCGGTGTCTACAATAATAATTTCATCAACCACATCCTTATAACTTTCAATGGACCTGGCTATATTTTTCGCTTCATTTTTTACTATTGAACAAGCTGATAACCTCATCTTTAAAATCCTCCGCATGGTAAATATTAAATTACTTAGTAGATAAAAAACGGGGGCAAGCCCCCGTTTTTTAATCAATAAATGCCTATTATCTGAGAAGCTGCAGTACACCCTGAGGTTGCTGATTGGCTTGGGCCAGCATGGCCTGAGCAGCCTGGGTAAGGATGTTGTTTTTGGTAAACTCCATCATTTCCTTAGCCATATCTACATCGCGGACACGGCTTTCAGCAGCGGTAAGGTTTTCAGAGGTAGTACCCAGGTTATTGATGGTGTGCTCCAGACGGTTCTGGTAGGCACCCAACTTGGAGCGTTCCTCTGATACAGTCCTAATAGCATTGTCAATAACAGTAATAGCCGCAGAGGCCTTTTCGGTTGTACTGATGTCAAGGGCTGCCTCGTTTAAGTTTTTATCCACACCGGTGGCACTTACGCCAGCAGTCTTGGTAAAGGTAGCTTTCTCTGCACCTTCTTTAATTTGACCAGTGGCAGAGAGATTAGCACCGCCGCTGATGCCCAGAGCTTTGGCGCGCATATCGCGGATATCAATGGCAAAGAATTGCCCTTCGTTGGCACCTACCTGGAAGATGGCTTCAAACTTGCCGCCGTTACCTCCAGCAGAGCCGGCAAAACCAAAGTAATCTTTGAAGGCTTTTAAGGACTCTTCATTCTGCTCAGTAGCCGTAAAAGTAATTATGCCATTAGCCGCTTTTGCATCAATTTGTCCGGTAGGATCAGTCGTTTTGCCATATGTTCTCTCGTTAATTTTCTCCTCAAGTTTTTTTGCTAACTCTTCAGCGGTAATATCCTTGAGCGCCTTAGGTTTACCATTACTATCCACAAGCTCGTTCAATTTAACATACTTGGTGACAGCGGTATCCAGCTTGGAGGAATCGTTGGTAAAGACATAGTCAGCTCCGCCAAAATTAAAGCTGCTGCCATTTACATCAAAACCGGTTTTGCCGGTAAAATCAAGGGTGGCTTTAGGCTGAGTTTTGGTTACTTCGACACGTCCGACATTGTTGGTTTGCATAGCGAAGGTTCTCTCATCAAAACCTATCGGTACCTCGGAAGTAAACTTAATGGTATCGCCTTCACGCTGAGCACCAAGATTTCCGGTAGTGCAAGCTATACCCTCAATTGTTAATTTTCCGGTACCATCATCAAAATTAGCTGTATACAAATCGCTTATTTTATGAGCATTATCCACTGTATTATTCGCTGATAACAACTCTCTAACCGCCTTTTCTAAAGCTGCTCCCAGACTGGCGGCCTCTACGTTTTTCTCGGCATTAAACTTAATAAAATAAGAACTCGTGTTATCTGCTGACCCTGTAGCAATAGCATCGCCTGCAGTTGCTACCCCAGTAGCGCTGTTCGCAGCTTGCAAGGTAATGGTCAGCTTCTTGCCATTAACTTCAAAGGTAAATTGGGCACCATCTGCCTTAGAAGCATCAGCGGCTAAAATACCGTTGGCGCCAACGGAAAGTTCCATTTTTGCTGTAACGCCTTCTACCGCATTCATACCACCTTCTATGACCGCCTTGGGAATAGGACCACCAGCATTAGCAGCAGAAGAAGAAGCACTGCCGCCATTGATCAGCTTCATGGTGTTAAACTCGGTGGTGTTGCCAATTTTGTTAATCTCAGTGGTTAGCTGGTTAATTTCAGCCTGGATCTTTTCACGATCATCCTGCGTGTTGGTTCCGTTGGCTGCTTGTACAGCCAATTCTTTCATCCTCTGTAGCATGGAGTGGGTTTCTTGCATGGCACCTTCTGCTGTTTGAATTAAGGAAATACCATCTTGGGAGTTTCTGTTGGCTTGATCCAGACCGCGAATTTGGCTTCTCATTTTTTCGGAGATCGCCAGACCGGCAGCATCGTCACCGGCTTTGTTAATTCTCATACCGGAAGATAGTTTTTCTAATGAACGGGAACCTGCAGCGTTGTTGTTGCTCAACTGACGATAGGTGTTTAGGGCAGCAATATTATGGTTAATTCTCATCCTTCATTCCTCCATGAATATATTTTCTTACCGCATCCTTGCGGTAAAAGCTTGATCCGGTCGGCCGCCCGGAATTTTGCCTTATGTTAGTTATTTCGGTAGATATTTCGATAAGTTTAGGACTAATTAACCTGTTTTTGTGTTTTATATTAAAATAAAAATGCTCAGGGTCGAGTAGAGCAGGGCTCTTTAACTTAGGAGGCTGCTGCTCTATGGTTAAATTGGCCCTGGTACCCTCACAGAACCGGACGTGCCCAATTAAGGCATACGGCTCTTCATACTACCATTTACTTG
>NZ_JBAIYV010000039.1:0-118404 GCF_036763075.1 Desulfotomaculum sp. 1211_IL3151 | reverse complement strand
TTTGTTATGCCCAAAACGGGGCTTAAATAGTGAAACTAACCTGCAAAGATGTAATGATTTTCCTGTCATGAATCAAAATGGGCGTGTCGCCCTACGTTTTCAAATAAACGTTTTGCAACACGCCCTTTATTATTGGTATGGTGGGACGTACTGGAATCGAACCAGTGACCTCTGCGATGTCAACGCAGCACTCTAGCCATCTGAGCTAACGTCCCTTAAATTTTCAAATAACCTTACGGCAATAATTAATATATACGATGATCATTGTAAAGTCAAGCATAATTTAGAGGTCAGGCTGGCCAGCCTGACCCCCAGTCTTTAATCGAAGATACGTTTATACCAGGCCAGTCGTTCAATATGCTGGTTGGCTATCAGATCCACGGTGCCAATTTCCTTATCGTTTAACACAAATACCATTTTGCCCAGCTTATCCCCCTGTTTAATCGGTGCCCTGGGTATCGGGTTTCGTGTAATTCTACTTTCTATCTTATCACTGTCCATACTGGCTACATAGGCCTCAACCCGATTGGCTGTTACCAAAGCAACCCTTGTCTCTACTCCTTCCAGTACCTGTATTTCAGATACTACCTCATCCTTTTCGATGAGAACTCTCCGCTCTACCTCATTAAAACCATATTCCAGCAGTCTAGTAGCATCATTCCAACGATTATTACTGTTAAGGATAACAACAACCAATTGTCGCCCTTCTCTGGTGGCAGAGGCTATTAAACAATTTCCTGCCCTTGGGGTTGTTCCTGTCTTTACTCCGTCAATCCCTTCAAAATCGGAATGTAACAATCGGTTGGTCGATCTTAAAGTGCGTTGTTTGGGTGGTGTTTTTTCTTCGTCCTCAGTGGTAGTTGTATCCGTGACTTTAGGCAGCCAGGTAATCGTAGCCTCCTTGGTTCGAACAAATTCGGCAAAGGTTTTATTCTTTAATGCATAACAGGTTAATGTTGCTAAATCATTGGCTGTGGTGTAATGGTTAGGATGATGAAAACCGTTTGTATTGGCAAGGCTCGTATTTTTCATGCCCAGGGCAGCAGCCTGATCATTCATCATCTTAATAAATTGATCGTGATTGCCACCAATATGCTCTCCAATGGCTACGGTTGAGTCATTTGCGGAATATAGCAGAGCCGCCTTTAATAAATCCTCCAAATATAACTTATCCCCTGTATTTAAACCAATATCTTGACCCATGGAAACACGGGCAGCCCTCTGCGGAACCGTTACAACATCCTTGAGGTTCCCTTTTTCAATGGCCACAATGGATGTCATCACCTTGGTTAAGCTTGCCGGTTCCCTTCTTTTATCCCCTTCTTTTTCGAAGTGTATTTGCCCGGTTGCCACTTCCATCAGGCAAGCAGCCGAGGCCTTAATTTGGGGCGGCTTACTTGAATCCGTTACTTCAGAGTAAGTCCTTTCGGGAAATAATAGCTGCACACTTAACAAGCATAAAATAACACTTATATATTTTTTAAAATTCACACCTCATCCTCCTCCTGCCCTATTTTGTGTCTATTGGGAATAGGTGATAACAGGAAAAAGTTACAAGATGCGGATAATTTTTAATGCTTTTCACATATTTCCCAATAAACCAAAATACTTATTAGTACAGGAGGTGTAAGTTTTGAAAGTTTTTATTTTTGATTACAGGAAGTTTAAAAAGCATGTACTTCTTTTGGGCGCCTTTATTTTTTGTGCCTGTATTTTTTCGGCGCTTCTATATCAACAACAGATATTGCCTGCCACAGCTAAGAAATATGCTATTTATAAGGTGAAAACAGACCAAAAGGTAGCCGCTCTAACCTTTGATATTAGTTGGGGAACAGAGGTTCCTGGCCCGGTTCTTGATATTTTAAAAGAGCATCATGTAAAATCTACTTTTTTCATCTCAGGACCCTGGGCTGTAAAACATCCCGAGTTTCCTAAAAGGATTGTATCCGATGGACATGAAATAGCAAGTCATGGTGAAGAACACGTCAATCTAAGTGAATATGCCAAATCGGAAGTGAAGAAAAACATTCTTACCTCTCAGGAAAAAATCAAGCAGGTTACCGGCGTCACGCCAACATTAATACGTACACCCAATGGCGATTGGAACGATATGGTGCTAACAACCGCAGAGGAACTAAATTACAAGGTGATTCAGTGGAGTGCCGATTCTCTAGATTGGAAAAAGCCTGGCGTACAGGTTATCGTAGATCGTGTATTGAAAAGGACTCAACCCGGAGCAATTATTTTGATGCATGCCAGCGATACCTGCTCGCAAACACCCGAGGCATTACCCCAGGTGTTGGAAGGTCTTAAGCAGCAGGGTTACCAATTGGTTACTGTCTCCGAGCTTTTGAAATATGGTGAGGGAACCATTGATTAAATGATGTTAGGGGGCTGAAAAAGAGCCCCCCTTCGCTTTTCTAACGCTAGCAAATAGTATATAATTTTAATAATATTTTTACTTTCCGGGTAACGTATCCAAAACAGCAAAAGGTGATGACATGAAAAAAACCGTCAGTCTTGATAAAAGTATCTATGAATTGGTACGGGAGCACCCAGAAGTAGCCAACATCATGTATGATCTTGGATTTACTGATATTGTTAAACCTGCCATGTTAAACACCGCTGGCAGAGTTATGACCATTGCCAAGGGTGCTGCCCTCAAGAAGATTAATCTGACCACTATCAAACAGACTTTTCAAGAAAAGGGTTTCGAAATTACATAATAAGGAGGAAGATTATTGTCCAGTCAGCATTTTATTAAAAATATTGAATTCTCCAAAGCCATCGAGTTAGAATCGCTGGTGGATTATCAGGAAGGCAGGGTTGTCAGCAGGACTTTAGCACAGGGAAAACACCTAAGTGTTACCCTTTTTGCCTTTGACAAAGGAGAAGAAATCAGTTCCCATTCTTCGTCAGGAGATGCGATGGTCTACATTTTAGACGGGGAATCTGAGATAACCATTGGGTCCGAAAAACATCTGTTAAAAAAAGGCGAGACCATCGTAATGCCAAATAATGTACCTCATGCTTTGATGGCCTTGGAGCGTTTTAAAATGCTTCTAATTGTTGTATTTAGCCAATAAAAGTTTGCTCCCCACGGTTCTCCAGGGGAGCATTTTTTTGGCATGAAAATAATATCTTAACTTATAAACTCTTATCTTTTCAAAATTACCGGGTTTTGGTATAGTTTACTTGCTTCATATCCTTTAAACTAGGGGATAACCTATGATAAAAAAAATTACCCTTGTAATTCTTGCTACTTCCGTCATCGCAGCAATCATCTATTTTATAGGCGTTCATACACTCCCTGCCGGAAGCGCACATTATTTTTCAGATCCAGAAAATCTGGCAGAATACCTTCGGTCCTTTGGGGCTATGACAGTGGTTGTTTGCCTTGCCTTGATGATCCTGCAAACTCTCTTTACTCCCCTACCGCTTTTTCTCTTGGCCGGTGCCAACGGTTTTATCTTTGGCGTCGCATATGGTATTTTATTGACCTTGGCAGGCTCAATGCTTGGATCTACCCTTGCGTTTTACGTAGCTCGGGGTTTCGGCAGAGGGTTCGTATCCCGCTATCTTAAAGAAAGTTACATCCATAAGGTTGACGAAATGAGTCACCGCGAAGGACCCTGGGTAGTTTTTATGGCTCGCTTAATCCCGGTAATTCCTTCCAGTATGATTAGCTATGTTGCCGGGCTTAGTAAAATGACCTTCCGAGGCTTTTTTATTGCAACCGTTGTAGGTAAAATGCCAGAAATTATCATTTATACAGCTTTAGGACATAGCTTTAGTCAAGCTGAGGGTCTGGCAACTAAAGTCACCATCCTACTCATCCTGTTAACCTTACTTGCCTGGCCTTTGTTTGCCCATAAGAGAAAAAACCGTAAAGATAATCATTTGAAAAATTTCTTCTTTAGCAAAAAACCACCGAAAATACCCCCCATTCAGTGAACGGGGGGTATTGCTTTTTAACGCTTTCTTTTTTTCCTGGAATAAAGGTAATAAATTAACAAAGCTCCCAATAAACCCGCCATTAAAAAATCCGCCCGGTGAAACCAGGGTTTTAAAGCCTGCCAATTTTGTCCCAGGGCATATCCGGCATAAACTAAAAGGATACTCCAGGGCAAAGAGCCTAAAAAAGTATAAAGAACAAACCTTTTAAAGTTCATACCTGAGATACCGGCCGGTAAGGAGATAAAGGTCCGGACAATGGGCATCAAACGGGTAAAAAACACCGTAGCCTCCCCGTATTTGCTAAACCAACGGTCTGCCAAGGCCAATTTACTTGGTGTGACGCCAAAATAACGACCATATCTTTGCAAAAAGGGTCGACCACCCCGCAGACCCAGGTAGTAGGATGCAATGGAACCGAATGTACCCCCTATGGTACCAGCCATTACCGTTTCCCAAAAACCAAGTCTCCCGGTATAAACAAGATAACCGCCAAAGGGAAGTATTACTTCACTGGGCAAGGGGATATTGGCACTTTCAATGGCCATGCCAACCCCCACCCCCCAGTAGCCAAGGGCTGCAATAATTACCGTCACTTGGTGCAGCAGAGGTTCTAAAAAATCGAGCATGATCTCCCCCCTTTGTTCCATTCCCTTTTAATTATACTTTTTGTCCCTCAAAAATATGACCGGGGTTAACAAGCCCCGGTCATCATCCTTTAATTATTGATAACGATTTCATCACCCTGAACCTGCACCTGACACTCCAATAAAGATAAATCCTTTAACGAGAGATAGGTACTGGTATCCTTTTTGAACAAGGGCTGGGTAGATTTTGGCTGGCCGTTTAACATGCTTTTACCCCCATTCGTTGGCAGCTGCCAGGTCAAATTACTGCCCGTGACCACAATCCCGTTGTTTTCCCAATGCACCTGGTAACCCAGGGCTTCCATGGTCGGGCGCAGGGGAACAAAATATTCTCCGTTTATCCTTTGTGGGCCAGGGATGGTAAAGGGTTTGTCGTTGATACTAACCCGATCATTACCATAACGAAGGGTTATTTTTTCCGGCTGCAATAACTGTATTGCCCCATGTAGTTGAAGGGCCGGTGTCACTACCGTGCGATCTGGTCTAAGACCAGTACCGTTAATTCTTCGCCCTTTGGGGGTCAAATACTCAGCGGTGGTCATTTTTAGGGCACCACCGTTACCCAAGGGAATAATGTCCTGCACCGTTCCTTTGCCATAACTGTTCGTGCCAAGCAAAGTGGCCATGCCATAATCCTGCAGGGCACCGGCCAAAATTTCTGAAGCACTGGCCGTTTCTCCATTGATTAAAACCACCAGTGGCATCTTTCGAACTACCCCTTCATATTCGGTAGAGTAGGAATCTTTTCTTTTATTACGATCCTCCGTGATAAAAATAGTCTCATCCTTACCCAGTAAATAGGCTGCAATTTCTGCTGCCGAATCCACATAACCCCCACCATTGTTACGTAAATCAATGATAAGTGATTCAGCATTTTTTTCTGTCAGCTCGATCAAGGCATTACCAAATTCCATTCCGGTATCCATACCAAAACTATCAATGGCAATGTAGCCGATTTTATTATTTATCAGCTCACTAAAAACGGTAGGCATATGGACTGTGTTACGGGTAATACTCACTTGGAAGTCTTCTTGGGCAGCCCGTTTAACCGTCAAGGTTACCGTTGTTCCCTTGGTTCCCCGCAACATGCTTACAATATCAGACAGTGACTGACCGGCAATATCTTGGCCATCCACCTGCTGGATGATATCTCCGGTTTGCAGCCCCGCCTGTTGGGCAGGAGATTGTTCCAGTAAACGAACCACCTTAGGATAGGTTCCCTGCATCTCTAACTCTGCACCGATCCCCTCAAAGTCACCATTTAGTTCATCACTAAAATGATCCAATTCACCGGGTGAAAAATAAACCGTATAGGGATCCTTCAATTGATCCAACATCCCCTTGATGCTGGCATTGGCCAACTCCGTGGTATCGGGCTTAGCTAAATGAAATTGACTTATATAACCAAAAACCTCCCCCAGAGTTGCTGCACTATTGATGGCTTCATCCTCTTGGGCATAGGCAGGCATCGTCCAAAGCAGAGAGCCAAAGGATAAAATGACTAGCAAGCGTTTTAACAAACTACCACCTCATAATATTTTAATATGGGATAATTTCGAGATACTTACATAAAATCCCTTCCCTATTTAGCTTCCACTGGTAAAATTAACATGGAGGAAGGTATTTTGCACTTTCCTGAGGAAAATACTAAAAGATGCTTAGAAAAGCTTGGCGCGAGCCTTCGCTTTTCTTATACGATCATCATTAGAATTTTTATACTTTCTGATAGTGTAAATAAGGAAGGTGCTAACTTTGTCCCTCGATACCTTGATTGTAATAGATGGCAATAGTCTGATTCACCGGGCCTTTCATGCCCTCCCGCTGCTTTCAAATAGCAAAGGGGTTATTACCAATGCCGTTTATGGTTTCACCAACATGATCACAAAGATTATTCAGGAACAAGAACCAGGCCTGGTGACGGTGGCCTTTGATAAAGGCAAAGTGACCTTTCGCAACCAGGCATATGCAGCATACAAGGGAACCCGCAAGGCCACGCCCGATGAGCTGCGTCCACAATTTATTTTAGCCCGGGACGTCCTAAAGGCTATGCGTATTCCCTATTTTGAAATGGATGGCTTCGAAGCGGATGATCTCATCGGTACCATTGTCACTCAAGCCGAAGCTGCTGGACTTAACGTGCTAATTCTTACCGGAGATCGAGATGCTTTGCAGTTGGTTTCACCTAAGACTCAGGTTATGCTGACCCGCAAGGGAATCACTGAAACAGATCTTTTTAATGAAGGAAAGGTCTGGGATAAATATGGTGTTACCCCGGAACAGATTGTTGATTTGAAAGGTCTGCAGGGGGATACCTCGGACAATATTCCCGGGGTGGCTGGCATTGGCGAAAAAACCGCCAGTGCCTTGATTAAAGAATATGGCTCCATCGAAAATATCATCAAAAACATAGACAACCTCTCCCCCAGACATCAAAAGTTACTGCGGGGAAGTGAGGAGATTGCACTTTTATCCAAAAAACTAGCAACCATCATTCGTGATGTGCCCATGGATTTGGATTTATCTGCTTGCTCCTGGCGTGGACCAGATAGTGTTAAACTTTTGGAGATTTTTCAAGAACTTGAATTTAAGACTTTAATCAAACAACTTACTACCCCCAAAGTATCTAAAACAGCTAAGGGCCAGCAGGAGTCGGCTGATTTGCCGCCGTTGCAAACTTACCAGGTGGGTTATCGCAACGCCAAGGATCAGGATGACCTGGATGAACTCTTAATTGAGGTGACCAAACAGGGAAAAGTGGCTATTTTCTTAGATGGACAACCGAAAAATGGCATTGAAGCTGCTTACCTTGCCCTGGCCGACCAAGACGTCTATCGATTGGTTATCGAAACCAATTCTGTTTCAGACCCCTGCCTTACGGTACTTAAAGCAATATGTGAATGTGAAACCGTAAAGAAATACTTCCATGATGCCAAGCAAGCCCTCTGGTTGCTGCAGCACCATGGTATTGAACTAAAAGCCTTGGCCGCAGACACCATGGTGTCTGCCTATCTGCTTAACCCCACAGCGGCCACCTACGATATCAATGATATTGCATTGGAGCATCTGGGGATGGTACTTCCCGCCGAGGGGGAAACTGCAAAGGCAGCCAGGGCCGAGGCCATTCGACTGCTGGCCCAGAAATTATATGATAAACTGGCGGAACGTCAGGAAGACAGACTGCTTGCCGAAGTGGAATTGCCTTTGGTACGTATCTTGGCAGAAATGGAGATCGCCGGGGTAGCCGTTGACAAACAAGGATTAAAGGAAATGTCCACGGAGTTGAAGGAAATAACAGAAAAACTAACCGCCCAAATACATGAACTGGCTGGGGAAACCTTTAATGTTAATTCAACCAAACAGCTTGCCACCATTCTTTTTGATAAACTCAAATTGCCAGTCTTAAAAAAGACCAAGACCGGTTACTCCACCGATGCAGAGGTACTGGAAAAACTAGCCGAAGAGCACGCCATCGTGGCGCTGCTGCTGGAATACCGACAACTGGCCAAATTAAAATCCACCTATGCCGATGGTTTAGCAGCCTTGATAGACCAGGTTAGTGGACGGTTGCATTCAACCTTTCACCAAACAGTTACGGCCACCGGCCGATTATCCAGCGCGGAACCAAATTTACAAAACATTCCCATACGGCTGGAAACTGGCAGAAAAATTCGCAAGGTGTTTATTCCCCGTCAAAAGGGTAACCTACTATTAACTGCGGATTATTCACAAATAGAATTAAGGGTCCTGGCCCATATGTCCCAGGATAAAAGCTTTCTGGATGCCTTTCGCCTGGGGCAAGATATTCATACGCGAACCGCTTCGGAGGTCTTTGGCATACCCATGGAACTCGTAACCTCCGACATGCGTGGTAAAGCCAAGGCCGTAAACTTCGGCATTGTTTATGGCATCAGTGATTTTGGCTTGGCCAGAGACTTAAAGGTTAGCCGAAACGAGGCCAGGGGCTATATCGAGCACTATTTTGCCCGTTGCCCCGGTGTCAGGCAATATATTGACCGGGTCATCAAGGAAGCTAAGGAAACCGGCTATGTCAGCACACTTTTAAATCGACGCCGTTACCTGCCGGAGCTTTTTAGCAAAAATTTTAATATCCGTCACTTTGGCGAAAGAGCGGCCATGAATACACCCATCCAAGGCACCGCTGCGGATATCATAAAGCTGGCCATGGTTAAAATACATCGGGAATTAAAGGCCCAGCAATTTTCTTCACAAATGGTATTACAAGTACACGACGAATTGATTTTTGATGCCCCGGAAAACGAAATTGAACCTCTCATTAAATTAGTTCGCCAATGTATGGAAAATGCCTTAACCCTTGATGTCCCCCTGGTTGTGGATATCAAGCTTGGCTCCAATTGGTACGAAGCAAAACCCATTTAATCCTCTGTCCTGGAGGTGGACAAATGCCTGAATTGCCAGAGGTAGAAACTGTCGTTCGATCCTTAGAAAAACATTTAGCGGGACTTACCATCACGGACGTGGATCTGCTAAAGGAAGAAGTAATCCGTTCACCCCGAACTGAAATTTTTTTGGAACAAGTTATTGGCAGGAAGTTCCAAAAGGCACTAGGCCGTCGGGGTAAATACATGCTCATCCATTTAAGCGACGGTTTAACACTGGTTGTTCATCTTAGAATGACCGGTAAATTAGTTTATTGTGATGCTGAATTACCGAAGGAAAAACATACCCACGTAATTTTTCATTTGGATGATGGTAAACATTTAAGATTTGCCGATGTGAGACGTTTTGGGCGCATCAGTCTCGTGCCTACCACCGAAATAGACATGATGCCCGGCCTCAGGGAAATGGGCCCTGAGCCTTTGGCGAATGAATTTAGCAGGGAATATTTAAAGAAAGAACTGCGTCGTAGAAGAACTCGTATTAAACCCTTGCTGCTGGATCAGTGTTTTGTTGCCGGTTTAGGCAATATCTATGTAGATGAGGCTTTGCATCGGGCAAAGATCCATCCCGAACGTTTAGCACCGGATTTAACCACCAGGGAAGCCTCTGGTCTGCACAAGGCCATTGTGGAAGTTATTTCGGACGGCATACAGCACCGGGGCACCAGCTTTCGGGATTATGTTGACGGGGAAGGTCGTTCCGGCAGCTTTCAGAAACATTTAAGAGTTTATAACCGCGAAGAGCTTCCTTGCTTCAACTGTGGTAAACCGATTCGCCGCATTAAGGTGTCTGGCAGGAGTTCTTATTACTGCCCATCCTGCCAAAAAGCCAAATAGTAGCACGCACCCCTTTTTATGCCCCCTCATAGTCTGTAAGTGAAAGATAATTGACTGGGGGGGAAGTCATGGAATTGCTCGCTTTGGTTGCCTTTGCCCTGGCCCTAAACATGGATGCCCTGGGCACTGGGGTAGCCTATGGGATACGAAAAATTCGTATTCCATTTTTGTCACTGCTAATTATTAGCGGTATGTCTGTAATAACCATTGTTTTTTCAATGTCCGCAGGACAAATGGTCTCACAATTAATTTCACCAACCTTTGCCCACAGACTGGGTGGTATACTTTTGTTATTGGTTGGAGTTTGGATTCTCATTCAATCTGTCAAGGATACCAAACAACAGAGTACCGATGATTTATCTGATCTTGAACGAACGGTAATGCGAATCCGTATTAAATCATTGGGTTTAGTAATTCAAATTTTGCGAGAGCCTGCCAAGGCTGACCTGGATAAATCCGGTGTCATTTCCTCCCGCGAAGCCTTGCTCTTAGGTCTTGCTTTGTCTATGGACGCCTTTGGTGCAGGCTTTGCAGTATCCATGTTTGGTTTTAGTATCCCTTTAACAGCCACAGTGGTGGGCTTGGGACACATTTTACTAACCTATTGCGGTTTAATAATAGGAAAATATTGCGCCTGCAGTTCCCTGGGTCGTCAACTGGCAATGCTGCCTGGCTGCATCCTAATTATTTTAGGTATCTTTAAAATTAAATGATTCTTGTCAGTTAAGGAGTTGTGGTTTATGATTATTGGGTTAACCGGCAATATTGCCAGTGGCAAGAGTACAGTGGGCAGATATTTACAAAGTTTAGGTGCCAAAGTGATTGATACCGACCGGATAGCTCGAGAAATTGTTTTACCAAACACCCCGGCCCTAAAGGAGATTGTTTCCTCCTTTGGGTCGGGTGTTTTAAATGAGGATCTAACATTAGATAGGGAAAAATTAGCGGCCATTGTATTTAATGACCCTCAGGCCAGAAAAAAATTAGAACACATTACCCATCCCCGTATTGAGGAAGAAATAAGACGACAAATTAAATATTTTTCCCGGGTCGACCCCTCTTCGGTGATTATTCTGGAGGTGCCCCTCCTCATCGAAGTGGGCTGGCACAAATGGGTGGATCAGGTTTGGTTAGTGACAGTTGACGAAGGGGTACAAATCGATCGTCTAATACAAAGGGACGAGCTTTCCCTGGAGCAAGCAAAGGGGCGCATTGCCAGCCAAATGCCTCAGCAAGAAAAAATGAAACATGCGGATGTCATTATTAATAACTCGAATTCACCAGAGCGGGTAAAAGAAAAAATAAAAGCTCTATGGGACAATTTAGTAGGTTTTAATCATTATTAACCATTTACTGGTATATAATTAGTATAGCCTTCCGCTTTAAAAGCTTTGGGAGATGGCCCAAGGCCATCAATAATTGCAGGAGTGATCAAGGTGATTTTACGACGCAAAAAAAGAAAGGGAATAAAAAGACGACTCCTGCTGCTGGCCTTACTGTTGCTGTTGTGGTTTAGTCACAAAGAAATCGGACGTTCGTGGTACCCCTTTGAGCATCAGGAATTGATTTATCATTACTCGGAGGTCAATCAGCTAGACCCCTTACTGGTCGTGTCGGTTATCAAGACGGAAAGTAATTTTAATTCCCAAGCTACTTCCCCCAAGGGTGCCCGGGGACTTATGCAGATTATGCCAAGCACGGCCAATTGGATATCGCAACAAATTAGCAAAGAACCCTTGCAACCTGAGGAACTTTTCAACCCGGAAACCAATATTCGTCTCGGCACCTGGTATCTGGCCGATTTATTTGAAGGCTTTAAAAATGACCCAGTTTTAGTTATTGCCGCCTATAATGCCGGGCGAGGCAACGTAACACGCTGGCTAAATGAACAGCATTGGACCGGCGAAAGAAAGACCATCGACCAGATCCCCTTCATGGAAACCAGACAATATATCCGGCGGGTACAATGGAACCAGAAGATGTATTATTATTTGTATGATACGAAGCAACAAACAAGCTGATCGTTACAGGGGTGCTTGCGCCATTTGAACTAAATACCAAAAAATTTGGCAGGTCTGTTTAGCAAAACAGGCCTGCTTTTTATTCTATTGGAAATTATGCTTTCTTGAACCGATAACTTTGTCATCCTTCACTAACGCTCAGGATGACATACCAATTTAATCACTCCTCGGACGAATTGTTTCCCTTTTTTGGCAGATCTTAACTGACGAAAAACAGCATAAATAAATGTATAATTGACATATATACTGGACTTACACGGAGAAAACAGATGAAAAAACTCTTTATCCTAGCAAAAAAAATATTTAACCGAAGAACGATCTCAACCTTCATTGCCTGGGCGTTTTTTATTAGTTTGGTGGGCTGGGTCTGGGTTGCCCTGGGTTGGTGGTTGCTTGGTAAGCTGTGGTGGCATGAGTTAGTTGTTCCCCGCAGTGTTTTATCAACTGTACAGGCCATGCTCTTAATAACAGTTTGGTCCAGTATGGTTCTTGGTTTCTTTATTTTCTGGGCCCGTTATAACTATAAAAGGTATTTTATCAAAGACAAACGACAGTACAGGCCACTCGAAACCCAGTCACCTGCCTTAAATTGGCAGGAAAGAGTCTTTGATCCGAGTATTCGTCATCAGCCGTCAGCCCTCAGTTTAAGGAAGGATAGCCCTTTAACTTGCCGGTGGCTGATGGCTAAAACTGCCCCGGAAAGGAGCATAAACCTTTGCAGAATATTCTCTACTCCATTGGCTACTTCACATTCCTCTATCCAGTGATCATGAGTGTTATCTGGATTGTCGGGGGTTTATTTTTTTGGTGGTATAAGGAGAGGAAAAAACAAAGGATAAAATTCCCTGGGGATTGGCCAGCGGTAACCCTCCTGGTTCCTTGCCACAACGAAGCAGTCAGCCTGGATGCCACCTGTGATGCTTTGAGCAGGCTAAGTTACCCAGACCTTCGGGTCGTTTTTATTGACGATGCCTCCACCGACAATACGGCTGACCTAATCCGTAAATGGCTGCCCAAAGTTCCCTTTTTCCATCTTTTGCGTTTAACAAACAACCAGGGTAAAGCGATGGCATTAAACTGTGGCTTACAAGGGGCTGTTCACACACCAATAACGGTCATTATTGATGCGGATACTTTGATTACTACAGATACCATAAAATGGCTAGTGGCTCCCTTTACTTACAGGCCCCGTTTAGGTGCTGTAACAGGAAATCCCCTGGTATATAATCGTGATAATTCACTGGAGAATCTTCAGACAGCGGAATTTGCTTCAATTCTAGGGCTAATTAAGCGTTCCCAACGTTCCCTGGGTCGGGTGCTGACGATATCTGGTTGTCTTACTGCCTTTCGTACCGATGTACTAAAGGAAATTGGCGGTTTTTCCTCCCGTTCCGCCACCGAGGACATCGATATTACCTGGTCTATTCAAAAAAGCTTTTACGAGGTTTGGTTTGAACCCCGGGCCGTGGGTTATATCCAGGCTCCTAGAACATTTAAGGAATTTTGGAAGCAACGGTGCCGCTGGGCATTAGGGGGGTGGCATCTCTTACGAAGCCACAAAAATATCTTTAGCCGTTGGTACTGGCGAAGACTCTGGCCAGTCTATTTAGATTTTGTCATTAGTTATGTCTGGTCCTTTTGCCTGGTGCTGGGCACACTTCTTTGGCTTATTACTTTTTTAATAGGTATAGAACCCCTCGGCTTGTCCCCTTTTCCCGCCTGGTATGGTGCTGTGATCAGTTTTATTTGTTTAGTCCAATTTGCTGCTGCACTATTGACAAATCACCAGTATGATAGCAAGCTTTACCATAGCTTTTTCTGGGTTCCCTGGTATCCGTTATTCTACTTTTCCATCGGTGCCTTAACCGTGGTATGGACAAGCTACCGGGGACTCTTCGGAAAGCTTGAATCAGCCGGCAAATGGAAAAGCCCGGCCAGAAATTCTCTGCCGGGCTCCTGGTAAATTGAATTAGCTTCTTGGCAAACTCAAAATACTAGGATAAAGCGGCCCTGGCCCCACTTCTATGGTAGAAATGATTCGATTGGTGGTGGTAAGCCTACCGCCATCTTCATTTTTAAACAAGTAAGGGAACGGTCGAGGCCGTTCCCTTACTTATTCGATACAATTCCGTATAAAAAGGTGTTCAGTACAGTTGTAAAGGCTTCTTCAATGGTTAGGTTATTTTCAACCACAAAGGTTGGGTTCACCACTGCCCGGACCGTTGCTAGGAGAGATGCCGTGACGATGGTAGGATTTATTTCTTTGAAATATCCTTCTTTACTTCCCTCAAGCATGATTTGAATCAGGTACTTAATTTTTTCCGCTCGAAACTGCTCCACTTGTTCCCAAATATCCGGATAATGCCGCTGTAATTCACTTAAAACCCTGGGTGATAGAACTCGTAGACGTTCAGAAATCAGTTTAACAAAAAGGGTGATTTTTTCAATGGGATTTACTGCACTTTGCAGTACGCAAAACACTTCTTGTTCTACATCAGCCATAAATTGCTGCATCACCGCCGCGATGATTTCTTCCTTGCTCTTAAAATAACGATAAATCGTACGCTTACTCATATTATTACGGGCTGCCAGTTCATCCACCGTGGCCCCGTAAAAACCCTTTTCTTCTGCCAATTCCCTGAAAAGGACAATAATCTTCTCCCTTGTACCCATCCAATCCCCCCGCACTACTAAACAATCTTCTTCTTAAATTTCAGGATACTTGCTGTCATCAGTATTACTGTAAAGATAAGCAAGGAAAACACCTGCGGAACCAAATAAGAAAAACCAATGCCCTTTAAAACAATTCCCCTGATGATGGTAAGGTAATAAGTAAGGGGAATGATGTTGCTGAGATATTGAATGAAAACAGGCATGGCCTCCCGGGGAAACATGAAACCAGATAGCAAAATACTGGGCAGCAGAACAAAAAAGGACATTTGCATGGCCTGCATCTGAGTCTTGGCAATATTGGAGATAAAAACACCAAGCCCCAGGGAAGCTGTAATAAAGAACAGCGTTAATAGGTAAAGCTGCAATAGGCTGCCCCGAATAGGGACGCCGAAAACCACAACCCCTACTAGCAAGGCCACGGTAATTTGCAGGTAACCTAAAGCAATGTAGGGAATGATTTTGCCAATCATCAATTCATAGGATTTAATGGGCGTGACCATCAGCTGCTCCAGTGTCCCTCGCTCCCTCTCACGGACAATGCCCATGGAGGTCATCATAACCATGGTCATTGTAACAATAATGCCTAGAATGGCTGGTACCATATAGTAGGCAGTAATGCCATCCGGATTATACCAGGGCCTTACCCGAATGTCATAGGCAGGCTGCATATGACCCATTTTTTCGATGAGGATTTTTTGGGACTCCATCAGACTAATGGCATTGGCTGTGGCAATGGCCGAATTGGAAACCATACTATCCGTGGCATCCACCAACACCTGTACCTGTGCCGCTGCCCCTTTCCTGACGTTTTTTGCATAATCCGGCGGAAAGATCACCCCAACCTTAACGACACCCTGGTCAATCATCTGAGTCACTTTGTCATAGCTGCCGGCCACCTGGGTAACCTCAAAGTATCCCGAAGCCTGAAAGGACTCTAAAAGTTTCCTGCTTTCAGGCGATAAGGATTGATCAAAAACCACCGTGGGTATATGCTTGACTTCGGTTTGAATGGCGTAACCAAAGAGCAGTAACTGTACCAGGGGAAGCATAAAAATTAGACCAATGGTAAGCCGATCTCTTTTCATTTGTAAAAATTCCTTATACAAAATGGCTAATATCCTACTCAATGGCCTTCCCCTCCCTTCTTTGACCGGCCAAAGCGATAAAAACATCCTCTAAGGACGGCGTAATCTTCCTGACTATACCGGCTGTATACTCTTGCAGCTGCGGTATATGCTCCTCTGTACGGAGCAGTACATGCAAAAGAGAACCATGCACAGAACATTCCTTTACATAGGTAAGTTCCTCAATGGCCTGCAGCTTATCCATGGGATTTTCCACAGCCACTTCCACCATGACCCCCTCCAACACATGCTGACGTAAATGATCGGGTGTGTCGTTGGCGATTAACTGTCCCTCGGAAATAAAGGCAATATTGCTGCAGCGTTCCGCTTCGTCCATGAAGTGTGTTGTGACCATCACAGTGGTTCCCTCATTGGCCAACCGTTGAATGGTATTAAAGAACATCTTACGACTGGTGGGACTGATGCCGCTGGTGGGCTCGTCCAGAAATAAGATGGCTGGTTTGGCCAAAATGGCACAGCCCAAGGCCAAACGCTGCTTCCAACCAATGCTTAGATTCGCAACCAATTCTTTTTCTCTGCCTCTTAAATTAGCCATTTCTATCATCTCTTGAATTCTGACGCTCCGTTGCCGATAGGGCACACTATACAAACCAGCATAAAAATGCAGGTTTTCCTGAACGGTTAAATCATCATATAGGCTGAATTTTTGAGACATGTAGCCAATACGGCTTTTAATTTTCTCTGCCTCCTGGGTTAAATCATGGCCCAATACTCTGCCACTGCCCGAGGTTGGTTCCAAAATACCACACAACATCCTTATGGTGGTGGACTTACCGGAACCATTGGGACCCAGAAAACCATAAATTTCACCAGGACGTATCTGAATGGTTAACCTGTCAACCGCGATAAAGCTGCCAAATTTCCTTGTTAATTCAAAGGTTTCCACCGCATAGGCCATTAAACCACCCCCTCCTCCATGGACACAAAGACATTCTCCATGGTCGGTGCCACCTCACCGATGGACTCCAAAGAAATAGCACGTGCCGTCAGGAAGGAACGAATCTCACTAACGGCCATGGCTGCATCCTCAACCACAACCTGGTATTTATAACCATAAAAATTGGCATCTAAAACATACTTAAAATCCTTAAAGAGTTCCGGCTCACGGCTGGCGGCCTTTATCTCCAGTACTTTATAGGGAAAGTTTGCCTTTAGGTTGGACGGTGTATCCACTGCGGCCAGTCGTCCATTATTCATAAAACCCACCCTTTGACAAAGCTCTGCCTCATCCATATAGGGGGTGGAAACTAAAATAGTCATGCCGGACTTGTTTAGCCGATAAAGGATTTTCCAAAATTCCTTTCTTGATTCTGGGTCAACCCCATAGGTTGGTTCATCCAGAACCAGCAGACTTGGTTGGGAAATCAAGGCGCAGGTTAAAGCTAATTTTTGTTTCATCCCGCCGGAAAGCTGATCTGCCAGTCTTGTTTTAAATGAAAGGAGGTTCGTCAGTTGCAAAATTTCTTCCGATCTCTGACCAATGGTTTGTTGCTTGAGCCCATACATAGAACCAAAAAAATTAATGTTTTCCATTATCGAAAGATCACCATACAGGCTAAATTTTTGGGGCATATAACCAAATGCCCCTCGCTCTGGGGTAGGTTCCGGCAAGGATAACACCACACTGCCACTGTCCGGTGTAATAAGACCGCAAATCATCCGAATTAAGGTGGATTTACCTGCACCGTCGGGACCCACCAGGCCAAATATTTCTCCGCCCTGAACCTCCAGTGATACCTTTGCCACAGCTTGGTTCGAACCAAATGTTTTACTTAATTCCCTAATGCTTATCATTACTCCACCCCACTGTTGAAAACCACATCAGCAGGCATACCAGGTTTTAGGGTTTCAGACGGTTCACTAACTCGGATTTTCACACCATAGACAATATTGGTTCGCTCCTTGGCGGTTTGAATTGTTTTGGGGGTATATTCCCCCTGGGAGGCAATTTCTTCAATGACACCCTGATACTTTTCACTGCTGCCACTGACCGTAAAATAAATCCTTTGACCTAGTTTAATTTTAGGCAGATCATCGGTGGGCAGATACACCCTTAGCCACATGTCTTTTAAATCCGCCACAGTGACCAGGGATGCCCCGGCTTGCACAAATTCCCCCGGCTCCCGGTTCCTTGATAATACCGTCCCATTAATGGGAGAAAAAACCTTCGTATCTGCCAGTAATGCTTCGGAGGCCTTTAATACTGCCTGGGAGCGTTCCAATTCCACTTGGGCAGCTTTCACTGTTTCTGGTCGGTTACCAGCTTCCAGTAGACTTAATTTCGCCTTGGCTGAGGCCAATTGATTTTCTTTGATCACCAGATCCGTTTGCAGCTTTTCCAGTTGTTCTTGAGGCAGGGCAGCTTCCTGCCACAGAACCTCCCCCCTTTGATGATCAAGCACGGCCTTGTCATAGGCAGCCTGAGCGATTTTAACGTAGGAGGCAGCTTCATTTATCTCCTGCTCCCTGGCTCCGGAGGTAAGATCCTTTAATTGGGCTTCACTCTTGAGCACTCCCAATGAGTCCCTCTCCCTTTGAGCAATCAGGTCATTTCTGATGATTTGACTAATTAACTGTCCTTTTAAAACCCTTTCCCCGGCATCAACCGATAGAGTTCCAATGGTACCGGGGAGCTTGGCACTCAGTTCCACCTTGGTTACCTCTAGGGTACCGCTGGCTGTAAGCGCAGCATCCCCGGGGGTTTTCCAATATTGATAACCCAAGAATGCTGCTAACCCCAATAAAGCTGCTAGAATAACCGCAATAGGCCTTTTCTTCATAAAATAATCGCCTCCAGGTATTTCTTGTTATAGGGTAAACTATTGATACAAAAATCGTTTCCTTAGTGTTATGTTACTACTCTATTTATTGGAAAACAAGCTTTTATTCAGCCCGTTTAAAGGATAATTTCTTTTTGAGTTGAAATCTTTACTTAACACCCAAGACCATGTCTCATGGCCTATGACCGAAAAAAAGTGAGGTGTCAGCATGGCATTAATCTATACCGGAGCAAAATGTCGTGATTGCTATCGTTGTGTTCGTTATTGCAACCTAAAGGCCATAAAAATGAATACGGGTAAATTAGGCAGATTTCATGCCCAGGTTATCGATGAACTGTGTGTCCACTGTGGTCAGTGCATTCTAGCCTGTCCCCAGAAGGCGAAAAAACCTATCTCTGACCTAAGGCAGGTTAAACAGCTATTGGCCGAAGGAACCCCGGTAATCGCCGTGGTGGCTGCTTCCTTTGTGGGTTCCCTTCCCCTCAAAGAACCAGATATGTTACCTACCCTTTTAAAGGCACTGGGCTTTAGCGAAGTTCAAGAAACTTCCATTGGGGCAAGCCTGGTAACCCAGGAATATCTGGATATGGGTTTTGAACACCCCCGTTTAATTAGTTACTGTCCGGTAATCGTAAATTTAATCGAAAGACATTATCCCGAACTTATTTCTATGCTGGCTCCCATTGTTTCACCCATGATTGCCCAGGGTAAGGTTATTAAATCCCTTAAACCCCAGTCTAAGGTGGTATACATCGGTTCCTGTGCAGCCAAACGAGATGAAGCACAGCTTTTGGGCTTAACGGATAGTATCGATTATTTCCTTGACTTTCATGAACTTTGGCAATGGATCCAAGACTCAGAGGTGGTTATGGAAGAACTAACTCCCTCAAATTTTGATAGTTTTTCTCCCTGTCACAATCGCATTTACCCAGTAGAGGGAGGGGTCATTTGGGCAGTGGCAGAGGAACTGCGACAGGCCGGTGAGAGCTTTCTAACCATTTCCGGCATGGAAAGCTGTATCGAGTTTATTAAACATCTGGGTCAAGGCCAGATAATCAATCCACCCAAGCTAATGGAACTCTGGGCTTGTAAAGGTGGCTGTATCAATGGCCCCTTGTCCCTCTGTCGTGAAGAAAGCCTCTTCATGCGGCAGCGCAAGCTATTGCACTATTACAACTCATCCGGAGAATGTGTCTTTGAAATTGACAACACTCGCTTGCCGGAAATCTCCTTAAAACGAGATTTCATCAATCGGAAAGTAGAACAAATCTACCCTAGCGAAGCAGAAATTCAAAACATCCTGGCCAGAACCGGTAAAAACTCCCCGGCCCAGGAATTTAACTGTGGTAATTGCGGCTATGATTCCTGCCGGGATAAAGCGGTGGCCGTTTATCAGGGTAAGGCAGAAGTAGAAATGTGCATACCCTATATGAGAAAAAGGGCCGAGTCAATGTCCAACCGAATTATCTCCGCCATGCCCAATGCCGTTATTGTGGTGGGCAAGGATTTAGATATTCTGGAGATCAATTCCGCCGCAGAAACACTTTTTCAATGCACCGCTGCCGAAGTGGTGGGTCAAAGAATTTTATCCCTAATACCAGCAACCAATTTCCTTAAGGTAATGCAAAGCGGTAAAATGATGAATACTACCAGTACCTACCCCAATTTTGGCATCGTAACCAGAGAAATTTTCTTCCCGGTCAAGGGAACAGATGTGGTGGTAGGAATCTTTATCAATATCACATCAGAGAAAAAACACAAAGAACAGTATGAACTTATGAAAAGCCAAACCATTCAACAGGCCCAGGAAGTCATTGAAAAACAAATGATGGTGGCCCAGGAAATAGCCGGACTTTTGGGAGAAGCAACCGCAGAAACCAAGGTTCAATTGGGGAAACTAATAAAATTAATGCGGCAAGAAGATCTTTAGGGAGGTGCCGCTATGAAAATCAGTTTAGATATTGGCGTATCCCAATTAAAAAAATATGGCGAAGAACTTTGTGGGGATAGTGTGGAAATTGTTCGCACCGATCAAGCAAATATCGTGGTGCTTTCCGATGGACTGGGCAGTGGCGTTAAGGCTAATATCCTGTCCCGCCTTACTACCAAGACCGCAGCCAGTATGCTCCGAATGGGCGGCAACATCGATGAAGTCATTGATACGGTGGCTAAAACCCTGCCCATTGATAAGGTAATTAATGCGGCTTACAGCACCTTTTCCATTTTGCAGGTGCAAAATAACGGCAGACTAAACCTGGTAGAATACGATAACCCGGACGTCTTTATTGGCAACCAGAACACGCTTTTTACGCCTCGGCGAGAAGAAAGAATGGTGGCTGGCAAAAAGATTCTGGAATATGAATTTGACGTGGATGAGCATGACTGGCTGGTTCTAACCTCAGACGGGGTCCTCAATGCAGGAATTAGCGGACACATGAATGTCAACTGGGGTTGGGATCGTATGAGCCGGTTTATTGAGGACACCTATGCCGAGGAAAAATCCGCCTGCGATTGGGCCAATGAAATTACCAACCTTTGCAACTCCCTATACGGAGAAAAACCCGGGGATGACGTGACCGTGGTGGCTGTAAAAGTAAGGCATCCGATTCATGTAACGCTGCTAATTGGCCCCCCAAAAAACCAGGAGGACGACCGGATGGTGGTTCGTAAGCTGATGGAAGCCCCAGGGGCCAAAGTGATCTGTGGTGGAACAACCAGTGAAATTGTGGGACGTGTACTGGGCAGAAAGGTTTTTGTGGACGTTTCCTCGGTTGTCGAGGGCATCCCCCCTGTGGGCATGCTGCCAGGCATTGATCTAATTACCGAAGGTGCTGTCACTCTGGTGCAAACACTGGAGCATATTAAAGCAAACACCGGTTTAAACGAACTCAAGGCTGGCAAGGATGGTGCCAGCAGATTAACAACCCTATTAAGAAAGGCCGATATCATCCATATTATGGTGGGCAGGGCTCAAAATGAAGCCCTTTACTGCAACGATGTCCCGGCCATTTATGCCTATAAACACCATGTCATTCGTGACCTCATCAACAGTCTAAAGGAAATGGGCAAAGATATAAAAGAGGATTATTTTTAGAGCAATTTTAAAAGGGAATGCCGCTATGCTCCATTATTCCAGTAGCAAAGGGCATTCCCTTTTAATTTAGCCGTCAGCCATGAGCCTTAAGCTTTCGGAGAACTTGGTAAGGACACTGTGCCATGAGCCATGGTCTAATAACCCTTAAGTATGACATAATCAGAAAACCCATGGCCCTTCCTAACACTTCTAAAGTTATACTAACCTTTCTGCAATATCCCTAGCTATCCTCACTCCACAGGCACCTGCCTGGGCTAAGCCACGGGTAATTCCCGCACCATCGCCACCAGCATATAACCCGTTAATTTCCGTTTGAAACTTTTCGTTTAATTGAGGGCGAGAAGAGTAAAATTTAGCTTCCACACCGTATAAAAGTGTATGCTCGGAGGCAATACCAGGTGTCACATTGTCCAAGGCTTGAATCATTTCAATAATACTTTTCATTGTATTGTAGGGCAGTACCAGACTTAGGTTGCCGGGAACGGCTTCCTTGAGGGTTGGTTCCAGAAACCCCTCCTGGACTCTCTTCTCAGTGGATCTACGCCCCTTTAGAATATCCCCAAAACGCTGAATCAGCACACTTCCATTTGAAAGATCATTGGCCAGACGGGAAATGGACTTGGCGTACTCAATGGGTTTATCAAAGGGGTAGGAAAACTTATGGGATACCAACAGGGCAAAGTTTGTATTATTGCTGCCCAGTTTTTTGTCATTATAGGCATGGCCGTTTGCCAGCATCACCCCGCTATGGTTTTCAATAACCACGTGACCCGAGGGATTACTACAAAAGGTTCTTACGGTAGTGCCAGTGGAAGACCGATAAATAAACTTACCCTCATACAGATGCTCATTAATCTCTTCCATGATGGTATCCAGGGTCTCCACACGAACCCCAACATCCACCTGATTGTTGGTCATTTCTAAATTATGTTTCTTAAAAATGCCTGTTAACCATTCTGAACCATCCCGACCTGGTACAATAATTACGTTGTTGGCATAAATTTCCTCTTTCGTTTTAGTTACGATTCCCTTAATATATTTACTATCAATCTTTTTTTCAACAATAATATCTTCAACTTCAGTCTCAAATTGCATATCAATTTTATCTTTTAAAGTTTCAAAAATACTCTTGAGAATTTCCAAATTTTGTTCTGTACCCAGGTGCCGTACCTCGGCCCTTAGTAATTTTAACCCAGCACCCAGACCAAGTTTTTCTATATTCTTGACCGCGGGGGTTGTGGGATCCGATATCACCGTGGTGGCACCATGCTTTAGGTTAATTCCATCTACATATTTAATTAGCTCGAGGACCTCTGAGGGTGCCATGTAGTCAGTCATCCAACCACCAAATTCTGTGGTAATGTTAAACTTACCATCTGAATACGCACCCGCCCCACCAAAACCATTGGTCACCGCACAGGCAGGCATACACCCTGCATGATCCTTCTTTAAGGTTGGTGGAGGACATTTAACCAGTTTTTTCTCCAAAATCGGACAAAATCGTTTGTAAATATCACGGCCTTTTTCTATTAGCAACACTTTTAACTGCGGTGCCTTTAGACTCAGTTCGTAGCAAGTAAAAATACCTGCCGGACCAGCACCCACAACAATTACATCGTAATTTCTCATAAAGGGTATCACTCCCTACCTTATATAATTCACAAAATGAAAATAAGCAAACATAAATATTGTGAACCATTTTACCTAGAATTGCAATATCTAATTTATACCAAATAATTAAAATGCAGGGACATTGCCCCTGCATTCATTATTATCCATGTATTAAACTGGGTAAACACTTCGTGCATATCCAGGTGCTTTCTCCCTTATGCCGCATCGGCAACAGATAGCCAGTATCATCGGATCTGCCGCAGTTTTTACAATATACCGCACTGGCCGATTTATCGACAGGGACCTTTACTTCGGCTTCGCTTTCCTTTGGTACTGCTACTTCCGTAATATCCCCGGACAATTCCTGGGCAATCTCAGCAAAATCCATCTGAAATCCGGGACAATGTGTCGGACAGGCTTCATTGGGCTGACAAACATGCCCTTCTTCCATCGTCGGCAGTGCTAACCCCTTAGCCCTAAAGCCCACACACTGACCACACGAATCCATTAGCTCCCTGCGTCTTTTCATCCACTTATCCCTTTTCACCGTCATTATTCCCGCCCCCTCTTTCGTTATCTCTTGCATTTAGAATACTAAAAAGGAGTACTTCCGGATATGATCCCAGTCACCTTCCTAAGGTGATGTTTATCACTGTTGGTAAAGGGTTTCTACCAACATTTAAAAAATTTCTTTCAACAAACTTCTTGCCGAGTCATTTTTGTTATGCTATAATAACACTTGCGATTAAGACATGTCGAAGTGGCGGAATCGGCAGACGCGCACGTTTGAGGGGCGTGTGAGGAGACTCGTGAGGGTTCAAGTCCCTCCTTCGACACCAATGCGTTATATTTCAAGGCTTGTGGGTTTTTACCTGCAAGTCTTTTTTGTTGTGTTTTGGTCGTATTTTGATCAAGATGTGTGCGCCCGTACATCTTTATGCGTGGTGCGATAAGTGATCAGCCGCGCACATTATGTTTTTGGAGGTGTCTCATCGTGTCGAGAAGAAGAAAAAATGACTTAAAACCTTTGACCGCAAACGCTGTAACAAAATCTTTTACTTTTTAGTTGAAGAGGGATACCTGACTTTAGGGGTTTCTTAACAAAAACAAAGAAATCAAAGACCGAGTTTTTCCAGGTCTTTCGACAATTTTAAACCTTCTATTTTCTAAAGTCGGGAGACAATTCCCAAAAATGTATTCACAATTATATCCTATAACTATTTTTTCGGAGGGATCATGAATGCCGGATTTTACATTACTCTTTGAACGTTATTTCAAGCACTGCAAACACCAAAAGAACCTGAGTGCCAAAACACTAAAGGCCTACCGAATTGACATTACTCAGCTTTTAAACTTCCTGGAGGCTATTGACCGAAAGTTAATTAAGAATAATTTATTGGAATACGCCACATATCTGCACAAAAAATATATGCCAAAAACGGTAAAGAGAAAAATCGCCAGCATCAAGGCTTTTTGCAATTGGATGGAATATGAAGATATTATTCCGGAGAATCCATTCTCCAAAATTAACCTAAAATTTCATGAGCCAAAGATTCTCCCTAAAACGATTTCTCTCGATATGATCGAAATACTTCTAAAATCCGCTTATGTTGAGGCTACAAATGAAAACCTTACTCCTTATCAAAAGCAGACCTGTTTACGTGATATAGCAGTCTTAGAGTTATTATTTGCAAGCGGAATGAGGGTTTCGGAACTATGCTCACTGAAAGTAGATGATGTCAACTTAACAAACGGTCAAATTCGCATTTTTGGCAAAGGAGCAAAGGAAAGAGTTGTTACTATTGCAAATCCTGACGTGCTAAAGGCTCTCAGGAAGTATAAGGCAGCTTTTATCCAACATATTGAAAGCGCGGGAATTTTGTTTATAAACAGAGGAAATAGGCAGCTTTCTGAACAATCCGTTCGGGCAATCATAAATAAATATGCCGAAAAAGCAAATATTGCCAGACATTTGACCCCTCATATGTTTAGGCATTCATTTGCAACATTATTACTAGAGGAAGATGTAGATATACGCTACATACAGCAGATATTAGGACATAGTTCTATAACCACAACTCAAATTTATACCCATGTGTCTACAAAAAAGCAAAATGATATTTTAAGCCTGAAACATCCCAGAAACCGTATGTCAATAAAATAATTTTACGGCCGAACGCACAATAAGCGTTCGGCCGTAAACATGAATAAAGGATAATATGCAATTATCCTGCAAAATGGAGGAAGGTAAAATGATCACTCCTTTTTGGAAACAAGATAAAATTGAAAATTATAAAAAGACCCTAAACATCATTTTGCTGGCCCATGTACAACAGCCCCGAGGTCATATTAATCAAGCCCAGCTCCAGTGCAGTGGAACAGAAAGATTCTCAATCGAGGAATTCAACCAAATTTATCAAGGCATTGTAGGTGCAGGATACTATATTCAGGCTGTTTATTTTAATGAACTGGACTTTATTGAAGAGTACACGAAACATCCGGAGCGGTTTGTGGATTGTTTAATATACAACTTAGCGCGAAATGGATTTGGAAATAATAAGAAGACGATTATTCCTGCTTTCTGTGAGTTGGTTGGGCTAAATTATAGTACTTCCACATCCTTAACTTCTGCGCTATGTCGCAACAAATATTATTTTTCTATACTACTTCAGACGCATGGTATTCCGACCCCCAGAAGCTGGTTATTAACGGAAGCAGGAACATGGCAAGATAATGTTCCTCCAGAGGGAACAGTTATAATTTGTAAGCCCTGTTCAGAATCGGCGAGCCAGGGAGTAAACAACACAAGTATCTTCCGTTTTTCAAGTAAACGGTTTGAGCCGTTTCACAGGCCCAATTATATGGTCCAAGAGTACATTGATGGGGCTGAATGTGAAGTTCCGGTACTTAGTATAAGAGGAACTCCCACAGCACTCCCGCCTGTTGGTATTAATCTATATGGTAATAAAATCCTTGATGAAAAGGCATCAGCTAATAACCATTATGGCTTCTATGCTTTAGAGGATACTCAAACAAAAGCAACGATTGACGCAATTAAAAAATATGCTGAGGAATCGTTTCAATTGTTACAAATGGATGTTTATGGGCGCATTGATTTTCGAATTGACGCAAATGGGAATCCGTATGTTTTTGATGTATCTACAACACCATATACCACCGAGCACAGTTCATTTGCCTTTGATTTTAATAATCTCGGATTCGATTATAACGATATCTACCAAGCTATCATTGCATCCGCACTCTTGCGGTCAAAAGGTTTAGAAAGATAAAAATTGAAGATCTGAAAGCAAAAAACCGCGTCCATAGAAACGGCATGATGGGTCTTGAATATGAGAACAGGCCGCCAAAACAACTTGATTATAGTCTATGGCATCTCCCTTGAAAGGTTCTTCGGATACCAAAAGACGTTCTTGGATATGTCGCTTTGCCTTAAAAATCGGTACATCGGAATACAAAAGAGGGACATCCAAAGTTTCCAATATTTTTAGTTCTGACATAGCCTTAGCGAGATTTTTTTGTAGCAAAGCACCTGCAAAATTGAGATCATGCAAATAATATTTATAGTATGCGTCCGTATCTGCAAGGCGTCGATTTGCCTCTGCAAGTTGGTTAGGCCAGGTATGAAGATCGCAGAGTATTGAAAATGCCAAATGGTTTAAATAAATTACATGGGATACTTCTTCGTCCTGATAGTCTAATATTTTGGAAAATGCTAAAAACGCCTTTTCTGCGGCGAGCATGAGTTTTCCCCGATTACCTAGAACCTGGGATTCTGTCTGTAAATAGTCAAGCAGTATCTTATTATTTTCAATTTTGTAACGGCTTGGATAATGCCAATTTCTGCGTTTTTCAAGTAAGTTTTGGCATTCATTTAAAGCTTGAGTGGCGAGGTCATAGTTTCCAGATATAATTGCATTGGCGGCATGGTTGCAAAGCGCCATATATAAACCGTTGCGATTGTTGTGTTCGCGGTAAAATCGAACGCTTTCACCTGTTAGACGGCAGGCAACTACTGCTGTATAGTATAAGGCCGACTTGCGATTAAAACACGCATTAAGCTCCAAAAATTCAGGACAATAGAAATGATTATTGATAATTTGTATTAAATTCTGCTTGAGTTGCTTCGCTTTATCAGGAACATTTAAACGACCTGTGTACACATTTAACAGAACAAGCGCAGCGCGACAATATTGTTCATCCTCACGAAAGTCAGGAGCTTGAATAACATCGTATAACTCTTCTGCCGTTTGCCTGATCATAATTGGGTTTTCTGCCAATTGAATATGACAAAGAACAATTAGACGTTGACACTCCGACCGGCAAGCCGAACTAAACAACATGGGGCTGATCCCTTGCAAGTGCTGGAGCGCAGTTCTATATTCATATTTTGAAAAGGCAGAGTATCCGTCTAAAAAGCTTTTCATTACGTTACGCTGAGTATCTACATGCGAGGGACTGATACGTTCTAAAAGAGCCTCAATTTCAGGTAAAATATTGTAGACGTCTTCTCTACAATTAAGTTCCGAGGATCTGCGAATATAGGCGAGGAGAAATAGCTGCCATGCTTCACATATAAGCCTGTCATCATTTTTCCAGATACTAAGTTTGAGGTGTTTTCCGCGATTAAAATAATCCTCAGGGTGCCTTTGTTTTAAATAAAGTGCAAATTTTCCATGAAGATATTTTTCGCGTCGCGATAGCCGCATCTTAAAATAATTCCTTATTTTGGGGTTTGTAAAGTGATAACTTTGCTCGCCTGCTATAAAAGCATGTTCTTTAGCCAATAATAGATACTCATCCGCCAAATACAACAATTCTGCATCATCGATAGATGGTTCATCAATAAAATAGGCCGTTTCATATTGTGAGAAGCAGGCGTCAATTATAGAAAGTGGTTCTAATATACTGCATGCCTGGCGGTCACGTTCTGGGAGATCATTATATCGCCTGTCTATAATCTCGTTGAAGTTCATAATCGGGCCACTTTCGTTATTTTCGTAATATTTTGCTACCATAAGCATGAGTGACAGGTCATTACCAGCGCAAGCCCTAATTTCGTTTAAATTAAAAGGATAAGTATATCCTTTCTGATGTAGTATAGAAAGTAAGTTGGCATCACTTATCGAAGGAATAAACAAGTCTGACCATATAAAACCGTTATCCCATGATATCTTTTCGTGAGATATGAATAAGATGATTATACGGTAATCGGCCATTAATCCTAATTCTGGTAGTGTAATTTTTTGGAGGAACTGCTTGGATGGAATATCCCAGAGGTCAAAGTCATCAGCGACGAATAGGACATTTTTGTTTGTTTCTGCCTGTTTTTTAATATTGGTAAGCAAAGCCTCTTCGCTTGGGGATAAGATAAAATTCGTCTTTTCCTTTTTAGGAATATCGCCTCCAAATTGGAAGGACAAGGGAATTGGTAACGTATTAACACCAAATGAAATTCTACTAGCAAAGTTTATTTTGCTTTTTGAATATAATTTCGTACCAATATGCCATGTTAAATAGGGCGACAGGTCAGGATCTACGCCTCTGATGTAAAAAAACATCCAGTTCTCTTGAAGTATATCCTTAATCCCAAGCGCAATTGTGGATTTCCCGCTGCCAGTACTCCCACGAAGGGTTATTCCTCTGTTCCTCTCATCGGTTAACAGCAAAGCGTAAATCTGCGACACAATATCACTCTGATAATCAGCCAGATTCATAACAAAACCCCATCTTTACCTGATAATTGCATATTATCCTTTACTTATATAAATATCTGAATTGTAGAGGCCAATAAATATCAACCTACCTAGACATATATTCTGGGCATATCCCAAATTTATGCAATTGCATAAATTTGGTTAAATCGTTTAATAGCTTTTTATTATTAAGAGAATTCACGATACACTCCCAGAAGAAGTCATTTCGAAATCCCACTTTACCTGTTTCAGACTGGGCTTGGATCTTTTAACCCACTTGAGTTAAACGACCTAAAATAACAATATTTTACCATCATTGAATCCAGAAAGTTTAAAAATTCTGTCGAAATCCAATTTGAAAATATCTAAAAGGGGCAAATACTTATTAATGGCGGTGTTGGTAAGGAGACCAAAGGAATTTCACCCTTTGCTTTTTATGTTTCTCCAGATGGCCTTTCTCTTTTGTTATTCAATGCAACGCCCCCTTTCTGTTAAATAAAAAAGACTCACATTCGACCCATGTGGGGCTTACAATGGGAGAGTCATCCGCAACCTACCGTTCTCCCCGCCAGTAAATCTCCTAAAATAAGAAATGCCCATGCTATCTACACAGGCACTGATAAGCTTTAGGACGTTTAACAAAAAAAGGTGTGATATTCTCCATATTACAATTAAATAAGGTTAATCCATACTAGGCTTTGCTTCATCTGACTGAGTATTATTCTTTCTTATAGCATTTAAACTTTACGTTAGCCTTTATATAACCGCCTCCTGTTGTACTAGTAAACTTAAATTAAATTGCTCCGTTCTTTTGTTGTGTTATGAACTAAATCTTCTCAAACTCAATAACCCATACCCAAGGGTTATCTTTCCAATTACCGTAAACTCCGTCCCAAACTATTTTAAATAGTGTCGTGCTGCTGCCTACTAATTCACCACTTTCTATGTCGTATGACGGCAAGAAGCAACCTTCCGCCCTTGCATCCATTTCAGTAATATCCTGTAATCTCTCAACACTGACGTTTGTCACTTTAAGGAATAACCTTGCAGCGTCCCGCGTCATGTGGATTGATGGCTTCCAATTTACATGTTCTTCTGGATGCACCCCGTTAGCCTTATATCTGTAATGCTCAAATTCACCATTATGCCAATATTCAACCCATGTTTCCCTAACCCAAAGAATATCACCAACCTGATATGGTGCATGCTTAGGTAATGCTGAGACACCAAATATTCGTTTACTTGGGCTAACAGTATCGTCTATGCCCCATTTTTTCATTACTAGGTTTCCATCACATATAATACAATTTTTTATAATCCGTCTCGTCTGGGTCTTTTTGCCTGCTAGTATTACTCTAACCATTTCCGTGTTGAAAAGTATTGGCTTTTCCATTACTCCACCACCTTAAATCGCCGCATGGTTGAAATATTCACTAACTGGTTTGTGTATCTTGTTGCGATTTGAATGAACTATGCAACAAGATTTTCTGGTTGTATTGTTACCTTTTGGTCTAAAAAATCGTCTAATTTACAAATATTAACTAGGGGGAACATGCAAATGAAGAAGATTATTATCCTATCAATAATAATTATAGCTTTTGCTTTAGCTTGGAAAATGCAAAACACTAGCCCTCATGAACCAATATCGATTAATGAGGTGGCTAAAATCGAACTTCGGGGAGACATTCCTTCTCACGTAAGCCGAACAGCAACTAAAGCAGAACTTGAAAAAATCGTTCTATGGTTTAATTCATTAACTAATATAACAGAGAATAAAGAATTCGCAGGGAGTACTCCCTCTGCAGGGATCAGAATAATCCTGAAAAACGGAAGAGACATTTCCATTATCAACTCAGGTAAGGATTTTGAGGTTCAACGTACTGTTAATCTTAAAACCGTATCTTACTGGGCAAAACAAACGGAGATTAAGGAGTTATTAAAGGAGTTGGCACATGAGGAAAAACTCGAAATTCAGATAAAAAAGCCAATAATTTACTTATACCCTACTTCAGAACAAAGGGTTTCTGTAAAGTTGGATTTTCACGGTTATCTTAAGGTTACATATCCTGAATATAACAATGGTTGGCATATAATTGCACAGCCAGACGGCACTTTATTAAATATTAAGGATAGTAAAGAATACTCTTATTTATTTTGGGAAGGTGTTAGCAACTTTAATGATTGGAATTTATCAAAGGGGTATGTAGTTAAAGGTGAAGATACGAAGAAGTTTTTACAAGAGACCCTCTCTAAGATGGGCTTAACTCCAAGGGAATATAATGATTTTATTGTTTATTGGTTGCCTCAGATGGTAGATAACAAGTATAATCTTATTCATTTTGCCCAAAAAGAATATGAAGAACTTGCACCCATACATGTTTACCCAAAGCCCGATTCTATTCTTAGAGTGTTTATGGTTTTCAAGCCATTGGACAATTATCTTGAAATAGATAAACAGACTATCAATGGTTTTGTGCGAAAAGGCTTTACGGTTGTTGAATGGGGTGGAGCTGAGCTACACTAACCCGGCTCTAACAAAAGGGTGGTCATAATATCCTTAATTTTTTATTGAACTAACCTGCCCATTTGTTTAAGAAATGCACACCTCTTAAAAATACGTACAAGAGTTTTTATGAAGTTGTTACGTATTTTATAGCCAATGCGTACCAGGTATTAGCCAGCCAAGAAGGTAAGCCGATAAACCTTATCAGGGGGTGCACTTCATTGTGTGTGGCTCTCAACAATCGGAATTGTGGCTCAAACCTATCATAATATTCACAATACGAGACTTTAACTCTTCCCGCCTATTTTCAAGTTCCTTTAACCTGCTAACCTGCCGAAATTTAGAGGTACCGGGTACCTTCGTGAACAGGAGACCTGCTCTGCAGGAATCCTGTTCGCCGAGTAGTAATGAAAATTTGCATAGTACTCTGGATACCATTGCCAGTCTCAGTGCCAAATTCGTATTAGCCATATGATGTGCGATTGCTAGTTAATGGTAATGGGACTAGGACTAGTAAATAAATTTTTTCGCCGATATACACTTAATACCATACCCATCATAGCCATGTTAATCACCGTTTGGGAACCGCCGTAGCTAAAGAAAGGCAAACTGATACCGCTTATGGGTGCATAACCTAAAGTCATTAATATGCTCCAGATAAAGTGCAATGCTAGAATACTAGTTAGCCCACTAACCAGCAGTCGGCCAAAACTATCCTTTATCTGTTTAACCGCACTTATCATTATTGCTATTAAGGATAGTGCTAACATAGTAACCACTGCACCGCCAGCCCAACCAAAGGTATATACTATATACGAAAAGATCATGTCGGTATGTAATTCAGGTAAATTCCCCCCAAAGGTAAACCCCTGTCCCCATAGCCCTGCCAATTTTATAGTCTCAATTGATTGGATGTAAATATATCCACTGCCCGCAGGATCATTATAAGGGTTAATAAAAGATAACATTCTTTTCAACATATATGGCTCGGTAACGATAGCAAATACAAACACACCAATTGGTATTGTTGCAATGCCCACCAGCTGTTTTTTACTTACGCCGGATAACAACATTAATACTAAAAACATCACTGTATATATAACTGCGGTGTTCCATGAAGAACTCATTAAGTAAAGGATATTCGGCACTAGCAGCAATAATACGGTATTAACAAACCAATTGGGTTTAGACCAGTCTGTGTTGAAAAAAATGCCGGCCAAGGCCGCTGCCAATAGCACTGGAGTCACATCAACATAATTAATGTTGATAAACCCCAAGTTCAAATATGGTTTACCGTTAACCATAGTCCCACCAAACACCAACAGCATTAGCCACACAAACATGGTACCAGCAAACAAGTGCCATCCATAAAACTTTAGTTTGCGGTAATCAAAATAAGCCAGACCTAAAAGTACTGCCAGGCCAATAACAACATAAACTACACTATTAGTAAAAACAGATACGGATATATGTCTCATTAGTAAACCTTGTATTTCTACCGAATACAGTGTAAATAACCCCATCCCTGCTAGCATAGCTACGATTAATAATAGCAGCCAATTAATGGGTGGTTTATGGGTTTGATGTAACTGTTTACCCAACGCCACCGAATCTCCCATTCTGCTAATAGCCATTTCAATAGCCTGTTGCTCCTTCATACCTTCAGCAGTATACTCCAATACACAATCCTCAATATGGGCAAGCAATTCTAACTTTACTTGCTCATGCACTTCACCCCATTTTATATAGGTACAAACATTATTCAAATATTCCTGCACCTTAGCGTTCTGCGCTAATGACATACAATTGCCTCCCCCAAAATTTTATCTACCGTTGACCGAAATACCACCCATTCACTACATTTTTCTTTAAGCTGATCACGACCCTTTTCAGTGATGCGGTAGTACTTCCTATGGCGGCCACCATTAGCGTCAGACCAATAAGATTCCACCATGTCATCCGCCTCTAAAGAATGCAAAATGGGGTAAAGTGTGCCTTCCTTAAAAGCAAGTACTCCGCCAGATGCAGTTTCAATCTCCTTAATCATCTCATACCCATACATAGGATTGCGATCAAGCAATTTTAAAATCAAAATGACGGTGCTGCCCTTCAGCAATTCTTTGTTGACCTTCATCTAAATTATCCACCTTTATTTTACTATTGATATGCGATGCATCGTATATCTAGGTATAATTATAAAAGTATACCCCACTCTCGTCAACTTCTTTTTTACAAATGTTCCCTGGAACTACAAGTACAGGCTGCTATTCGTGAAAGGCAGTTAGGTGGTGGAGATGGTATCTTACTAAGCGGGGTGGGTGGAATTAAAAGACCCCTCCGGGGGAGGGGTGAAGAAATGATTAACTGCAAATGCTTGGGAGTGGATAAAGTAAAGTCAGTCCTTCGACACCAAGACGTTATATTTCAAGGCTTGCAGGTTTTTACCTGCAAGTCTTTTTTGTTGTGTTTTGGTCGTATTTTTATCAGGATGCGCGCGCCCGTACATCTTTATGCGTGGTGCGAAGTGGTCAGCCGCGCACATTATGTTTTTGGAGGTGTCTCATCGTGTCGAGAAGAAGAAAAAATGACTTAAAACCTTGAATTAGAAAGATAAGAACCTCGCCACACATTTGGCGGCATACCTTCGCCCGGCTTTATATTCTAAACGGCGGAGATCCCTTCTCACTAAAAAAATATTGGTCCATAAGAGTTGGGAAATGGTTCATTTGCATTAGCCTTTATATAACCTCCTCCTGTTTGTACTAGTAAACTAAAATTAAATTGCTACGTTCTTTTGATGTTATACGCAATAACTACCTTCTTGCTTTATGTTCCTTAATCCATTGGGAAATATACTCCCTTGATACTAATAATCCACTCCCATCTGCCAGTTAAACTTCGGGTGCAGGGTGTTCAGTTTCCATATAAATTACATTCGTTTTTCGAGAGAACTAATCAGTACATAACCAAAAACCAAACCAGCGACAGTTTGGCTGAAGTAAGAGTTAACTAATAAGACCTGAATCCGGCTGGGCATCCAATGGGTTAGGTGAAAAAAGAAGTAAAATGCTTTAAATAAGGCAATATAAAGTGCTGGCAGACCAACAGCCAGTAATTTTACCCAATCATAATACCAGCGTCCCTGTTGTCGAATATGCTTAATCAAATGGGGTAGGGCTAAATAAGCACCAACTACCAACGGCCAGATCATAATAAAGATCATAGGGGTCATCAAAGCTCGGGTATAATACATCTCTAGCCACAAGAGAAATCCTAAAAAAATAGTATAAAGAAAATACCAAAGGAATCGTCGTAAATTTTCCAGAAAATTACCTCCTTTGAGGTGTTAAAAAAATAATTCTTTTTAATATACGCTATAACTACAACAACGAATGTTCTTTCAAATTATGCCGTTAGACCGAAGGCCCGTTCATTCTCGCTCAATGTGGCCACAAATTCAGGTGTAATAGGTACACAGTCAACTAGGCTGCAAATAGCAACCACTGACCCAAAAGGGACATTAACTTTCATTCGCGGCATTGTAATATCTATACTTGTTCCTTTTCCCATAATTTTGGCAGGAATGATTTCTGTTAAATTTAACTCTACTAACTTAAACATAAAATCGCTGATATATTGATTTGGCTTTTTATTAGCCGCATGTATCGCTAAAGGCCCCCGGTACTTAGTTTCCCAAGACCGGGCAATCTTTTTGACTCCGATGGACACCGGGGAGGCCCAGGGCTGCCAGATGTTATAGCCTTCATAATTAACAACTCCTTACTGTGTTTAGTGGTTGAAGTGCATACTACGTGCTATTTGCCATCTTCCACGCTTTTTCGTAATCTTCAGGTGTAAACCCAAATTCGATTAGTCGTTTTACGCAACATTTAGCTACTATCCACCAAGGAACTACCGGCTTAATAGTTTTTAGTCAATCGGCATGGTAAAACTAGCCTCAAAAATACATAAATCAAAGCTTCTTGCTTTAAGGGCTGAAGGGCTTTGCTTTTACTTGTGTTTTTATTTAATTGTTTACTTAGAATTATTTACACTCCCATTCAAGATCATCCTATCCAACCAACTCTCCCTTTGCATTCGCTGCATTTTGTCCACCGATGTAGATTGTTTTCGCATTACCGCAAAAATCATGGATATCATCTATAAACCTGTAATAACCCCTTGGATTCTTCACGGGTTGTCTAGGTAATGCAGGTCATTCATTCCCTTGCAGCATGTTCAGCGCATCCGGACAGAGCTTCCCGATAAGGCCTGGGCTCCATAGGCGAGAAAGGATTTCTCCCAGCTATCAACGTAAGACCCGGTGGCCCACTCAGCCATGATTACCGTCGTTCCTTCCGGCAGCTCAAGCTCCGCCAAAGGGTTTTCTGCTAATTTCTCTGCACCGATGGGGTAAATCGTTAATTTATTTTTAGTTTTAACCAAGGCGATATCCTTATTGGGTGAAGTGAAGGCGTCCATGGCATCGGGAACCCGGTCTTTGATATTATGCCAGCTTAAGACGAGGGTATCATAGAAAATCAAATTAGCCGGCGGGATGATCTTGAGCTCAAAGTCTGTTTGCTCAAACTTCCCGCCGCTTTGATAATTGACTCTCCCGATAAGAAACCAATGGCCGTTTTTCCGTACCAGGCCAAGATTTTCCCCGGACTCATCTCGGTTAAGCAAGGTAACCCCTTTGTCCCTTAAATCCGCAACAGACTGTTCCCTGGCACTCAAATAAGCATTCAATTCATTATCTCCCAGTAAATCGGATACCTTTATTTCGATAGGCGATGATAATTTGTCCACCGGAAGCACCTGCAATTGATTAACCCCGGCGGTTCTCTTTTCAATGGCTACATAATTATTACCAATATAATGGATGATTCTTAGTGCCGGATCGGTATCAGCTTGATCGCCTGTTCCTTTTTTCCCCTTCTTCGTGTCGGGAATCTTGGTCGCCACATTGCGGGCCGTCAGGATATTGCCTGTCTCTCCCGCGGCAGAGCTATCCTGGACATCAAGCTCCCAAAAACCGCTGGTGCGCGGAAAAAAAATCCGTTCAGCCGCCAGGATCGGGTGAAGTTGCTGATGCTCGACGGCAATCCAAAGTGTCTGATAGGTATAGTCGGTGCCCGAAGGCATCCTCAGTCCCAGCAAGACACCGGAAATCCCCTCGTTGCGGTTCAGATTCAGATGCTGAGCATTGGTATTGGCTACTCTCAGCGTACTGTCTGCCTGATCAGCAACTTTTTTCAAGAGTAGTTTTTTATTTTGCATGAAGAAAATCATGCTTGTATCATCAAGCTTCATAAATTCGCCCAGATAATTGGCGGCAGCGTAGACAGTTATGACATCGACCCTCTCGGTTTTCGGGATAGAAATACCGGTAGACGGAATGTATTTCATCATCAAGTAATCGGCTGCATTCACCCTTTTGATTTTATAGGAAAGCTTGTCCCAGACATGTCCGCCAAAGGCGACAGCACCTGCAGCAAACTGGACATCACTGCCAACCCATTGCCGGGTTGCCCCTTCCCCATTGCCGTTGGTATCCAGCTCTCGAAGCACCGTCCATTTACCAACTAACGGATGGAATGGGTTGGACGGCGGGATAATCTTACCAGCCGATTCGCCCGAAGATTCAGCGCAACCACCAAGCATGAGCAGCAAAAAAGGAAGCAAGAGAAGCAGGTATTTTTTAACCATTGGCACGCACCTCTCTAGGCAGAGTAATGACGACGGTTGTCCCCACATTGACCTCGCTGCTGATTGCCAACCTACCTTTCATCAGGCTGACGATCTCGTCACAGATGGATAAACCAATGCCGTTTTGAGAACGCGAACTCTTGCCTTTATAAAACTTTTCTTTCACCATTGGCAGTTCCCCGGCAGCAATGCCGCACCCGCTGTCGGCAATCGTAAAGGTATATTCTATTTCCCCGACCTCAGCGTGAAAACTGACAGACCCCTCGGCAGCTGTAAAATTCAAGGCATTATCCAGAATATTGATCAATACTTGTTTCAACCGGTTAGCATCTGTCCACAGATCGGGAAGGTTTTCCGGGTAAACAACCGTGAAATGAATATTATCCCGCAGCGCCCGTGGCATCAGCTGTTTGCGGATATGTTCCATAAGCTCGGCTAAATTAACATTTTCATATTCAAGCTTGATCCTGCCGGAAACGAACTTGGAAAAGTCCAGGAGCTCTTCGACCATCCGAGTAAGCCGCTTCGTCTCCTTGGCAATGATACCGAGGCCGTCGTTCAGCATTTCTTTCTGCTGAAATTTTTCGCTTTGCAGCGTAATCGCCCAGCCCATAATCGAGGTCAACGGGGTACGCAATTCATGGGAAACGGAAGATATGAAATCATTTTTCAGCTTTTCTTTTTTGGTGATTTCATCAGCCATGTAGTTCAAGGTATCCGAAAGCTTGCCGATTTCGTCATCTCGCTTTTTCTCGCTCTTGATTTGAAAATTGCCTGCCGCCATACTCTCGGCGACAGCGGTTACTTCCCTCAGGGGGATAAGAATGGTATTGGCTAAAAAGATACTGAGCAAACCGACGACCAGTGCAACCAAAAGGCCGATGGCAATAAAAATTTTAGCTGTGTCTCGAATGTCCTGATCAATGGCATCGGTAGAAGCAATAAAACGTAAAGCTCCGACAATTTGACCCTCCGATTTTAAAGGATACGTTACTGCCATGACTTTCTGATTGTTTAATTTCCCCACCCATTCCCCCATCTTGTCATTGAGCGCATCCTGTATATCCGCCATGGGCTCTCCTTGTTCCGTAATTATCCCCAGAGAGTTCATGACAATCTTTCCGTTCCGATCGACAATCTCCACTTCGGCATCGCTTTGATTCCAAAAGGCATCCACATTATACAGAATATTATCTTCCAAAGAGGTATCGGAATAGTATTTGGAATACATATCCGCGCTGATTTTGACCTGGTTGGTCAGGTTGCCCCTTAGGCTACCGTAATAATTTTGCTGGACCGTATAGATCAGCAGCACTTCCAAAATGGCCACCGAAACCAAAATCACGATCATGAAATTGGCCGTCAGCCTCCCTCTGATCCCTTTCATGGCAGCCTCCCGCCGGACTCCAGCTGCCACCGGTAACCGGAACCCCAAACAGTCTTAATATACCGAGGCTCAGAGGGATTATCTTCAATTTTTTCCCGGAGCCGCCGGATATGCACATCCAACGTTTTGGTATCCCCAAAATAATCTTCTCCCCAGACCGCATTCAGCATCTCATCTCGTTTCAGAGCTTTCCCCGGGTTTTCCATGAACATTTTTAATATCGAATATTCCGTGGGGGTCAGCTCCACTTCCCGATTGTTTCTGAGCAGTTTATTAGCAGCAATATCCAGTCGCAGATTGCCATAAATATAGGTCGTTCTTTCGGTTTCAAACCGGTTTCGGCGTCTTAGCATGGCTTTAATCCTGGCAATCAATTCAAAGGGATTAAAGGGCTTGACCATATAATCATCCGCTCCCAGTTCAAGACCCATAATTTTATCTGTATCCTGCCCTTTGGCCGTCAGCATGATAATGAGCGGTTCCGGCATGGTTTCGCGAACATGCCGACAAACTTCCAGACCGTTTATCCCAGGCAGCATCAGATCCAGCACCACCAAATCGGGAAGGAACGCCGTGAGCACAACCAGTGCCTCCTCCCCGCTGGCCGCTTCTCCCACTTCGTATCCGGCCATCTCCAGATTGAGGGTGATGAAACGCCGAATCGAAGCTTCATCTTCAACAACCAATACTTTTATCTTCTGATCGTGCATATTATCATTCCTTAGATTTTTTGTTATTATAACACGATTTATGTTTATCCTTTTGATGGGAAATCAAGGCTTCGATCAGCATTTCCCCGTAGGCCGCCACACCCGTTTGGGTCAGATGAACACCGTCCGAATAAAAATAATCGTCATGGCCGCTGCTGGCTGAATGCCAATCGATCAGCCTGGCCTTGGGGTAAGACTCCGCCACCTTGCTCAGCGTCCCATTCACTACCGCTTCCCAAGGCTTCGGGACACGGGCATTCACCAGCACGATCTCCGTAGTTCCTTGCAAGGAGTCCAGGGTCTCTGTTAACTGCTTTTCTGTAAACGAACCGTTTGTGCCTAATTGAATAATCACGATTCTCCCCAGCTTACCTTCCTTTTCAAGCCTGGAAATGACATGCGGAGCCTGATACATCTGCCTACCGATTTGCGCGTCGATTACAATGCCCGGCAAGCGTTCTTGCAAAACAGATTCCACATTGATGATTAAGGAATCCCCAATGACCGTAATTTCATCTCCCCTGACATCACTCTCTTTATCTGCCACAGCAGGTTCCACGGTGACAGCACCAGCTTCCCTGTCCGTCCCCTGAATTTGAGCTTGTTCTGTAGTCACGGTCGTCACCTGGCTGTCTAAAGCTTTAGCCGAAATTTCCGTGTTTTCATTGGGGGCCACGAATAACAGCAAAAAAACCAGCACGATACTGAACGTAATCTTTGCGCTGTGGGCCAATGGCCTTTGCCACCACGGAAGGGCCGGCGTCCGCCGCCGTACTCGTTTCCGCCGTCCGTAACGGATCGGCTCCTCAATCAGGTAGCGGGACAGAGCCGCCAGGATAATGCTTGCCGCAATTTGCCAGAGGGCGCGTGAAAGGTCCGGGCCTTCCGTATTGACAACCGGATTCGTCAGGATGATGATCGGGTAATGCCACAAGTATATCCCATAGGAACACTCTCCCAGCCAACGCAAGGGACCCCAGCTGAAGAACCGGCCCAGATAGCTGGCCGGGTGGGCCAGAACTGCCACCACACAAGCCGCCGCAAAAGAGAAGAGCAGGAGTCCGCCTTGATAGAGAGAGGTCTGGTATTGGTTGGTTTTGCCAATCATCAGAAGTACCACCAATAACCCCAGGCTTCCTACCGCATCCAACGTCCGTTTCTTTTTTCCAGACAGGTCTGCGTTCATTTTCCGGCTGGGCCATACCATGGCCAGTACAGCCCCCACAAGCAAGGCGAAAACACGGGTATCCGTTCCATAATAGACCCGACTGGGGTCATGACCCGGTATGTACATCAGTGCCATCGCTGCAGCAGAAATCAGAGCGACGGCAACGGTTCCAAACATCAGCCATTTGCGCTGCCGGAGACAGCGCAGCCCCCATCCCAGAAGAAGGGGCCAGAAGAGATAAAATTGTTCTTCTACCGCCAAAGACCAGAGGTGTCCCAGCGGGGACGGCGGACCAAAGCTTTCAAAATAGGATACCTGATGGAAAATCAGATACCAATTGCTGGTATAGAATACTGCGGCCAACGCTTCCTGCTTCAAGGCCGCCAGGCGTTCTGGTGCGCAAAGCATCACCCAGGCCATCACGCCTGCCAGCATCACAAAAAGAGCCGGCAGTAGCCGCCGGGCTCGGCGTAGCCAGAAATCCTTCAAATCAATCGTTCCGGCGTGCTCCCATTGCTTCAGGAGAATATTGGTGATCAAATATCCGGACAGCACAAAGAACAGACTTACCCCTAAAAGCCCTCCCGGAGCCCAGGTCAGATTGAGATGGTAGGCAATCACTGCAAACACCGCCAAGGCCCTCAATCCATCCAAGCCCGGCATATAGCCGGTAGAATCCGTCCGCAATCCCCTTTGCTGTCGCTTTGATTGCCAATTCAATTGATTTGTTTTCTTGCTGCAATTCATGTTATCTTCACTTTCCACTTATGCCAGGCCTCCGTTTTTGCCGTCATAGCCGCGTCTTCCTTTTTACCATACCAAGTTTTATGCTTCATTGTTTTACAAAATAATTAAAATTTCTTACGAAAAAGTTAAAATTTATCAAAAAAGTACGAATCGTGAATAAAAAGAAAAAGAGCAAGTAAACGCTCTTTATGCCAACCGTGATTTGGTGAATTTTACGAATTCTGTAAACAGTTTTTTATCTCTCCTTTATTTCCGCTCCGGCAGTCCTATATATTCTCATTTTCAGTGCAACCTCCTAAATTAAATACTTTAAAAAATAAAATCCCGGGCTATAACCCGGGAAAAATTTGAATTATATTATTCTTTTAAGGCACGCAATCAAAAAATCAGCAACCTCGAACCATTGCATGGCATCAGCTGATCTTGGTTGCCATACCAAAGTCTACTTAACAAAGGTAACCGGGCATTCAGATAAAGCTAAAACCTTATGGCTTACACTTCCAAGGACAATACTCTGAAGGTCTGTTAAACCCCTTGTCCCCAACACGATATGGTCATATTCACCCAATTTGGCGAACTCAACAACTTTTATGGCTGGATCACCGTCTATCAGCTTGGTTGTTACACATAACCCAGTATGTTTAAGAATTTCTTCATGATCATTAATAATTTTATAACCTTCGCTTATAACCCGCTGCTTAATTTCTTCAATTTCTGAAGAGGTATTTCTAAGTTTATTTATTTCTTTTCTGGAATTTATAACATGAATCAGTGTAATATTTAAATCTCCTTGTTTTTTGGCTACTTTAATGACATAATCAACTGCTCGTTTTGCATTTTCGGAACCATCAACTGCTAATAGAATTTTATTCATTAACATTTTTACTCACCTCCGAACTGCTTTAGAATTATTCTACCATAATAGGAAATGTTTATCAGTGCCATAAATTAATTATTAGATAAATCACACTACTGTTTTATTAAAAGGGGCTGTTACACAAGAACCAATTGGTTCATTGTACAACAGCCCCTTTATATATTCTTTACTCGTCACATCCGCATCACGATCCCTAAACATTTGGAGGACTGTCCTTATTTATATTTTATGGATGCCGCTCCGTAGTGTTGTCATGTCATAGGTGTAGATTAGCTACAATTTGTATTAAATTAAGAATAAGCAATTTATAATAAACACGTATAACTCATATACTACTTCTTATTAGGTTATGAGGAGCGGTTATTATGAAGATTGCAATTATAGGTGCTGGCGTATCGGGTCTTTCTGCAGCAATTTCCTTGGAAAAGTATGGAATTGTACCCGATATTTTCGAGCAAAACTCATTTATATCTGACCATTATTCGCATGTTGGCGTTTTGTTTAATATGGCCTATAGAGGTATTTCAACGAAACCTTTAAAACACATAAATAAGCTGCTTTCAATCGAAATATCTCCTCTAGAAAGGATAACCGACTTAATTATTCACAGCAGACATTCTAAGGCTACAATTTCAAAAGAAACAATCGGTTTTAGTTTTATTATGGGACAAGAGCCACTATCTATTGGCAATCAACTTCTAAATAATATCAAAAACTCTAAGATTCTTTATGAGCAAAGGCAATCGGTAGAGGAGCTAAGTAAAAAATATGATTATGTTATAGTTGCCACTGGAAGCAGAGGAGAGGATTACGTTGCAGATCGGTATTTAACAGATTGGAAACAATACCTTGCTACCCATACTAGGGTGGCTAAATTATATGGTGATTTTAATACGAATACAGCTATTGTATGGGGTAATAAAGAAATCGTTAAAGATGGTTATGGTTTTTTTGCACCCTTCAGCTCTAAAATAGGTTCATTGTATGTTACGATCCCACATTTAAAAAATTGGGAAGAGTTTAATTATTGCTGGAAAAAGTTTTTAAAAAAGGAACGTATCCTTGAAAAAACAACTCTTCTTGGAACCTATGATCGAACCCATGTAGCGGCAAATTCAAGCACTAAGCAATGGAAGAACTGTCTTTTCGTTGGGGATCAAGGTGGCTTCTTAGATCCCTTTTTAGGTCTAGGTGCTGCCACCGCAATTATTACTGGCATTATGGCGGCTAAGTCAATCGCTCTAAATAAAGATTACGATGAACTAACACAGAAATATAAAAAGATCATAAACACAATGAGCAACTTTAGATACTTCTATGACTCGATAGATGATGATACCTTTGATAAAATAGTCAAAACAGAAGCAAACCCCTACATTAATAAAATTATATATGGAACAAATATTGACTGGCTTAAATATGGTTCCAAAGCAATTGGTCCTTTTGTATCGGAAAAAACATCTCCAAACTTTCACGAAATTAGCTCCTCACCAACTTAACAGAAAGCTTTTGGTCATATTTAATGGGCTGGGCATAATGAGTATCGGGCAAGGCTATGGTTGGATTGCACAGCATATTATGCTAAAAAGGTTTGCCTTGACACATTAAAAAACGAACTCCCTGTTATTCTGAGAGTTCATTTGTTAAGGTCTAGATTAGACACGCCTAACACCTCGTTAACCTCTAAGGGTTGCTTTTAGTCTATTTGTATTAAGTAAAAGTCCTAATGCCTGACGAATATCCGTTACCACAATATCCGCAGCATTTACTGCTTTAACAGAAGCCCCTTCACCCCCAATAATTACAATACCCAAGGCTGCTTTCTTTAGCATCAAACAATCGTTGACACCATTTCCTATTGCTACTGCATGCTCTGCCCCGATGGAGTTTATAAAGTCCTCTTTTTCTTGTGCGCCCAGATGGTTTTGTAGGATTACCACTTCTCCATTTAAGTCCTTACATTCAGCAACAACCCGGCCGAAGGTGTCTGCTGTAATCACGTAGATTTTTAGATCACTCGATAAGTGATTTAGCTGCTCTAATACATCTTCTTCTAAATATCCATCCAAGGCGATCGTTCCGTTAAAGTCCAAAACCAGAGAGTAAAACTGCATTTGACCTATTCCTGGTATTTCCACTGAAATCACTTAGATTCCCCCTTACCATGTTAAACCAGATATAAAGTCCCTTGTTTCTTGTTCTTTCGGGTTGGCAAATAAAGCTTCTGTCTCCCCTTCCTCTATTACTTGCCCATTCATTAGAAATATTGTAATATCGGCAATTCTTTTAGCCTGAAAAAGATTATGTGTAACCAATATAATGGTTAGTTGTTTGGCAAGTTTCTTTAGCAACCCTTCTATAATCTTTGTGGCCGAAGGGTCTAAGTTCGAGCAAGGTTCATCCAGCAACAGGATCTCTGGGGAAACTGCCAACACACGGGCTATGGAGAGCCGTTGGATTTGACCACCTGATAATTCCCTAGCCGGATGATTCAACTTGTCTTTAACCTCCTCCCAGAGTCCCGCTTGCTCTAAGCAGTTCTCACAGATTACATTCAGTTTCGCTTTATTCCGTTCACCGAAGTAACGAACTCCAAACAGTACATTTTCCTTAATGCTCAAAGGAAGTGCAATGGGAGTTTGGAAAACCAAGCCGATTCTTTTCCTAACCCATGAGGTATCTTTGCATTCATAAATGTTCTCTCCCGAGAGATTCACCTTGCCTTTAATCTGATATCCTTTGTCTAATTCCAAGGTTCTGTTCAGGCTCTTTAAGAGTGTTGTTTTTCCGCAGCCGGATGGCCCGATGATCGCATGCAGTTTATTTTTACTAAAGGAAAGATTCATACTCTCTAATATTTTACTATTGCCAAAACTAACTTGTAAATCCTCCATTTGTAAGGACATATTAACCCTCCCTTCTTTTCTGATGCCTCAAGCACATGGCGATAACATTTAGAATCAGTAACAGAGAAACCAGAACCAGGGCAGTTCCGTAGGCTTTGTCCAGAGAAACTTGCTGGCTAAATAAAATATAGAGATGATAGGGTAGTGCCATTACCGGTTGAAATAAATCCCCCGTCGATGGCGTAGCTATGGCAGCGACAGTAACCATAATAGGAGCAGTGGCACCAGCCGCATAGCCCATGGCTAAAAGTATACCACCGATTATTCCCGGTGCGGCCTGGGGTAACAAAATCCTAACTAAAATATAGCTTTTGGAAACCCCTAGAGAGGTTCCGACTATACGATAATGCTTATTGACAGCGAGCAAGGCATCTCTAGCCGTAACGACGACGACTGGAAAAATCATCATACCTAAGGCGAGCCCCCCTGCCAATAGGGAGATCCCAAAACCCATACGAACCACGAACAAAGCATAACAAAATAATCCTGTGACAATGGAAGGCAGCCCGGCCATACACTGAACCGTGGTATTGATAATCTGGGAAATTACGTTTTTGTGAGCATACTCAGCCAAATATACTGCCGTGGCCAGTCCTGGTAGCGCGGCAATTGATACAGCAAGCATTATCAGGCAAAGTGTCCCCTTAATTGCAGGGAGTATCCCTCCCTCGGTGCCCAGGGGCAGTCCCTTTGGGGAGGCCAGTAAAAATTCCAAATTTATAGCTGAGTGTCCCCGGTAGATTAGATAACCAAGGATACCTAAAAGAATGATGAGCAGCAACAGCCCAGCTAACCAAAAAATGGCAAGGCAAAGCGTGTCGATTAATCGTCGTAAGGACATATTAATTCACCCCATTTCTTCGGTTCCATCGAAACAGAGCCAATAACAGGTTTATACTAAGAACAAAAATCAGCAATACTAGGCCCGCTGCAAACAAACCTTGATAATGTAAGCTTCCTACTTCTGATGTACCAAGCTCTAAGGCAATCAGTGCAGGGAGCGGCTCTCCCTTACTAAACCAGGAGGTAGGTAGCACCATGGTATTGCCCGCCAACATTAATACAGCCATTGTTTCCCCGGCAGCTCTGCCAAAGCCTAAAATTATTGCGCCAAGCAGCCCCTTCTTAGCCAAAGGTATCAGAACGCGTAAGGTCAGGTAAGGTTTAGAAACCCCCAGTGCCAGCGATGCTTGTCGGTATTCCGGGGGCACTGCTCGCAGGGCTGATTCTGAGGCACTAATAATATAGGGCAACACCATAACGGTTAATACAAGGGAAGCACAAAATAATGATTCACCACTGGCCATGGAAAAGTTTACCTCAAAAAATTTCACCAGCACGGTAGCTCCTAGAAAACCATAGACCACGGACGGAATGCCCGTTAACAGATTAATGGCTGGTCGAAGGAAGTTCGTTATCCAGCCAGGAGCAAACTCTGCCAGAAAAATAGCACAGCAAAGACCCAGAGGTGCTGCCATTATTAACGCTCCCAAAGCGGTCCACAACGTACTTAAGATCATTGTACCAATGCCCAATTGCTGAGGTTCTGCCAGAGGATTCCAGTTTAGCCCCAGAATAAACTTAAGGGGACCCACTTCTGTCCAAACTGCCCAGCTTTCCAAAGCCATAAATAGGATGATTGACATTAAAAGTAGGGTCGAACACCAAGCGACCAGCAAGCAAAATGTACCTGTTTTTTCCTGCATCTTTTCACACACCTATAAAAACCTGTGGGTAGTTGAATAACTCAACTACCCACAATTATTTTCCTATTTAACAGCGGGAACAAATCCCATCTCTTCCAAAACCTTCAGACCATCTTCGGACATGAGGTAATCTATAAACAACTGTTGTTTTTGATCTGGCTGATCTTTCGTGACTAGCAGCAATGGTCGGGCAATTTTGTATTCACCGCTGGCGATATTCTCGTTAGTGGGAGCTACACCATCAATATTTAAGGCAATTATTTTACCTTCGTTTTGTTTAATCAAACCAGTGGAAACATACCCAATGGCATCCGCATTTTCTGCCACTTTACCGGCTAATGCACCCATAGAAGGCAGCTGAATGGCTTCTTTCGCTACAGGAGTTTTTTTCATAACCAACTCGTCAAATACCTGGGCAGCACCGCCACCAAGGTCACGAATGGCCAGTACGGTTGGGCGATCCGGCAGCTTGGCATCCAGTTCTTTCCAAGTTTTAACTTCCCCTGCAAAGATTGTCTTAACTTCATCCGTGGTTAGATCGGGTTTCTCTTGTACAATGGGGTTTTTAGGGTTGACTGCGATAGCCAGTGCATCGGAACCCATTTTAATAATCTTTCCATTTGGCATTTTTGCTTGTTCTTCGTCTTTAATCTCCCTTGAAACTAACCCGATGTCCACAGTACCATCTAAGGCAGATTTAACACCAAAACCTGAGCCACCGGTGGAAACAAAGATTACAATGGGTTCTTCGGGTAACTTAGGATCAACGTTATTCCAGGTTTTATATTTTTCTGTAAAGTCATCGGCACACTTGGCAACGGTGGGAGCCAAGGTGCTGGAGCCGCCAAGTTTAATGGATTGGTCTTGGCTGGTAGTTTCACTTGATTGACCACACCCTGCCAGCATCAGCAACACCAATAGACTAACTAGCAGCAACTTAATTCTTTTCATAAGCAACCTCCTAAGCTTAATTCCTTCCTAATATTAACACCTTCTAAAACATAGCATATTTGGAGGTGTATGTTAAATGAATAAAAGTTATATATCTTTTGTCATGTATTACTTTATTTTATGTCTACCAATGGTTTTTTAAATTGGGTTGGCCTTTGGTGTTCTCAATTACAATATTTCGATATACCCTTCTGTTCCATGCACGCGAATTGGTTGTCCATCTTTTATCAGTTTAGTAGCATTTTCCACCCCGACAACTGCCGGTAAGCCATATTCACGTGCGATAACTGCTCCATGGGTCATCATTCCGCCAACTTCGGTAACTAGGCCTTTTATGGATACAAACAATGGTGTCCAGCTAGGGTCAGTAAAAGTCGTAACTAATATATCTCCATCTTCTAGGTCCGCTTCTTCCATGTTTAAGATGACGCGCGCCCGTCCCTCTATGACTCCGGAAGAAACGGGTAGACCACCAATGGCTTCGGCGGGAAGATTTTCTCGTTGGTACTTACCTCCAATGATTTCACCATCAGAAGTGATGACACGTGGGGGGGTTAGTTTTTTATATAATTTGTACTCTTCTTTTCGTTTGCTAATGATCTGGTAATCCAGCTTATTTGTGCGTACCACTTCCTGAAGTTCTTCAAAAGTGAGGTAATATATATCTTCTTTTTCATGAATAACCTTGGCATGTACCAGTTGTTCGGCCTCTTTCAGTAAAGCCTGCTTATAAATGAAGTAGCGATTAACCATGCCATATTTTGGATATTCCCGATAGCCGATGAAATTCCGAATTAGGTCGATCATTCGTTTTGCTTCTTTGGCTTTTTGTTCGCCATCCGGTAATTGCTTCAATCGATCGAATAACTCCTGCTCTTTTTTCAAAGCTGCCTGCCGCCCTTGCTCAAATTTCCTATGGCTAGCATTCGGCTCAAAATTTTTGATGTTACTGAGGAGCATTGGGACAAGTGTAACTGGTTTTTCGCTCCAACGGGTTTTCGTAATATCGATTTCTCCGACACATCGCATGCCGTATTTGTTGAGATAAGCATGGATCGCGGCTTGGACTTCCTGTCCGCCATTAAACTTAACCAGTTTATCCAAAAAGTTATCATCTTTTACATGTTGTAAATAAGCAATTATTTCCGGATAAGGACGAATCACATCTGCGACATCCAACAGCGCCAGGCCCATTTCCGAAGTAATATTGTTTGGTACAGATTGAGAAAGTGTGTCTGCTGCGTTTTTTTCACCTAACCACTTCTTCATTTTTTCATTGATCCATGCGGAAGCATCCATAGCAGCCATGAACACCCTCGAACTTTGTGGGTCAGATAAAATCTTTTTTAATCGCTGGATATCTTCAAGTATAAAGTCTAATAAAACCGATCCTGACTTAGTTTGGATGTTTTGTTTTAATTCTTCTATCGATGTTTGACTACGCTTAATCAAATCAGAAACGATTGTCGGATCGTTTTCGATTTGTGCTTGAAAACCCACAGACGAGATACCTGTATTGCTTTTATTGAGACTCGGTTCTTTCTTATTATTTGGTAACGATTTTATGAAATCTCTTCGCTCTATTATGGTCTTGAGTGCGTCTTTTATGAGCGGATCGTGTTGTCCCATGGCATCTAATAAAATTTCTCTGCTGTCAGGTGAAGCCAAATTATCTGTGACATCAACAAACAACCTTCCACCAGCTTTATACCTGGGTCCAAAGGATGTTAACTGGAATATCGACATTCCCAATGGTTTCATGGGGTCGGTCATCATTTGTTGATGACCGACCGATACATAAACGTGATTTTCCTGATCATTTGCTTCAGGGACTGGGTATAAAGTAGTGATTGGCCGACTCTGGACAATATAAAATATATCATCAACCAAACACCATTCAATATCTTGTGGGCAGCCAAAATAAGCTTCGATCTGTCTTCCTATGCGTGCCAGTTGTAAAATTTGTTGTTCAGTAAGTGTTTGAGTCTTTTGCTGACCAGGCTCGATTTGCTGTGTCTCTGTTCCGCCTTCCTTTAGTCCATAGATAGCCAGTTTTTTGGTTGCTATCATCTTATCGATGATTTCATCTTCCCATACTTTATAACAATCGGCAGAAACCAACCCAGAGACCAGTGCCTCTCCAAGTCCAAAACTAGCATTGATTGCTAACAGCTTTCGGTTAGAAGTAATCGGATCAGCTGTAAATAAAATTCCTGAAGCCTGTGGGAAAACCATCCTTTGAATGATAACGGATAAATAAACTTGGCTATGGTCAAATCCGTTTTGCATGCGGTAGATCACCGCACGATCCGTATAGAGGGAAGCCCAACATTTGCTGATATGCTGCAAGATTGCTTCTTTTCCAATGATATTTAAATAGGTGTCGTGTTGACCGGCAAAAGAAGCATGTGGTAAATCCTCAGCAGTGGCACTAGAACGCACGGCATAAGCATGTTCATCGCCAAACTGGGAGAGATAGTAAGAAACTTCTTTCACTACATCGGAAGGAATTTCGACTTCCACAATGATCTGTCGAATCTTCCTGCTGATTTCACCAATTTGATCTCGATCCTCCACTTTTAACCATGTTAGCTGATCCAACAATGAATGAAACGTTGCATTTTGTTCGATGGCTTTTTGATATCCCACGGTTGTAACACAAAACCCTTCTGGCACTTGTATTCCTTGAAGTTTTGATAATTCCCCTAATTTTAACCCTTTCCCGCCAACGAGCAACGGCTGTGTTTTTTCTATTTCCTGAAAACCAAGCACCAAAGAACCCACCTATATCTCCCCTAACCATTATTTTTTTGGTTTCTTAGACATTTTACCCTTTCAACCACTTCATTATAGTTCTATTGCATTTTAGCAGTAATAAATGTGAATATATAGCCTATATTGACCATTTTTTATATGCTATAATTAAACTAGGAAAAGTTCTTTTTTAGAAAAACTTTGGCTTGCGCCGCTTTACCCTAAAGTGTAGGCGAAGGTAAAGCGAGAGTGAGACTTATTTCGCATCGCTCATAATATGAGAAAAACGGCAGCATCCGGCATGTAGGATGTGGCCATTTTTATTTTTTCAGCTTTTTTCCTCCCATATGAAGTAAAGGGCTGTGCCGAAACTTTAAGTTTCAGCACAGCCCTTTGTGTTCTCAATTACAGTATTTTGATATACCTGCTGTTCCATGCACGCGAATTTCTTGCCTATCTTTTATCCGTTTGGTAGTATTTCCCACCACCTGACAAATGCCAGTAAACCACGTGCGATAATTGCTTCATGGGTCATCCGGTGAGGGATTTAATATTAAGAATCATCTTTTTCAGGTGTTCATTAAAGTTCGTCAACATTTTCAATTCTTGTTCCTAATCCCATCGCACTATTTACTGGTAAAGAGAAGCAGATACCCATACCGGCTTTATTTAGTCCGACATCTTGCATAATATTCCCCATAATAGCAAGTTTCTTCTCTTGGGATGTGAGTATTAGGATAATGTCTTTCTCCGGTTGTATCGTTATGCCAAGATATTTTATAGCTTCCTTTGATCCTAAACCACGTGCATGGATTAAAGTACCGCCAGTTGCTCCAGCTTTCTTTGCAGCCTCCATAACCTGTTCAAAATAACCGCTATTTACAATGGTTATGATTAAGTGATAAGGTTCCTTGGGCTTTACAGTCATACCTTCACTTCCTATCTTTAAATACTCATCGGCCTGTTTACAGATCATGGAAAGGGTATTACTAATACTACTTACACTTATTGTAAAGGCTATCCCCGTTCCCGGTTTGCTAAAATCAAGCCGATTATGAATTTGATTCATAATCGACTTTGACATATTTTTTGTTTGAATGCTTACTGTAACAATTTTCTTAGGACTACCATAACCAAGAATATCATAGATTACAGACTTGGCCGTACCATACCCATGAATCAGTATAGCAATTGGTATATTATTATTTTTAAATAAGTTGCTCAAAGCTTTCCCTAAACTAAAATCCACTATTGTAATCAGTGCTTCCAGTCTGGTCTCTGAACTCTCTGCCATTCGTATCCCTCCGTTCCCTCGCCCATGGGTGGTTACTGGTTGATATAATAACCCATAGGATTATTTATTTCAATATTTTTTGATGTGTCACGATTATATACTTTCTTCATTTCGGTTAGTTTTTGAAGTGATTTCAGCAGTATCCTTTGGTTAATTAAACCCAAGTTATTAACTGTCATTTGTATTGCCTTTACTTAGTCTATCATTATTTTCGTCCGATATATTATCTGAGTCTGCATCTGTTTCATAATCCAACTCAAGAATCGTATCCTCTACAGGAATAACAGCTTCCCTAGCTGCAATTTTGGATTTAATCACATAGACCAAACCAAACAACTGAAGCGTAATGACCGGAGTCATAGCAACTAATACAACTATACCGAATGCATCTGTGTAGATGTTATTGCCAATAGCCTCACAAGCTCCTATGGCAAAAGGAAGCATAAATGTCGCAGCCAGAGGCCCGGAGGCAACTGCTCCGGAATCAAATGCTATTGAGGTATAAAGATGGGGAACTATAAATGATAGGATAAGAGCAATCACATATCCTGGGATAACAAAATAAAGAATAGATAACCCTGTAACAACACGAAGCATAGCTAAACCAACCGATACAGCAACTCCAATGGATAGTCCTATACCCATTGCTTTAGCCGAAATTGCTCCTGATGTAATCTCTTCAACCTGCCTTTTTAGAACAAAAACGGCTGGTTCTGCCGCAACTACAAAATATCCGATAGCCATGCCAATGAGAATCAATACCCCGGTGCTGGTATTCTCAATTAAGATACTGCCTAGTTGATATCCTGAAGACATAAAACCTACATTTGCACTGGTTAAAAACAAGACAAGGCCCAAATACGTGTAAATCGTCCCAGTACTAATTTTCAAAATGGTTTTTTTACTTAAATGCAGCCTTGAGATGTGAAATATGCCAAAAAGAAAGAGCATTGGAAACAGGGCTACTGCTATTTGCATAAAGTATTGAGGAAAATTGGAGCCATAAAGTGAGATGATATCTGACATTGACTGAATTTCAGGAACAGCCATAGCACTACCACCGGAAGGTGTAAAAAACATTCCTAAAATTAAAACAGTAAGAATAGGACCTATAAGACAAAGAGCAATGAGTCCAAAGCTATCTTCTTCTGTTGTTTTATCTCCACGTACGGATGCTAAACCAAGTCCAAGGGCCATTACAAAAGGCACCATAATTGGACCGGTTGTTACTGCACCAGATTCCCAGGCAATAGAAAGAAATTCCCTGCTAGTATATCCAGAAAGAATAAAGGCCAGTAGATAACAACTGATCAATATATATGAAAGCGGTAACTGAAACAAGATTCGCAAAAAGGCCGCTACTAATGCCAAACCTACACCTATAGAAACAACAATGATAATAGTAGAATCAGGTACCCCATTTATCTGTCCAGCCAACACAATTAAATCCGGCTCTGCTACACTAATAAATATGCCAATAACGATCGTTAAAATTACGATCAGAAGCAGATTCCTGCTCTTTACTAAAGAAGAACCGATTTTTTCTCCAATTGGAATTAAAGACACATCTACCCCCATGTTAAACAGGGTTATTCCTAAAATCATTAAAAAAGCGCTGACTAAAAACAGTACCATATTCCATAAAGGCATCGGGGCTATCGTATAATTTAAGACTAAAACCAGGATAATGATTGGAATTACTGAAAGAAAAGACTCCTTTAATTTCTCTGATAGTAGTTTTAACAAAAAACCACCTCATCCTTCATTACATTATTTGTAAAATCAAGCAACACAGACCATACCCCGTTATTACATAAAAACAGTCGTACACTTTAACAAGTTAAAGGCTACGACTGTTTTTCAGCCCTACCATGACTTATTGTTAACATAACTCCTAATCAATAGTATTATAACATATTATAGCCTTTTAAGATATTCTAAATTAGTTAGGTAGTGGTGTGAATAGAGGTTCGTAGGCCTTATTGGATGAGTAAATAAAAAGTTCGACCGGGTCGGATTACTCCCAACTCAGTCGAATACATTTATGATTTGTTTACACAACAACAGCTCGACATCTAAAGGTGGTACCGGAATAGTATGGTAATCATTTAATGAACTTTGGCGGCAGGGGTTTATATCCCATCGCCAATACCGCCTGTTCTATTGTTTGAAGTCCGGGAGTCACCATCTGCTTGGAGGTACCATGCGCTAGACGCTTGCCCTGGCTGTCGACAATTACCGCCTCAGCTAGACAGATACTTCTTCCCGCCTTTATCCTTTTTCCTTCAACTACAAGATGCCCTTCTTTTATCGGTGCTAAATTATCCACCTTAATATCAAGGGATATAAGTCCTGCATTTTCTTCAACATCACAATAAACTGCCCAGTAAGCAGCCGTGTCAATTAGCGACGAATAAACACCGCCATGAATTCCCCCAAAAGGATTAAGATGTTTGTCCTGCAGGCTAACCTCAACCCTACAATAACCTTTCCCTAATTCACGTACCTCCATCGACAACAGCCTGAAGTAAGGCCCCTGATTACAAAGATCGATTACAGCTTTAATGTGTTCCGGATTCAACTTTTGCAAAAATAACACCTCCACCTTAAATGATTGGAATGCACACCGAAAGATAAATACCAAATGAACGTACGCGCGTTCATTTATTGTTAAATAATAAGACCACTTTAATCTTTTTAAAAAAGCCCTTTAGAATCTTTACTTGTTTTTAACTAAACCGTTAGACAGAGTTTCATGGAACGATATGACCATTTCTACCATTTCTTCTTTGGTTATATCTCCTAATACTATCCATTTGTACAGCAGGTATTTTTCTACTGCTAGTATAGCCTGGGCAACCGGGGGAACCGAAACGTTATTAAAGGCACCTTTATTAATGCCGTACTCAATATTTCTAATATAAAACTCAATTAATTTATCCTCAAACTGCTTTAGGCATTTGTCAATGGCTTCACTTGTGCCAGCTACTCGACTATATATTTCCGACATCTTCTCATTTTTGGCAAATACTTCCATTGTTACGCGTTTTGTTTCAATAAATCTTTTGTACAAATCCTTTTCAGTTGTGTAATAGCTATTGACACCTAAAATGATTTGATCCGCGAACTCTTCCAGAAGTGTCTTTAAAATATCTTCCTTATCCGTAAAGTAATTATAAAAGGTGCCTGTCCCAAAACCTGATTTATTTATTATTTCGCGAACTGGGGTATCAAAATATCCCTTTTCTACAAAAAGATCAATTGCACATGCCAAAAGCCTTTGCCGACGTTCTTTATTTTGCTTTATTTTTGGTATAGTCATGTTATATCTCCTCTGAGTGTACGTACGTTCAGTAAAATTTTAGCACTATCATTATTAACCGTCAAGATTATATTGATATAGAATTTTAGTCAAATAGGTAATATATTACTATTATACGAATAGTTAATAACATTTCATTAAGAAGTAACTTGTACCGATGATCCGTAAGGAGGATTACAAATGGATAATAAATATATCTTTATAATTATATTGTTTTCGATTATGTTGATGGCCCCGTTTCTGATTTACATGTCCCAGGAGTTGAAAAGAACCTATAAAAAAGAAGTGCAAAAAGGTATTGCACGTAATGCAAAGGCAGAAAATAACATCTTAACTGAAAAGGATATCCATCATTTACCCAAACCCGTGCAAAAATACCTAAACTATGTCGGGGTGATCGGCAAAGAAAAGGTGCAAAATGTAAAGGTGACCGTTGATGGCGAAATGAAAATGGACCCTAAAAAAGGCTGGGTCAAGATTAAGGCGGAACAGTATAACTTCTTTGACAGTCTCCCCACCCGATTGTTTTATATGGGAGTTAAAATGTCTGGCATCCCAGTTCTGGGTTTACATTCTTATACTGCTGAGGAAGCCACTATGAAAATAAAAGTTGCGGGTTTGATTACGGTGGTAAATACTACTGGCCCGGAAATGAGAATAAGTGATACAACAACGCTGTTTAATGATATGTGTTTTTTTGCGCCAGCAACCCTCATTGATCACAGAATTAAATGGGAATCGATCGATGATTTGACAGTAAAAGCCACTTTCAATGCTTACGATTGTCAGGTATCTGCACTTTTGTATTTTAATGATAAAGGAGAACTGATCCGTTTCGTTAGTGAGGATAGGTACTACTTGTCGATGGATGGCTCTTGTAAAAGGGTTAGATGGTCAACTCCAATTGGAAATTACCAGGAAAGGAATGGCTTAAGACTAGCTACCTATGGAGAGGCTATCTGGAGTCTCCCAGAAGGTGAATATTGTTATGCAAAGTTTACCGATATCAAGGAAGTTAAATATAACAGTGATGCAATATCATAAAAACTACTGTAAAGTCTAACTTTACAGTAGTTTTAGACAGTATACGGCTACGGTTTGGTAATGTAAATACAAAATTTTATGTATAAGCAGGGGATATTTCCCCTGGCTTTTATTACTAGTTCTCACTTATTTGGTGGAATAGCCGTAGAATCCCTCACCAAAGAACAAAAGGATGAGCACTAGGAAGAGAATAAATGAGGGTGAATATGGATTAAATCCACCACATCCCCCTGCGCCACCGCCATAACCAAAACCCATAAAAAAACCTCCTTTAATCATTACTAGGAATTACTTTCCCTCTAAAACATAATATGTATTTCATCTTTAAAGGTTACAGTGGTTTTAAATTTGGGGTTTGACTTCCATTTTTTTATTACCCACCGCTCCATTGCCTTAGTAAGACTAGAAATTTTTGTGCCGCAGGTGAAAATGTTTTTTCTCTATGATAGATAACATTTAACATTCTAAAAAGCCTAAAATCGCTTATTGGTTTGCAAATTAGATTTGTTGTGCCAATGGTTGCAAGTTTTGAAACGATTGAGATCCCTAACCCAGAGCTGACTGCTTGTTTGACCGCTTCTGTATTGTTTAATTCCATCGCGATTTTCACATTAAAGCCTTTAACCAATAAGCTGTTTTCAACAATCATTCTAGTACTTGAGCCAGGTTCTCTTAGTATAAAATCAAAATCCGCAAGATTTTTCAGTTTAATCTCGCTTAATTCCGCCAAAGGATGTCCCTTGGGAAAGATTAGAAGTAGTTCGTCCTTTAGCCAAGGTTCGATATGAATATCCCCTGGATAGGTAGTTTCTTCCCCAATAATGCCAAAATCCAATCGGTTTTTACTTACCATTTCTTCTACACTTTTGCTGTTTGCGATCTGTAGCTTGGGTATCACCCCGGGATAATACTTTTTAAATTCCCCAATAATTTTTGGCACTAAATAAATACCCGGCGTGGTACTAGCCCCGATAAACACCCTTCCCTTACTATATCCTTTTATTTCATCGATGGTTTGGCGTGCCTCGGTTATCAAGCCAAATACCCTTTCCGCGCAGGCAAAAAAAGCAGCACCTGCCTCCGTTAAATAAATCTTTTTACCCATTTGTTCAAAAAGTTCAATGCCAAGACTTTCTTCGAGTTTTTTAATTTGAATCGATACAGATGATTGGCTTGTGTAAAGTTCCTCTGCAGCCCTTGAATAGCTTAAGTTTTTGGCAACCGTGTAGAATACCCTGAAATGATTTAAATTCATATACACCTCAATAATATTAATTTGATATGATTATCATTATATTAATATATTTTTAAAATACAACTCCGGAATGTATAATCTTGTTAAGAAAATACAAAAATGGGAGTTGAGTTTATGCAAGAGCAAAAAGTTACATTAACACAACTTGCCAGCTGTGCTGGCTGAGCAGCTAAAGTAAGTCCGAAGGACTTGGCGCAAGTTTTGCACCTCTTACCTCAAATTGATGATCCCAATGTTTTAGTTGGCACAAGTACCGCAGACGATGCGGCAGTTTATAAAGTAAATGATTCTTTGGCCATCGTTCAAACCGTTGATTATTTTACACCTGTCGTGGATGACCCTTACACCTTTGGGGCCATTACAGCAGCTAATTCTTTAAGTGATATTTATGCCATGGGTGCGCAACCATTATTTGCTTTAAATGTAGTTGGCTTTCCCTCTAAAAAACTTCCGCTGAAGGTCCTGGCTGATATATTACGGGGCGGGGCAGCGAAGGCAGTGGAAGCAGGTATTAACATCATTGGCGGCCACACCATTGATGACCCAGAACCTAAATACGGCCTGGTGGTTACAGCGGTAATCCATCCCTCTAAGGTTATTACCAACGCCGGGGCAAAGGAAGGAGATTATCTTGTTTTAACCAAGCCCTTAGGTATAGGAATAATAACCACTGCCATGAAAAAAGGCGTGGCGGGCCAAAAGACCATCGATGAAGCAATTAAGGTCATGAGCACCTTAAATAAAAATGCCGCGGAAGCAATGATTCAGGTTGGCGTAAACGCTTGCACAGATATCACGGGATTTGGCTTCTTAGGTCATATACATGAAATGGTCAAAGCCAGTGGCGTGGGAGCAAGGCTAGATATGGAAGCGATTCCGGTAATTTCGGAAGCATGGGATTTAATTAAAAATAAAACAGGTGTAATCCCCGGGGGGACCAGAAAAAACCTCGATTTCTTAAGGGAGCATCTGGTTTATAACCATCGCATTGCCGAAGAAGAGTTGTTAATCCTGGCAGATGCCCAAACCTCTGGGGGGTTGTTAATATCTGTTTCCGAAGCAAGACTACCCAACCTTATCCATGAATTAAAGGCAGCGGGCGTTGAAACCAATGCAGTGGTAGGAAGGGTTATTACAGATGATTTAAACAGGCTGCAGATATGTAAGTGATCGGGGGTAATGCATTATGACCACCCCATTGCTAACCATCCTTTTTGCCCTAGGATTAACGGGCGGCTTTTTTTCGGGACTCTTAGGTATTGGTGGGGGGATTATTATGGTCCCCCTCTTGCTTTACATCCCCTCCCTTTCTGGTGTCGCAGTCTTGTCGATGAAAACTGCTGCCGGTATTACGATGGTACAGAGTTTAGCTGGTGCCTTTTCCAGTTTAGTGGCACATAGAAAGAATAAATTTGTTCATCCTTCGTTGGTTATGAACATGGGCACCGCAAGTATCATCGGTGCACTTGTAGGTTCGCTATTTTCAAAGAATATAGACAGTAATACCATGTTAGGGATTTTTGCTTGCATGGCCCTAATGGCAACTTTAATTATGTTTTTACCTAAAGGCTCTGACGATGATGAGGTAGACTTAGAAGAAGTAAAATTCAACAAATTTCTTGCATTTTTTGTAGCTTTACCAGTGGGCTTGCTAGGCGGTATCATCGGCCAAGGTGGGTCCTTTATTCTAATACCCCTGATGTTATACCTAATAAAAATACCCACCCGAATCGCCCTAGGAAGTTCCAGTGGGATAGCCTTCCTATCTGCCCTTGCTGGTTTTATCGGTAAATATAGCACGGGTCAGATTCCTGTTATGATGGCATTCGTCCTTGTGTCCGGATCTGTTTTGGGAGCACAGTTTGGCGGGTATATCAGTAAAAAGTTGAAAACTACAAGATTGCGCTTAATTTTGAATATAATTATCGCTGGAACGGCCCTAAGAATCTGGTATCAACTCAATGCAACCGTGTTTTACCTGTTATTGATGACCGGGCTAATTCTAGGGTTCGTAATATTTCTGAAAACGCGTAAAACTAAAAATGAAAAAAATACATTGGAAACATAAGGAAAAAGGATATCTGCCTGTTCGAGAAATGCCTTTACTAAAGTGGGGTCAAACTGTTTTCCGCTCTGTAAACGTATTTCTTCTAAAGCTTCCTCCCTGGTAAAGGCCTTGCGGAAAATGCGATCGTGGGTCATCACGTCGTAGGTATCAATAATGGCCAACAGTCGACTGATAAAGGGGATTTGTTCTCCCTTTAAACCACTGGGGTAACCGCTGCCGTCCCACCGTTCATGCATGGCTAAAATTGCTTCTGCCACAGTGGACTCACCCACCGATAGCCCCATACGATAGCCAATTTCACTATGTCTCTTAACGATTTCCCATTCTTCGTCAGTAAGCTTACCCGGTTTGCACAGTATATCTTGGGGTATGGCCAGGTTCCCCACATCATGTAAAGCTGCCAGCAGTTTCAGATTTCTTACCTCCGTGGAAGTGACAGAGCAACCAAGAAACTTAGCAAACTGAATAGCTACTTTTTGAATGCGGTTGATATGACCTTCATTGGTAAAACTACTGGTTTGCAAACGTTTTTGAACATCCGCAATAATTTTCTGGCGAATAGCCTTGCTTTCGACCAGTTTCTTTTTATACATCTTATTTTCCGCATTATTAAAAACTTCGGAAAAAGTAGTTTCTGGATCTTCTAAGGTAGCGTTGCCCATGGCAATACTAAGCTCAATGGGGTTGGGAGGTGTTTCCTGGCAAGCTTTGGCTATTTTGTCCTCTATTTTTTGACAAATTTCTTGGTTCGTGTTTGGCAGCAAAATAAGAAACTCATCGCCGCCCCAGCGGGCAACAATACCTAATTCCCGGCAACATTCTTGTAAAACCCTGGCCGCATTAATAATCAGTTGATCACCCTTCGCGTGGCCGAACGTATCATTGATTAATTTTAATCCATTCATATCTCCTACAATGACACTTAGGGGTAAGTTGGCCGGACGCACTATTTCGAAGATAATTTTATCAATATAGGCCCGGTTAAAAAGACCCGTTAGGCTGTCATAATTACTAAGAAACTCGATTTGAGCCTTTGATTCTAATTTTTCGGTGATATCTGTTAGGATCACCAGTACCTGTTTTCCGGCACTTTCTGTTTCCTCAATATATTTATATGCTACCTCTATGCTTTTTTGATTTATATCGATTATACTAGGTAATTGCAACAGATACTGCTTCCTCGTGTTTAGCGAATTGGCATGAAAAACCATTTCCAACACTTTTTCCATACGCTCTTTTGAATCTGGATTATCAATACAAAGCAAATCAATAATATTGGCATTTGCAACCTTTTTTCCAAATATTCTTTTGCATTCGACGCTATATTCCGTGTCTACTAATAGGTCTTGACCAAAGGTTAAAAACCCTTGGTTCGTATTATCCAGCAAGTTTTTTATTTCATACTCCCGTCTTTTGAGAATCTTGCCCTGGGAATCACTAATGAGAAAAACCTTTCTGGATACCTTGAGAAGCTTTTCATACTCCTTTAATAATTCTTGGTATTTTGGTAATAACTCATTACCGATATATAGAGGGTTATTCATTTCTTCTTTACCTGATTGTAATAAAGCTATTTCTTTTTGAAATACTTGGTCTAGGATTTCTCTATATATCTGCAAGATTCTTCTTCCCTTCCAAAGAGATCAAATGTAAAGGCCATGACCGTGATGTCATCCCTTTGAGATTCATCCCCCATATAATTTAATAACTCATTAAGAAAAACCTTGCCCTGTTCTGAGAGGTCCTTTTGATAACTGCCGTTAATAATTTCAATGAAACGTTTTTTACCAAAGGAGTTAGCATTGGACCCACCGTTTTGATCCAAGAAGCCGTCTGTGGTTAGATAGAAAAGGGTTCCTGGTTTAATTTCCAAGGTATGATTGGTATAGTAATAGTCCTTTTCTGTTCGAACATAGCCAATACTTTTCTTATCCCCTTTAATAATCTGGATATTTTCATTGGCCTTGATATAAAGTGAAGATTTGGCACCGGCAAATACCATCGTATCCTCGCCATTAAAATAGCACAGACCGATATCCAAACCATCATCGGTAAGAGCTTCTTTGGTTTCCTGATTAAGGGTTTCCTTAATAAATATATTTAATTTTTGCAGTATATTAGCAGGGTCCGCTTTGGTTTCTTCATCTGCTATTTGATTCAGGACTGAGATGGTAATCATTGTCATCAGGGCACCAGGTACACCGTGTCCCGTGCAATCACCCACTGCTATCAATAATTCTTTATCAAATCGCTTGCTCCAATAAAAGTCACCGCCCACTAAATCTTTGGGCTTCCATAACAGGAAATAATCCTTAAAAAATGTATTTAATTTATGATTAGAAGGTAAAATCGCTTCCTGAATACGTTTGGCATAATCAATGCTGTCCATTAGCTTCTGATTCTTTTCAGACAGTTCTTGCGTTCTGGCAGCCACCTGTTCTTCCAATTGCTGATTTAGCTGCAGTGCCTTCTTATAGGGATCCGTGAGATTCCTTGAAACAAAGATAAAGAAAAAGGTAATGGAGACCAATACAATAATGGATGCCAACAGGGTATTTAATTTAATCGTATTTAAAAAAGCTACCGTTTCATTACGTGGTATCTCTACCAAAAGCAGCCAGTCGGTGGATGCCAAGGGATAACTAATTAAATCCACTAATTGCCCTTGATTATTTTTATATTCCTGGTTTGAGGATATTTCTTGATCCATGGTGGCTAAAAAAGCTTTGGTTACTTCCTTGGGCAAAAAATCTATGACATGCCTGCCGTTATGGGATAGGTCATTGGAGAGATAGATATTGCCCTCTTTGTCAATTAACCAAAGGTGGCTATTTTCACCGTATTTAAAGGCTTCAAAATGCCGGGAGAATTCCTTTAAACTTAAACCTACACCTGTTATGGCCAGGGGTTTATTGACATCACCCATGATGGCATTGATAAAGACAAAGGTATCCTTTCTTTCCTGGTTATAATCAATATCGATCGATACCCTTTGTTTAGCAGCTAAGGTCCGATAAAACCACTGATCATCCGGGTCTGTGGGAGACATGGTATCGATTATCTGCCCTGTTTCCGTCCAGTAGTGGCCGGTAAGGTTACTGACCACAAAGGAATTGCTGTAATCCATACCACTGGTTAGCTGGGAAATCCTTTGCAAAACATTATTTTGCTGCACGATGTCCCTTTCCCCATTGACAACCCAGTGCATCATTTCAGGGTCCTGGGCAAGTATCAAAGAGGTTTCCTGGGCCCTTTGGATACGACCGTCAATTTTAGAAGAAATGGCATCGGCAATGGTTGCCAGATCCTTACTTTTTAGTTTATTAACGACCTCTTTTTCAGTAATGATATAGGAAATCGAGCCAACCAATAAAATAGATAAAATAATAATGAAGCTGGCAAATAATGTTACTTTTTTAACCTCCGTATCCGGTTTAAACATATTCTTGTTTATTTCCATACAACTCCAATAAAAATTATTCCCAGCCGTTCCTTTTTGTTTATTGGTCTTCCCTGGGGATGATATTAAAAGGTAAGCTAAGGTCCTCTTTAAATTCCTCTGCACACTCCAATTCGCTTTCGTTATCTTCATGGTAGTACCAGTTGAGAATGATCCCTTTACCAGACTCATGGGCCTTATCCAGTTTTTCCAGCAGCATCATAATACATTTCGAACTGCTGGTATTAATATAGGGCAGGTTAAAATCAATTTGCACCAGAACATCTGTATTTAGCTTTTCTAAATATTCATCCAGCCATTGAAAAATAGGCTCATAAAATTTAAAGGCGTTTTCTGGGTAGGACTGACCCTGTAGGAATAAAAGGTTTTTGTCGCAATCAAAAATGACGGTTGGTGTACTTCTGCTACCCTCGATGTGTAATATATTCATGTTTATCCCCCTAAACAATGACCTTTAAGGTAAAAAAGGAAAATTGTTCATCAATCATGTTAACTGTATATTCCAACGGTTTTCTGGCCTTACGGGCGATATCTATCAGCCCTACACCGGCTCCTAGGCTATCTGGAGGAAGTTCTTGTTTTATTTTTTCTTTATAAAGCTTTTTCAGTGAAGTTTTATCAAGTGGGATCAAATTCTCAATCCGTGTGGCCAGTTTTTTTGCATCTTTGTTTTCTATAATGTTACCAGAGCTAACATAATGGCCGTTCTCATCCTTGCCAATGATGACAATGCAAGAGTTGGCAATTGTATCATAAGAACCGGCAGCAATTTTACTTTCACAATAATTTTTGATATTTTGGGTTTGTTCAATAAAGACTGAAAAAACATTGAAAATGTCAGTTTTAGGATGTTCTTCTGTTTCTAAGTATTTTTTTACTGCCTCTCCCAACTCCTCAATTATTATTTGGGAAAATTTACCAGAAAAACTAATCAAAATACCTTGCTGTCTTAAATGGCTTTGTAAGCTCATCAGTCCAGAATAAACCAAGTTTTTTCCCCCTTGATTCGAGTTCTTCATTATATGAGTATTTAGACTTTTTTCCTCATTTTCCTTTAAGATATAAGGCTTTGACATAAAATGTTTTTTTATTTTTCATATATTTTTTCATATATTGGAATAATGGTATTATTGATTATTTTTTAGACCGAAACTCCATAATAAAGAAAATAATAAAAAAAACGTTATCCCTTGAAATTTACTAATAAGAGGTCACATAACCATGCACTATCTTATTTACACCCTTGTCGATTGGGGTATCATCTATTTCTTTGTTGGCAGCAGATTCTTAAGGCTCTGGCAGACTGCTTTAATCGGGCTAGGAATTACGATTGTCGCGGATTATTTTGGTATGAAATACAACCTTTATTATTATACCAAAGGTATCATTCATATCGGTAACCAACCTGTATTTGCTTTGGTAAATGCCTTTGCCAACTGCATCATTTACCTTAATTGGCTGCCACAGGCGTGGGGGAAAAGGATTCTTTATACAGTCTGTGCTTCTACCCTATTTTTAGCGGTGGAAGCAGCTATGTTTAGCGTAGGAGCAATTCAGTATCCCAACTGGGAATTATGGTACAGCTATTTTCTACTAAATTCAGGGCTGTTATTAATGGTTTATCTGGCTGACCTACTCAAAGTACTACCCAAAAACCGTCTCTAGCCATCATACGATAGCAATGCCCCGCCCTGATAGTATAAAATAAACGGCCGCAATCCTTGGAGGATTTACGGCGTTTTTTCTCATGTCATGTTTATGGCTCTATTCTTTCTCCTCTTCCCTCTGAATTAGCACACCAAGCAGCACCACTGCTCCACCAATTATTTGCCATATACTGAGATGTTCTCCCAGAAGGAAAAATCCAAACACGCCTGTAAAGGCAGGTTGCAAAGAACTTATGATGGCTGAACGGGAGGCACCAATGATGGTGATCCCTTTAAGAAAGGTAAACATAGCAATAAAGGTGCAGATGATCCCCAGATAGATCAAGGAAACCCAGCCTTGGGCAGGTAGACTAAAATTAATCTCACCAAGGGTTAAACCAACCACGAGAAAAAATATTGCACAGGAACTGGTCATATAGGCATTAAACACGGGTACTGCCACTTCACTTAAAACCTTGCCGGAAAAAACCAGGAATATGGCATTAATTAGCGCAGCGATTAAGGCCAGGAAAATGCCTAGCGGGTCCAAGGCCTCCATGGGCTTACCCAAAATAATCATACAACCTATTAAGGTTAGACCCAAGGCCAACAACTTGCGCCGGTGTAGGGGTTCCTTAAGAATAAAGTAGGAAAGCACCGAGGTTATGGTAGGGTAAACAAAAAATAATAAAATTGCCATAGCAGCCGGTATATACTTGTAGGCATTAAACAGGGCCAGGGTAAGCATGGCCTGACCGCCAATGGCTAAGCCAATCACCCGAATAAGCTGATTGCCCGGCAATACCGCAGGCGTTTTTGTTATGATCAAAGTAACCCAAAAAAGCAGTGCTCCCAACACATTACGGGCAGCCAGGGCAGTAAACACCGTAGTCCCAGCTTGATAAGCAAATTTTGCAGAAATAGCTTCCGTACTAAGGCTCAAGGTAGCAATCATTATCAATAAAATGCCAGTTGTTTGCTGATATTGCTTCTGTTGGTTCGGTTCATTCACTTGAGGAACTCCTTCCAGGTATTCCTTTAATGGTTCTACTCTATTATATGCATGCTTAGACCCAAACACTATTTTCCAAAGGCCATTCCAAACAACTTGTCATCTTGAGTGGCAGCGAAGGACCTTGGGTTTTAGCCCCTCTATGTTTTAGATCCTCCGCTAACTGCTCAGAATACATTATTCATCTAGAAAAGCAGACAAAAAAGAAGTGTCGCTTACTACTAGAAAGTAGTTTTGCGACACTCCCAGTTGCTTATTTCTTTCTATTATAAGCTGTATCTGCTAGGGGTAAGCTGGTTCTAAACTTGCCGTCCCTTCTATAATAGGCTCCGGCCACCGCTGGAGCGGTGGGTATGGCTGCAATTTCTCCGATACCCTTGGCCCCGTAGGCTAAGGGTACCTGATTCTTTTCCACAATAATACCTTCAATTTCCGGTACATTGGCAGCACGGAATAGACCCAAGGTGCCAAATTTCGCTGTGGGCATGCCGTCCTTTAAGGGGAAATCCTCGGTTAAAGCATAGCCCAGGCCCATGACCACCCCACCATCGATTTGCCCCTCTACACCAATGGGATTGATCGCCCGTCCCACATCATGGGCTGCCACTATTTTTGCCACCTTACCCTCTTCATTTAATATCGCCACATGGGTAGCATAGCCGTAGGCAATATGGCTTACTGGGTTCGGTTTGTCTGCACCGATGGGGTCCGTTACGGCAGAAAACTCGTCGTAATACTCCCGTCCCTCTAATTCTTCTAAACTATGATTTTCTAAATCTTTCTTTAATTGCAGAGCAGCTTTCCGGGCTGCTTCACCGGTGAATAGGGTCTGTCTGGATGCTGTGGTGGTACCTCCGTCTGGGGTGGTGTAAGTATCCGGGTTGCCGGTTTCCAACTTGGTGTAATTAAGGCCCGTGGCCTCTGCTACAATTTGGGTTAATACGGTGGTCATCCCTTGTCCAATACAGGCAGCACCAGTTAGGATCATTACCTTACCATCTTTAACCAATAACCTCATACGGCCCACATCAGAAAGGCCTACCCCAATCCCACTGTTCTTCAAGGAACAGGCAATGCCAGCCTTCGGGTTGCTTTCAAAGGCCTCCTTGACTGCCAACAGGGTTTCCTTAAGGGCTGTACCTTCATCGGCAATTTGACCGTTGGGTAGTACCCCACCCGGTTCAATGGCGTTACGGTAGCGAATCTCCCAGGGTGAAATTCCAACCCTTTCAGCCAGCAGGTTGATGGTCGATTCCATGGCAAAGGAAGACTGGGGTACACCAAAACCACGGAAGGCACCACAGGGCGGATTATTGGTATAGACCGCAATACCTGTAAGGTCTACATTTGGTATTTGGTAAGGGCCGGCGGCATGGGTACAGGCACGTTCGGTCACTGGTCCACCCAGAGAAGCATAGGCTCCGGTATCCGTGATAATCTCTGCTTTGACGGCAGTGATCATACCCTTTTCGTCACAGGCCACGGTATAGTCCATATATGCCGGGTGTCTTTTGGGATGTACCCGGATGCTTTCCCGACGATCCCAGGTCAATTTTACCGGCTTTTTAGTATGCCAAGCCAGAAGGGCTGCATGGTGCTGTACAGACAAATCTTCCTTGCCGCCAAAGCCCCCACCCACCATCTTACTAACCACTCTTACCTGTTTTTCCGGTACACCCAGAATTTGAATAATGCCGGCATGGTCATCATAGACGTTTTGACTGCCCACATATACAGTAAGGGTCCCATCCTGATTTGGTACTGCCAAGGCACTTTCTGGCTCTAAAAAGGCATGTTCCGTAAAGGGAGTGGTGTATTTTTGCGTTACCACATGTTTAGCCTTGGCTATGGCTTCTTCTACATTCCCTCTTTTTACAACGGTATGGCGCAGGATATTCCCTTTGAAATTTGGATTAAGTGTTGGTGCTCCTTCCGCCAGGGCTTCCTGGGGACTCAGGAGCGGCTTTCGTACTTCATACTCCACTTCAATTCGCTCCACTGCTTCTTTGGCAATTTTGCGGGTGTCAGCCGCCACGATGGCCAGGGCATCTCCCACATAGCGAGTTTCTCCGCCCACAGGCACCAGGGTGGGCCAATCGTGTACAATATGCCCTTCTAAATTCTCACCGGGAATATCCTTCGCTACTAATACAGCTACCACACCAGAATAGTCCTGGGCCTTTGAAACATCGATGTGTTTGACCACAGCCCGGGGATATTTACTTCTTAATACCGCTCCATGCAGCATGCCTTCTACCTGCATATCATCCACGTATTCAGCGGTGCCAAGGGTTTTCCCAACGGCATCTACCCGGGGCATACGATCTCCCACCCGGTAATTATCTGGCTTCAATTCTGGGGTAAAACCTTCTCTGAGAGCCTTCGCTGCCATAGCAATGGCCTTCTCAATTTTTACATAACCGGTGCAGCGGCAGATATTACCCTGTAGTGCCTTTTTGATTTCAGCGGCTGATGGATCAGGGTTTTTATCAAGCAGCCCTTTGGCACTGATCACCATACCAGGAATACAAAAGCCGCATTGTACTGCCCCTGCTGCCGCAAAGGCCCAACTGTAAATATCCTTTTCCTTTTCCGATAGTCCCTCGACGGTTATGATCCTTTTGCCATTTACTTTCTCAAGGGTTAAGACACATGCCTTCATAGCCTTACCATCCACCAAAACCATACAGGCCCCACAGGCACCTTCACCACAACCGTTTTTCACAGAAGTTAAACGGGCTTCTTCCCGAAGATAATCTATCAGACTGCCGTTTTGTTCCACCGTAACCGTGTTATCATTAAGATTTATGGTGTACATCCGATCAACCCCTCAGTTAAATAAGTTTTTTTGCTGCATTAAGTATCTGTAGTTTTAGGTTTTTATAGCAAAAAAACTCTTAGAATATTTTCCAATATCAAAAAGGGAACTGTTGCTTATTTCACAACACTCCCTTGATACACTTGGTAATCTTAGAAATTAAAGACACTTTGTAATTCCTCGGCGGTGAAATCCCAAACTGTATTATGGGTGGTATTTCCTAGTTACCTCCCGAATTAATTGTTGGGAATAGGTTGCCCTGGGACAGCAGAAAATATATGTGATAAAATGGCAAAGGATCATTGAAAAAGAGGTGATTTAATTTGGAAGCTATTAATCTAACAATTTTCTCCGACTATGCCTGACCCTTCTGTTATATCGGCAAAGGTATTGTCGAAAAACTTTCCCAGGCATATCCGCTGCAGATTATTTGGTTGGGTTATGAATTAAAACCAGAAAGACCGGCAGAAGGTGAAGAACTGGCTGAGCTATTTCCAAATTTCGATCCTGTGGCCGCCTACGGTCGTTTTAATAAGGTTGGTGCAGACTATGGACTAACCTTTAACCCAGTGACCTTTCTTCCCAATACAAAGTTGGCCCTAATGGCAACGGAGTACGCCAAAGACCAGGGTCTTTTTGAGGAATTTCACGCCGGGGTATTTAAGGCCTATTTTAGTGAGGGTAAGAATATTGGCTCCCAGGAGGTAATTCTTGAAATTGCCGTCTCCCTTGGTCTGGACAAGTCACAGGTCGCCGCTGCCTTGGTCGATCCTCAATATCAGAAACGTCTGGAGGATAATCGACAAGCCGGCCTAAAATGGCAGGTAACTGGTTTACCCACTTTTATCATACAAGATCAGCAAAGAATCGTCGGCGCACAGTCCTATGATACTTTCAAAAGAGCAGTAGAGCACTTCCTTAAATAGCAAAAACCCGCCCGAGTTTTAACCCGGGCGGGTTTTGATTTGAAATACCAATCCATTAGCTAATCATTTGGACAATCTTAGGCTTTTGTTGCAGCCCCTTTACTCTGGTTACCTCTTGACCATCATTGAATACAATCATGGTTGGATAGCTCTCAACGCCGTATTTTTCCACTGCCTCTTTATTTACATCAAAGTCTACCAGAACGATTTCTACATCATCCACGCTTTTGGCCACATCTTTCAAAACGAAGCCTAACATTTTGCAAGGACCACAGGTCTTAGAATAAAAATCAACCAAAGCTTTACCCTGTCTAATAACCTGCTCTAATTCTTCACCATTAATCTCCCTAACTGTAACAGCCATTTCTTTTCACCCTTTTATACGTTTAATTTTTCGATATATTTGGCCACTGATTGGGCAGCTATGGCCCCATCACTGCAGGCGGTTATCACTTGTCTTAGGTGCTTGCTGATGATATCCCCGGCACCATAAATACCAGGTACCTTTGTGGCCATGCAGGCATCCGCCTCGATATAGCCATAATCATTTAAAATCCCCAAATCCTTAAAGGCTTCCGCCGTGGGTTTTAAACCAATGTATTCAAAGGCACCATCTGCCAGTACGGTAATTTCTTCATCGGTTTTGGTGGATTTAGCCTTTAGTCCGGCAAATTTATCTTCGCCTATGAATTCTAGGATATCATAATATTCATAAATCTTAACATTGGGCAAAGATCTTAATTTTTCACAGGCTAAGGGGTCAGCTGTTAAATCAAACAGGGTAACAATGGTCACTTCCTCTGCCAACCCTGCCAAATAGATGGCTTCTTCCACCGCAGAGTTGCCACCGCCAATGACAATTACCTTTTTATTGCGGTAGTGAGGGCCATCGCAAATGGCACACCAACTAATTGTGGTTCCCGCAAAGTTTAATTCACCAGGCACCCCTAACATTCTGGGTTTGGTGCCGGTAGCAATAATGACTGCCTTTGCTTCAAAGAGATGGCCTTCTTCGCAGAGCAATTTTTTAACATGGCCTTCTGATTGGATCTCAGTTACTGTGCCATAATCAAAATTGACCCCAAGTTCCAGGGTATGCTCAAACATTTTTATGGCCAATTCTGCTCCATTGATGGTTCCCATACCGGTATAGTTTTGAATTTCAAAGGTATTTACAATTTGCCCACCTGGGGCCAATTTGTCTAATAGCAGTACCTGTAAGTTTGCCCTTGCCGCGTAAATTGCTGCGGTCATACCAGCAGGACCAGCACCTATAATCGCTACATCATATAGTGCCATTTATCTCGCCTCCATAAACCAAGAGTTTGTTATTCATTTAATTTTATCAGCTAGTGAAAGTGATCATAAATAACATAGACTAACTTATCCTAAATGATGATTGAGAAAGCACTAAGTTGAAATTGATCCCCTTAGTGCTTTCACTTTCGTTAATTCGTTTTAAAGATTAACCGTAACCCCTGTTTCATACTTATACTCATCTATGATTAGGGAGATTTTATATTCACCTGCTAGTCCTTCTCTACTAACGGGGAACTCAACAGCCCGCTCATCGCTTTCCTGGAAGGTACCGACACACATGGCCAAGAAGGGGCGTTTGGTGGTTGGTACAAAGTAACTATGGGTGGTCTCACCTTCCAATTGCAGCAGAACCATTTGACCCTTCTCAAAGGTTGCTTTGAGGATCATTCTATCTTCTTCCAGACCCAGCTTGACATTGTATTGAGCAGGCACCATACCACCAGCTTCTGCAGGGGGAATGGTGGTAAACTCTTCGGTGACACCTAAGGTACCTAATAATTCACCTTTACCAAGGGTTAATACATCCTCTGCCGCATAAAGCTTTAATTTTTCAGCACGATAGAAGTTGGCTGGCAATTGCATTTCATACATTACCACATCATCTTTTAATTCTACGGTGATCGAGTTAAATACTACCTTTTTCTCATCTTCGCCTCTAAATTGCACCGGTGGTCTATTGCAGACCTCACCATCAAAGAAGCCTACTCCGCCTGAGTGTACCAGATAATGACCTTCGTCGTAGTATTCTACGTTGCAGATGTAGGTAGAGAAGAATTCTGCTCCTCTTTCTTTACCATACTGCCAAACCTGCTCAATTTCCATTTTTTCGGTATCAATTCTATATCTTACGCCACGGGAGAAGTTATCTTTAGCCGGAACATAATTTTCTTTAACCTTGGCTCTCCAGTGACCATTATCAAAGGCCATAATGTCACCATCTGGCAATACCACACAGGCGTGCTGCTCATACTGCCAATCAAAGTCACCTTCACCCACTGGCTTAAAGAAATATTTATCAACTAACTCCTGGGGCCAGCCTTCTGGGTCACCGATAACCCAATTTAAAGCACCGGTTTCATAGTCTATGTTAATAATGGCATCCTGATGGCGTCCGGACAGGGTTAAGCTGTTAGTCTTTTTGTCATACCAAACTGCGTTGTTGTGGAACCAGTCATGGCTGTCCTGACTGCCGGAGCCACCTACATCGGTGGGCAGAGCCTTTTGATAATCCCAGGATTTTAGAATTTGCCCAGTCTTACGATCAACCAATACTAACATGTCCTCAACGGTACCCCTTGGGGGATCCTGGGTTAAGATTAGGAGATTGCCATCTTCCATTTCAAATTGGTCATGATGATAGCCGCCTGGTATACGATATTCTTTATAAATTTTACCGATCATGCCCATTTCATAGATGCCGGTAGTATGATAAGGAGGCATTAATAAACGATGGGTACCGATTAGCAACCGACCATTTTGAACTCTCTTGATATCAAAGGCAAAGTTTAGGGTGCTATACCAGCGAACATCACCTTTATAGTCGTAGCCGGCAGTGGCTGCTGTGGAGGTGGGACTTACAAACATGATATTATCCTGGAAATATTCTGCCGTGGTGGCAGTCATGGTTGGTTGCTTAACTAGCTCGGATGCTGCTTCGGTTTGGATCGTTAAAACGGTAGTCTCGCCGGTGCCCAGCACCAATTCCACCTGGTTAGCGCAACCGGCATAAAGACCATAAACAGGTATCATGTGTTCAGTGGCTGCGGGAAAACTGGAGCTGATATTGCCAGCCTCTTCTTTTCCTTTAACTGTGATTGCTAGGGTAGTTGGTGCTGCTGTTTTAAACATTACCAAGGCTGTTAAAGGAGCAATGAGATAGGGATTTATTTTTACATAGGGATTAGCAAAGGTATATTCTCCCTTTTGGTATTCTGCCACAAAGGCTTGTTCTGCTTGATATTGCTCGGTAATAATGTGATCAAACTTTTTAAATTTTACTGTCATGTTGGTTTCCCCCTTCATAATTTTTATTAGCTATAGATAAGGTTTGCTAAAGGCATGCCAATCAACAGGAATAAAACAAAGGACATTAATACAATTACACCACCATATTTAACTACATCATTGGCATCTACCCATTCTTTATTACCTATTAGGATCGCCGCATAGGGTGATGCTGCCGGTGTTAAGATAGCCACATGCAGGGCAAAAATTACTGCAGTGGTTATGGCCATGGCATTGGCACCGTTTTGTTGAGCAAAGGTGAAGATAATCGGCATCAGCAGTACACCCATTACACCGTTATTGGCGATATTTGTAATCAACATAGAAAATACCAGGAGTATTGCAGCAAAGATCATCGGTGAACGGTCTCCCAATAAGGGGTTTAAGGCATGGGTGGCAAACTCTTTAATACCGGTTCCTTCTCCAGTTAAGGCACCGGAGATGACCATCGCTGAGGCCACTAGGAAGTAAACATCCCAGGTAACATAACGGCCGATAATTTCTTTGAAATCGATAATGGGTTTGTTATCCACCTTAACTAAACACAGGCCAACAATAAAGGCCATTACCACACCCCAGGGGCCAATTTTATTGATAATGGCAATAAAGCCAATGGTCTTTGGTAAAATACTGGGTAAAAGAATCAGGATGAGGTAGCCAAACAAGCAACCAAACAGGATTTTTTGCTGTAAAGTCATGGCTGGCAGCTTATCTTTTTCAAATCGCTCGGTACTAATATTGGCAATCTTGCTCATATCTGGTTTAAATACAAATTTGATTAGTAAGCTAAATACGATAATACCTAGGGTCGACATAATAAAACCAAAGAGCATATAGGGTAAATAATCAAGCTGCATTTTAGTAACTTTCTCAAAGGAGCCTACAATCATGAGGGCCGAACCAGTGAAGGGCTTGGCGGCCTGACCAGAAATAGCCCCGAACATCGTACCAATAACCATGATAGTGGTATATTTGTCGCCCCGCTTGTAACCAACATCCTTTAACACATCGTAAAGGATAGACCACATCAATAACAAAGCAGGTAAAATGTTTGCCGACAGGGCTGCCAAAACATAGGCGGTGTAAATAAAGATAAAACTAAACATCACAGGTCGACCGTTAATAACTTTTCTGGTTAAAAACCATCTACTAATGTATTTGGTTACACCAGCATGTTGGATAGCACCAAAGAGGATCATGGCAAAAAGCACCAAAATGGGAACGGTATCACCAAAGGATAGTGCCAATACTTCTTTCATGTTAGCGTATTCTGTTAACCCCAGGGCAATCATACCTAACAAACTGGGCCATAGAATGGAAACAAAGGACCATAGGTAAATCATACCGATAAAAACACCTAAAACTTGCATACCCATTGGTGTTATTGGCTCAAAGGGTTCTAACCTGCCAAAACCAAACATAAATAAAAGTCCAATAATACAATGAATATAATATAAGGTGTTGTTAGGTTTTGTTGCCGGCGCAGCCTTTGTGCTAATGGTTTTATTCACTTGTAAATCACTCCTTATAATATAATTTAATATAATAGAAGTATTCCGGCATGCACGAGTTAACATAATTTTTATCTAGCCTTAATATTACCTCCTTATTATAAAAACTTTGTCGATTCATGCACTTTTTATTACAAGACCATCATACCAGTTTGAAGTTAGAGAAAAGTATAACATAGACTAACATTCTAATTATTTTTTATCCTTTATGACACTTTTAATGTCGTTTGCCTGTCGTATTTATTGTCGTATTAAGGACGACAAAAGGGTTATTGCACGATCATCTAAAAGTATCGTGCAATAACCCTTTTGTTCATGTGAGTAAGGGTACATTCCCTACTCAATTCAGTAATTGATTGTTTTCTCCCCTTTTGCATAGCTAGCCAACTGTATCTCATCAAGGATAACAATACCTTCTTTTTCCTTATCTATTATCCCTTCCTCTTTTAGTGCTTTAATTATTTTTGCCACAGTAACCTTATGGATACCTAAAAAACGACCCATTTTGGTAAGGTTGCTATAGTCTTTATTCACCAGCAGCTTTCCTTGTTTGGTTTGTGAGTTTTTCAACAACTGAGCACAAAGTCGATTGGCTACCTTCCCTTCTTGTCTGGCTTGAAAGGAGTTAGCCAATTCCCGCAACTCCCGCATGGCCATAAATATCAATTCGTTTAAAATATCCGGCTTATCCTGCACATACTGAAGAAAGGTATCTTTCGGAATTTTATAGCAACTACAATTACTATCGGCAATAAAATTGCTCATGCTGATGCCATCACTATATAAAATCAACACACCTACAAGAGATTGAATAAACTTTGGCGATGGCTTTTTAACACCAAAAATTATCTCATCACCTTTTTCAGTGAAGGTTGTCCGATGGCAAGTACCCTTTTCTAAATAATACAGGAACTGGACATTTTCCTCCTGCCGAATTATATATTCACCCTTTTTAAATTCGCAGCGAACAACACCCGGTTGTTTGAGCAAATCCATACGGTTTCTCCCTTCCCCTTGCAAATAAAGAAACTAACCATTTGCTTTTAGTTTTTAGTAATATTCTCTAACATAGATGTTTTCCCTTGCATAATTGCGAAAAATTTCAATACTTTTACCCATTATGTAGATACATAAAAAAGGTGATTCTTGTTCAGTCTTTAAATACAGAATCGCCTTTTTTAATAACATAAGGGCCTCCTTCAAAGGCCTTGTTTTTTAAGTTATGCTTCTAAACTGAAAGGGTTTTCGTAAGAGGTACTGTCCCTTGGGTTCTTCCGGGCATAGTTTACCCCGGTCTACCACTTGTTGGCCGCGAATAAAAACCTGCTCGGCCCGGCCCTGCTGTTGCCATCCCTCAAAGGGGGTATAATCTACCCGCTGCGTTTGGTTGGCTGCACGAATGATATAGGACGGACGAGGATCCCACACCACAATATCAGCATCACTGCCCACCGCCAGGGTACCTTTGCGGGGGTATAAACCAAATAATTTTGCTGAGTTGGTGGCAGTAATAGCCACCAATTGCTGCATACTGATTTTACCTGTCCCTACACCATAAGTGTACAAGAGTCCCAACCGATGTTCTACCCCCGGCGCACCGCCGGGTATCTTACTAAAATCCCCCAGGCCAATTTCCTTTTGACCTTTAAAATTAAAAGAGCAGTGATCGGTGCCGATGGTATCCAGGGCACCGGTTTTTAAACCTAGCCATAAAGCTGCTTGATCCCGGGGTTTACGCAAGGGCGGCGACATAACATATTTAGCCCCTTCAAAACCTTCCCCGGCATAGCAGGAGTCATCCAGCAGCAGATATTGAGGGCAGGTCTCGGCATAGACTTCCACACCCCTGGTTTTGGCTGCAACCACTTCCTGCAAGGCACTTGCACAACTAAGGTGGACGATGTAAATCGGTGTCCCGGCTAATTCCGCCAGCATGATTACCCGGGAGGTAGCCTCCTGTTCGGTGGCAGACGGCCTTGTCAGTGGGTGAGATATCGGTCCCGTGCAGCCCTGCTCCTTGGCTTGTTGAATCAGCACATCAATAACATCGCCGTTTTCACAGTGGAAGCAGGCCAGGGCGCCAAGCTCCTTACAATGCTGCAAGGTTTGAAAAATTTCCCCATCATTTACACGCAAACGCTTGTAAGCCGTATATAGTTTAAAGGAAGTAAGCCCTTCCTGCTGCACCAGGGCCGCCATTTCCTCCGGTACCTGTCCATGATAATCGGTAATACCCATATGAAAACCATAGTCGGTGTAGCTTTTCCCACCAGCCTTGGCCTGCCATTTGGCCAAGGCATTGAAGAGACTCTCCCCTTTTTCCTGGGTGATATGATCGATAATCGTGGTGGTTCCACCCACCACAGCGGCGGCGGTCCCGCTGACAAAGTCATCTGCTGTGGTAAAGGAACCAGCTGGCATATCGAAATGTGTATGGGGGTCGATGGCACCGGGCAATAGGTAACAACCGTCCACAGAAATTACTTGATCCCCGGGCCCAGCCAGGTGGTCGTTCCCGATAGCGATAATTTTTTCTCCTGCCAAACGGACATCAGCCCGGTAACAATCAACTGCAGTAACAATTGTTCCTCCACTTAGTACGATTCCCATGTAGCACTTCCCCACTTATAAATTTAGCTGTCCTGAAAAATGGCAATCATTCGACAGTACCAAACACCTGGGTTACCCTCCGTCTTTGTCATCCCGAGCGATAGCGAAGGATCTTTTTACAATAAAAGGCTGCCCCCAAGATCCTTCGCTGTCACCCAGGATGACATCCCGTTTTCATTCTCAATTTGATGGTGCCGCTTTCAGCTTTCCACCCCTACAAACGAAGTGCACTCTTTGGACAACGGGTTACGCAAAGACCGCAACCAAAGCATTTTTCCGGATCGATTTTCAGTTGCTCCTCCCGGGTGATGGCACTGTACACACAGCTAGTCTCACAAATGCCGCACTTGCTGCAAGCATCTTGATTGACCTCCGGGGCAATGGATTCAGCCCGGAAGGCCCGCTCCGCCATCTTCTTGATGGTAAGTCCTTTAATTTGGGCTACATCCGTATAGCCATGGCTATCTAAGAAATCATTTAGTTCCTTGGCAATTTTGCCATATACTTTGGGACCCTTGAGGATTCCCTCGGTACATACTTGAACCGCCGATGCACCTGCCATAAACATCTCAGCCACATCGCGACCGCTGGTTACACCGCCTACTCCAAAGATAGGTATTTTGACAACCTGGGCTACATCATAAATACAACGCACCGCCAGGGGGCGAATGGCAGCACCGGAAAGCCAGCCATAACCTGTTTTGCTGCCCATGAGGGGAAGTCCCGTATCCACATCAATGCCCATGCAAGGACCAAAGGAGTTAATCATAACTAAACCATCTGCACCGGCTTCTTCTGCAGCCTTGGCTATTTGTTGAATGTCTGTATGGGGGCTCATCTTTAAAAATACCGGCACATCTACTTCCGCCTTGGCAGCTTTTAGGGCATTAATCATAGGAGCCGGATCAGTACCCACATAGTGGGTGGATAATTCCAAGGCATCGGCATAGGGTTTGACCAGTCTGGCCAATTCACTAATTTGCTCAGCCGTATAGCCCAAACCAACAATTACCGGCACGCCGGTTTCCTTGGCCAGCTTATACTCTTTTGCCAACCATTGCTCTTTGGGTAGTTCGGACCATAATTCCGTGTTTAAAAAGCCGCCTTTAACTTGCGCCATACAGGGGCGGGGTACTTCAGCGGGGTTTACTGAGATGGTTTTGGTAACAAGACCTCCGGCTCCACCCTGCACCGCAGCCTGGCACATGGCCCCGTCCTTGGACCCAGGGCCAGCCGCAGGCATCACAGGATTAGGAAATTCCAGTCCGCATATATTTACGCTAATTTTAGCCATGATTTAATCTCCTTTTTATACTTAATGTTGGCTATAAGCTGCAACTTCTGCATCAACTTCCATAGAGTCTTCCGGTCTTTTACCCGTTTCATTAAAAAAGTAATTTAAGGCAATTGCTGCTAAACTTCCAGCGGTAATACCACTATGCAAAATTAGCTGGGCCCATTGGGGCATATGATGATAGAAAGTAGGTGCAGCCAAGGGAATCAGACCTAGCCCCAGGCTCACTGCCACAAGGATCGAGTTATTGGTACCATCGAATTTTACTTTACTGAGTGTCCGAATACCACTGGCTGCCACCATGCCAAACAAGGCAATGCCTGCACCACCTAACACTGGTTGAGGGATAGCAGCCACCACAGCTGCTGCTTTAGGGAACAGACCCAAGGTACCCAAAATAATGCCGGCAGCAACCACCACAAAACGGCTTTTAATCCCGGTAAGGGCTAATAATCCAACATTCTGGGCAAAGGCTGAATGGGGGAAGGTATTCATTACACCGCCTAAAATAGTGGAAAAGCAGTCTGCCCGCAGGCCTCTGGTCAAACCTTCTCGATCGACCTTCTGTCCAACAATTTCACCCACAGCTACCATGTCACCCGTGGTCTCTGTCATAATCACCAGCATGGCCAGGGTCATGGCCAAAATCGATGATAAATCAAAGATGGGCATCCCAAAATGGAAAGGTGTAATAATTTGAAACCACGAAGCAGTTGCTACCTGTGAAAAGTTTGTCATCCCTAGGGGAATGGCAATTATTGTGCCAAAGATCAGACCTAAAAGCACCGCAATACTCTGATAGAAGCCTGTAAAGAACCTAAACATAAAGATAACAAACAACAACACAATCAGGGCTAAACCAATATATTTCATACTTCCGAAATCAGGCGCAGCAGCATTGCCACCACCGGCCCAACGTACTGCTACCGGCATCAGGGAAACCCCAATAAGTGTAATAATGGTGCCCGTGACCACCGGCGGAAAATAGCGAATAAGCTTACTGAAGTAAGGACTAATTAGAAATCCAATCAGCCCGGCTGCTATGGTGGCACCAAAGATACCCTGTAACCCATGTTGAGCGCCCACCATAACCATGGGTGTCACAGCGGCAAAGGATACACCCTGCATAATTGGGCTGCGAATCCCCAGCTTCCAAACACCCAAAGATTGAATGACCGTGGCAATTCCACCCACCAACAAATCAGCATTAATTAAATAAATTAATTCTTCCCTTGATAACCCCAAGGAGTTGGCAATTATAATAGGCACCGCCACGGCACCGGCATACATAGCCATCACGTGCTGTAAACCAAAAACAAATAATTGTCCCTTTGGTAACATCTCATCTACCGGAGCAACATGATCTGCCATACTTGTTAGCACCTACTTCCCATCGTCATAGTATTGATTATTGCTTAAAACCTCTGCCACATGTTGCCTGCTAATTCCCTTGCCCTGGCAAAAATCTCTTCTTCGTCAATGCCCTGAAGCTTACGATTATGCATAACTACCCGTCCGTTGATGATGGTAGTATCCACTGCCCGACCAGACATACCAAATAAAATATGACCATTAAGATTATCACTGGACATGGGTGTGGGCGGGTTGTAATCGACAATGATAACATCCGCATAGGCCCCTGGTTTTAAGCAACCCAGGGGCTTGGCAAAGTATTCCTGACAAATCCCGGGGTTGTTTTCAAACAACATGGTGGGTACTTCCACCCAAGCTGCACTGGGATGCTGCTGGGTGTGTTTATGCAGGATATTGGCTACCTTAAAGGATTCAAACATATCACTGGTATAACCATCGGTTCCCAAACCCACAAAGACACCTCGCTGCATCATTTCCATGACCGGAGCGGCACCCACAGCATTCCCCATATTGGACTCAGGATTGTGCACTACTCGGCTTAAGCTTTGTTTTAACAAATCCATTTCCGCTTCATTGACATGTACACAATGGACCGTGATGGTTTTGGGGCCCAGAATGCCAAAGCGGTTTAGCCGTTCAACCACCCGCATACCGTATTTTTCCTGGGCATCCGTGACGTCGGCCAACCCTTCGGCTGTATGTATATGATAGCCGACACCGGAACCAGCATTGGCCTCACAGCATTTGGCCAGAGTGGCATCGCTGAGAGTTATGGAGGCATGAAGACCAAACATTCCCTTAACCATATCATTATCATTAACCTTGGTATGGTTAATGAAATCCATATTTTCTTTGATACCCTGGTCCATGATCTCAGCACCATCTCGGTCTGATACCTCATAACAAAGGCAACTGCGCACACCCAATTCCTCCGTTGCTTTAGCAATGGTAAACAGGCTTTCCCTTACTGCACCTGGGCTGGCATGGTGATCAAAGATGGTCGTAGTACCGTTTTTAATACAGTCAATCAAAGGCAGCATCGCACTGTAATAGACATCCTCCAGACTAAGCACCTTGTCCAAGCGCCACCACAAACGCTCCAATATTTGGAGAAAGTTACCGGGCGGTGCATCCTTGAGGGCCATGCCCCGGGCAAAGGTGCTGTACAAATGCATGTGAGCATTGATCATACCCGGCATGATGATTTTACCCCCGGCATCAATCAATTGAGCCGTCGGGTATTTTTTCTGCAGTTCCTCGGTAGTTCCCACTTCTGCAATTAGATTGTTCTGTATGGCCACACAACCCTTGGTTAAGTAGGGCTGGGCAGCATCCCTGGTGATAACCTGTCCGTTGCCAACCAGCAGCATTTCGCCACTCCTTTTATTTCTGACGTTTTCTTAGCACCCTACCGGCCAACAGGGGGTGATACACACCCCTTTTTATTACCGCTTCGCCGTTAATAAAGACATGTTCAATTCCCTCGGGGAATTGAATGGGATCCACAAAGGTTCCTTTGTCAATGATGGTATCCGGGTTAAACACCACAATATCGGCAAAATAACCGTTTTTCAGTGCCCCTCTGCCTTCAAAGCCAAAGACTTCCGCCGGGCGAAAGGTCATCTTACGAATGGCATCTTCTAGCGTCAGAACCTTCATTTCCCTTACATAACGTCCAAGAACCCGGGGGAAGGAACCATAAACCCGAGGATGGGGCCTGCCGGCCAGCAGTCCGTCCGTGCAGACATTTTGCTCCGGGCGGGTCAGAAAGGTAACAACGTGTTCTTCCTTACCGTAGAAATCCACCATGCCCACGGCATTTTCTTCTTCGTACAGTAAATCAAAGGTGGCCTCATAGGGGTCCTTACCGCGCATCTTACCGATTTCAACTAAACTTTTACCCACTAGGTCTTGGTTTTTCCCTGTCTTAACACTCGTAACAAAAATTTGATCCAAGCCGGCAAAATCAACAAAATCATCCCAACCAGGGATACCCCGCTCCATGTCATCGATCATTTTTTTCCTTAACTCTGGGTCTTTCAAGCGTTTAAGCAGCATATCGGTACCGCCATCGTGGACCCAAGGGGGTAAGATAACGCCAAGCATGGTACTGCCAGCTACATAGGGATACTGGTCATAGGAAACCTTGAGACCCTCTGCTGCGGCCCTATCTAAAAATTCCAGCACCGGCTCAATGAAGCGCCAGTTTTTTCGGCCACAAACCTTAAAATGTGAGAAGTGCAGCTTAACACCGGAGCGACGGCCAATTTCAATAACCTCTGCCATGGAGGGCAGAATGGTATCCGCTTCACTGCGTTGGTGTACCACAAAGACACCATCAAACTCCGCCACAACTTTGCACATTTCAATTATTTCATTGGTTTCGGAATAAGCGCAGGGCATGTAAATAAGGCCGGTTGATAATCCATAGGCACCTGCTTCCATTTCCCGCCGGGTCACATCACACATTTTTTTGATTTCTGCTACACTGGGTTGGAGATTGCCCAGCCCCAAAACTTCCATCCGAACGTTCCCATGGGGCACCAAATAACTCTGGTTTAGCCCCACTCCTTGCCGTTCCATCATGCTTAAATAGCCATCTGTTGTCTTATAATGCCAGTTTATATTGTCACTATCACCATCTAAACCAGCCAGGTTCTTACGCCAGGGACTGATATATTGTTCCGGCAGTGGGGCCATCGAGATGCCATCCTGTCCCAGTACCTCGGTGGTTACCCCCTGACGGATTTTTGGCTCAATGTAGGGATCAATCAGTACTTTAAGATCCGAGTGGCTATGGGTGTCAATAAACCCAGGTGCCACCACCAGACCGCCGACATCAATCACTACATCATTGTCCTGCTCAGGAATATCTCCAAGGGCGAGAATACGTTCTCCCTCAATGGCTACACTGCCCCGGAAGCCCTTTTGACCAGTCCCATCCACAATTAGGCCATTTTTTAATATTGTCCTCATCGGGCTCTCCTTATTATGCTTTAAGTACCGATTTCATAATGGCATAGTACCCTTCGGCACCCTTGCAAAGTTGTTCTACTTCGATATATTCATCAATAGTATGGGCCAGGTTTTCCCTGGAAGGGCCGAAACCAATGGTTTTGATACCCTTCTCCCCGGCATAGTGGCTCCCGTTGGTGCAGAAGGAATAATGGGTCACTTCCGGATTTAGGCCAATCTCCCTTAGGCCGGTTAGGGCTGCTTGGACAAATTCATCTCTTTCGTCATAAAGCCAACCTGGGAAGAAGCGTTCACCTTTAATAACTTCGCCGGTATGGCATTTTTCTGCGCCCACTGCAAAGGAAACGGAGGCTTTAAATTCGGGGTCTTGTTTTTCCATTTCAGCAATCAGTGCCTTAATGGGGGCCAGAACCGATTCAGGCGTTTCACCCACCAGCAGTCTTCTATCATAGGTTGCCCGGCAGTGATCAGGTACCACCGAAGCCCCGGGGTAAGGAGAAGACTTGATGTCGGTCAGCACCAAGATACCTTTCCCTAACACCTCTTGTTCAGGTGTTTCTATGCCCTCAATGCGGTCAATTAGTTTGGACATCTTTAACACGGCATTAATACCCTTTTCCGGGTTGGCGGAATGAGCCGGCTTACCAAAGGTTTCGACCACAATTTCTGCCCGTCCCCTTTGACCCCGCTTTAGGTTAAGCTCGGAGGCCTCGCCGATGACCACATAATCCGGTTGTATCGCCTCGCTGATTTTTCTGGCTGCGATGCCTTCGAAGATTTCTTCATGCACCACTCCGGCGACATAAATGTCACCGGCAAAATCCCGCTGGGTATCTTCGGCGAAGAAGGCAGCCGCGGCAATCATGGCACTGACTGCCCCTTTCATATCAGAGGCCCCTCGGCCATAGATTTTTCCAGCAACAAGTTCACCACCAAAGGGTGCATGAACCCACTTTGAAGCATCCGGCACGGGTACGGTGTCGATATGACCATCAAATAAAATACTTTTGCCTGGCTTTTTTCCTTTAATATGGCCAATAACATTGCCATAGCTGTCTACAAAATAGTCATCAAAACCCATGTTTTTAAAGGCTTCAGAGATACTTTGAACCACTTTGCCCTCTTCACCGGAATAGCTTTGCTGACGCAACAGTTCCTGGCAAAGTTCTATTAAATTTTGCTTTCTTTTTTCAGTAAGCATTTTTTGTCACCCCACGTATCGTTTACCTGTAGCTAGGATTCTTACCATCCCACACTACGCTGCGGTAGTGATCTGGATCTGTATCTCCTTCGGTGTTAAATAGAAGAATCTGAGAATCTTGATTGAGACCCAGCTTCGCTTTGGCTTCTGCCAAGTCTGGGCTGGTCATCAGTTCAAACAATAGGCCGGTGGTAACCGCACCGGACTCGCCGGAGATAACTCTCAGATCATCTAAGACGGGGTTGCCAAGTACCCTCATGCCTTTAGCCGCCAGCCAGTCGGGGCAGGAAAAGAACATCTCGCTATAGTCCCTTAATACCTTCCAACCAATAATATTTGGTTCACCGCAGGCCAAACCAGCCATAATGGTATCCATATCACCGCCCACCACCCTAGGCTTGCCGTCGTTGGCCAGGGCAGATTTATAAAGACAGTCTGCCTTATCCGCTTCTGCAATAACGGTTTTGGGACAGTCCTTACCGAATACGGAAGCAAAGTAACCTTGTACTGCACCAGCTAAGGAACCTACACCAGCCTGAACAAATACATGTGTTGGTTTTTCTACCTGTATTTGCCTAAGTTGCTCCCAGGCTTCTGCTGCCATCGTGCCGTAGCCCTGCATAATCCAAGTCGGGATTTCCTCATAACCCTCCCAAGCAGTATCTTGAACAACAATCCAACCGTATTTTTGGGCATTTTCAGCAGTCAAGCGTACCGCATCATCATAGTTCATATCTACGATAGAGGCATCGGACCCCTCGGCACGAATATTTTCCAAACGGGTAATGGAAGAACCCTTGGGCATATAAACCACCGACTTCTGCTTTAAACGGTTGGCGGTCCAGGCCACACCACGGCCATGATTGCCATCGGTGGTTGTGGCAAAGGTAATTTCACCTAACTGGCGGCGTGTTTCATCGGATGTCAGGGTAGGATAGTCTAGCTCACTTATATCTTTCCCAAGTTTTTGAGCTAGGTATTTGGCCATCGCAAAGGAACCACCCAACACTTTAAAAGCATTTAGGCCAAAGCGATAGGATTCATCCTTCACGTAAATACCGGCCACACCCAAAAATTTGGCTAAATTATTCAGGCTGCGCAGGGGAGTAATACTATACTCGGGAAAACTCTGGTGAAACTGCTTGGCCTTTTGTATTTCTTTTTCACTTAGAAAATCTGTGGAAGTTTTCTCTTTTCCTTGCATTTTGTTTGCTTCCCATTGGATCCTGTCCATCATGCACCTCTCAATTTATATTTTGTCTATTAATATTCGCTACTATCATGCCAAAAAAAAGCTGTAAATATTGGTTATGGCAATAAAAAACGCATGAAGAATTGGATATCTTCCTGCGTTTTAAAAGACTAAAGAGAACCTTCCCCCTGAGTCTCCCCTGAGTCTGATCCACAATTTTTGCATCTGTTGGTATTCTTCCGGTGTGTCCACATCAAGAAATATTTCCGGGCTGGGTATGTCAACATAGTGAATGCATTGGGGATGAGCTTTTATAATACCTCTGGCCCCTTGGTCGCCTGTGAGTTGCAGCAGATCGGCTCGCCAGTGGCTAAGATCAAATAAAACCGGGTTGCCTCGTTGGTTTTGCCAGCGGGGAACCACTAGGCTTGCACCACTGTCCTGATAAGACTTTACCAGCATATTAATAAGCTGCTTGTCCACCAGGGGCTGATCCGCCAGCAGAAAGAGCACTGCTCTGGCCCTGGGATCCAGGGACTGTACGGCCAAACGAACCCCACTGGCTTGTCCCTTTTGCCAGTTTTCATTATGGCTAATTCGTAGGGGCAAATCGGTAAGCACCTGCCCCACTTGTTCCCCTGCGGCCCCGGTAACGGCTATCACTTCTAACAGCTTTGCCCCACAGGCCGCCGCCGCAACATGATAAACCATGGGTTTGCCACCCAGGGGCAGCAATTGTTTGGGTTGCCCCATCCGCTTAGCTTGCCCCGCTGCTAAGATTACCGCAGAAACCATGCTATTTACCAAAGGGGCAATGGGGATAGGTGCAGGAAGGACAACTGCTGCATAATCCCCCGTAACCCCATGCTGCTATGTCCTTTCTCGTTAGATGATCCCCAGCCAGGATGCGTGGAAAGACTAGATCAAACACCGTTGTTTTAGCAAACATACCGCAGGCCGGCAGACCAATAAGGGTCGTGTCCCCCAAATAGGCCAGCATAAACATGGCCCCGGGCAGCACTGGGCTGCCATAAGTTACAATATCTGCTCCGGTGGCACGGATAGCCTCCGGGGTAACGTCATCTGGGTCCACCGACATACCCCCGGCAGCAATGACGATATCCGCTCCCTTTTTGATATGTTCCAGGATAGCTTGCCGAATAGCCTGGGAATCATCCGGCCGGTAAACAATACCCATTGGTTCTGCACCATAATGCAGGGCTTTGGCGGTAATCACTTTCGCAAACTTATCCTCTATTCTGCCATAGAAAACTTCATTGCCGGTGATAACAGTACCGACTTTCAGTGGGGCAAGGGGGAGTATCCGAACAATTTCTTTATATTTTGCCGCCCTTTCCTCCACCTCTGCCACGGCATTCTCCTCAATTACCAGTGGTACAACTTTTGCAGCAGCCACTAGATCACCGGGTTTTACCAGTATATCGGAATGTTTAGTAGATAAGGCCACATTTTCCGTTTCGTTCAGTTCGGCCACTGCCGCTCGGTTAATCTTTAATAAGCCTGGGATTTTAGCCTTAAGATTTACCCTGCCTTCCGAAGGTGCCGCAATTTCTACGTTGGAACCGCATACTGCCCGAGCGATACGGTCAGCGGCCTCGTTTTCATGGAGTTGTCCTTGGCCCATCTCTATGAGATAAATATGCTCCTTGCCAATATCCTTAAGATGAGGTATATCCTCCTCTCGGATAATATGTCCTTTACGAAAGGCTGGGCCTTTATAGCTGCCTGGCACGATTTTCGTCAGTTCGTGACCCAGCACCATGCCCACCGCATCTTCTACCTTTACCTTTTTAATCGTCATGGGACCCTCCCGCAATTTCTAGGAATTTGTAAAAACCTGAATAAATACGTCCATAATACCACCACAAACCATACCTTCTTCAGCCGCCACATCATTGAGCATACTTACCCGATGGGTACAGGAGGCTTTTTCATCCATGGCCATAAGAGCCCGCTGCCTGACCTCTGCTTCACCGCAACCACCGCCAATGGTACCAAAGGTTCTGCCTGTACGTTCCAGCAGCATCACTGCCCCGGCTTTGCGAGGGGTTGAACCTTTGGTCGAAAGGATCGTCAGCAGGGCAAAGGTCTCTTCCCTTTGCCGTAGTTCACAGATTCGCTGCAACATTGATTTATCCATTTAGATTCCCCCTCTGTGAACTCAATGGCAGAAAATTGCCACCCTTAAACTGTGCCACTATTTCTGCGGCGATGCTCAGCGCTATTTCGGCTGGGCTTTGGGACCCCAGGTCTAATCCAATGGGTGTTTTTAGAGCATTTAACCACTCAGTTGAAACTCCTTCTTCCTTTAATAATTGCAGTACCGCCTTGACCCGTCGGAAACTGCCAATCATACCCATATAACCTGCCCTTTGATCGGCAATGCTTCTAAGGCAATCCAGGTCGTAGCGATGTCCCCGGGTAACAATGATAACGGCTGTGCTGTCATCAAAGGTTGTCTGCTCTAAAGCCTTGGTAAAATCCTCACAGATAATATGATCTGCCTTCGGAAAGCGTTGGCGGTTGGCAAATTCCGGTCTGTCATCGATCACCGTAACTTCAAAGTCCAACAAGGTTAAAAACAAGGCTAAGGGTTGGCTAATGTGCCCGCCCCCCAAAATGACTGCTCGCATTTTACCGGCCAGGCAATTCCAAAACACCTGGTATTCTTGCTGCTGATAGGAAATGGTAAGCAACTTAGGCTTTTCCCACTGCCGGCCCTTGATCTCCTCTAAGACTTTTTGGGTAAAAGTGGCATCCACAAGCTCCCCCTCTATCCTATCCTCGGGAAAAAGTACCAGCATTTGTCCGAGGGCAGCATTTCCATCCCCTGGCACACCCACCAGGGTAATTAGGTATGCTGACTCACCCCGCTCCGCCACAGCCAATAACCCATTAAAAAGTGTCATCCTGTCACCTCAATTCTTATATTCCCTGGCAGCGTGAAAAAGTAGTGCTTCTAAGACCCCACCGCCAATGGCTCTGGCTTTGTCCGAGATGGTAAAACAATGATCCGGCTGGCAGCGTGGATCAATATCACCTATTTTCATTCCATGCTCTACGGTAAGTCCATCATGCAGAAGGCCCCTCAGCACGCCAGAGATGGTTGCCGCCACTGGCTGTTGGTTCACCATGGCTACCACTTCACCAGCCTTAATCACAGCACCAATTTCACTTTCCGCCCGAAATACCCCTGAACAAGGAGCCCGCAAAATTCTTTCTTTGGTATGCCCACCGACCTCACCAGGAAAACCTGTGTCAGGAATCGCTTGTCCCGTGTGAATGACACGACCAAGGTAATGGCCCCGCGCACTCTCCACCACCGCATGTACATCCACGCCAGCCCTAAGGCCAGGTCCTACCCCCACCACCACCGGGGCATCGAATATCTGAGTACCCGTGTTTCTTTTGGCCAAAATGGCATCCACCACCGCCCAGGGCTTTATATCTTTGATCACTGCACCAGCTGGATCTACCACAACCGGAATTTTCCCCGACGCCACCACCGAAAGGGCTTCCTCTCCCACTGCTTTCACTGCGGTGACTTCCTCCACCACCATCTTTCCAGTATAAATGGCTTCAGCAAAGGCCACTGTACGTCGAATCACAGTGGGCTGAGAAAGTTCCGTGGTTACCACCCGAAACCCACAGCGGCACAAACGATAGGCAATGCCGGTTGCTATGTCCCCCGCACCCTTGACCACGATCAATCGATTCACACCAAAACTCCCCCTGTTAGCTGTTAGCCTTTAGCTAACAGTTTCATTAAATACCACATTATAATCTAAAAATAATAAGAATCCAAGGGGATATAGAAATACCCAACTGGTTGCATTTGAATCGTTGAAATTATTCCTTCATCACCTATAAAAAAATGGCGGCTGGTATAGGACATGAGGTAAGAAACCCAATGACGGCGGTAAGGGGGTTCTTTCAAATGCTGGGCCAAAAGCCAAAATTCACTGGGGAAAAGGAATTTTGTTTAGCTAAAACAGCCTTGCCACCCTCGAAATAATCTGTTAAAGTAATAATAAAGTTTTCTAGGGTTCCGCAGTCTCCAGACTGGTCAGGTCCGAGAGAAAACCACAGGCTTACTGTGACACGGAGGGATAAAAGCCCGGGAGATATCTTTTATAGGATATCCCCGGGCTTATTTGTTTTAAAAGAAAAACACTCAGGAATTTACTTTGATTTTTGCAGGAATAAAATAAACAGAGGTGTCATTTAAATGAACACAAACTGGATTAAAGTATTTGTTGCGGCCTTTCTTGAAGTATTTTGGGTGATTGGACTAACTCATGCCTATGATTTTTGGACCTGGACGGCGACAGTTATCGCTATCATCGTCAGTAATTATTTAATGATTACAGCGGCACAAGTACTTCCTGCTGGAACGGTCTATGCCGTTTTTGTAGGATTAGGAACAGCAGGTACTGTCATTGCAGAAATTCTTTTCTTTGGAGAACCATTCAAATGGGAAAAAATTATGCTAATAATAATAATATTAGTTGGCGTCATTGGTTTGAAACTAGTCACAGATAATAAGGTCGAGAAGGGAGCTGAATCCTGATGGCTTGGTTTACATTAATGTTAGCAGGCTTATTGGAGACATTTGGTGTTGCAATGATTAATCAATTGTCTGTTAAGCGAAATTGGCAAACCGTCAGCTTATTGATTTTGGGGTTTGGCTTAAGCCTTGCCCTACTTAGTTATTCCTTGCGATTTATTCCGATGGGAACAGGTTATGCAATTTGGACAGGGATTGGTGTTGTTGGCGGTACCTTAGTCGGCATGCTATTTTTTGGAGAATCAAAGGATTGGAAAAGAATTGTCCTGATAGCTATGGTTTTAGGTTCCGCAATCGGACTAAAACTTGTTTCTTAAATGAATATCTTGAAAAACATCACCCCGGTATGCTTGTGATTTTTTTTTCAAGGTGGGGAGGTTTTTTGATACTAATTATAGAAATAGCTAGCAAACATATTTACGGGGTGGTAAAATGTGCGACTTTACTGTTAGACGTAAGGACAAAATAATTTTACTCGTTCTTATATTGGCTGTTAACCTAAGCATTTTACTCAATCATCTCTTATTTATAAACTACCTCCCCATTTCATTCTATCTAGTAAGTGTGGTCATATCTATGTGCATAGCGGCCTGCGGCGCGTTATTGGTTACCTTTATCCTGATGCATAAAATTACTTTCACCCCCCATATGCTGCATATACGTGGCTGGGATACAAGTGCCGGCCTATTATCCGCTTTAGTGAAACGAAAAGTCTTGAATATTTATATCCAAGTTTCTGATATTAGAAGTGTTGCATTAAATCCTCAAGGAAACATCCTTACGATACATTTTGGTGAAGGCGGTTTATTAAAACTATCAACAGATATTTATCAAAGAAAGGACATAAAAACCCTTTTATTACTGGTAAAGCAATAAAAGAACATCTGCTCCTGCCATTATCTAGACAGCATATTACATAATTAGCGAAAAAAATACAGAAGAATCAGATAACTAAAAAGGGTTTTTACCTTTTATGAATAATATCTTTACCATAAGAAACCGTTAGAGGTGATAATAAATGTCAAACATCAATTGGGAACAATTCATTAATTTTGCTGCGGTCATCAAAAATACAATCGGATCGGAGTGTGCCCTCTCTTTAACCGATAAGGAAATATTTCATTATTATGAACCTGGCATCTCCCTTAATCATCAGGTAAAGCGGGGTGATCCGATAAAGCCTGGTACCACAACCCATCAGGTTTTACAGAGTCAAAAAAAAGTTGTTACTAAAATAACCGACACTTCATTTTATGGTGTGGCTTATTTGGCAACCTGTTCCCCCCTTTATGATGAGCAGGGTGAGATAATTGGCACTTTGGGAATTTTTCAACCAACCACAACCCAGGATGGTCTCTTGGCAGACGCTGAGAAGTTAGAAAAATCCCTTTTTATCATCAATGAAACCACCACTAATTTATCCGCAGCGTCTGAAGAATTAGCAGCCACATCCAGTAATCTAACAGGCCAGGCAGACGCTATCAATAGTAATGTTCAGAAAACAGATGTAGTCCTGAATCTGATCAAAGATGTTGCCGCCCAAACCCATTTGCTTGGCTTGAATGCTGCTATTGAGGCTGCTCGGGCAGGTGAACATGGGTTGGGTTTTAATGTTGTTGCCCACGAAATTAGAAAACTTTCCGATCGAACAGTTGGTTCCGTCAGGGAGATACAAAATATCTTGACGTTAATTATGACCTCCGTGTCTGATTTTAACGAACAAATACATCAAATTGCTGCTGTTGCCCAAGAACAAACTGCTTCGGTACAAGAAATTTCAGCTTCGGTCAATGAGATTCTTTATATGTCCAAGGATTTAAGTGATTTAGCAAAAAAACTAAATAACTAAATACTAACTAATTAGCTTATGAGAAGGATTGATTTCTTAAAGTACGGCGGTCTTTGTGGTTTTACAGTTAAGGTCACTGGCAATGGGGGTTTCCATCATTCTTTTTACTTCTTGCAGATCCTTCGTCTTACCTAAGGCCCACATCAACTTGGGTACAATGGCCTCACTATTCATATCACCAGAAAGAATCACACGATCATTGGCCACCTTATGACCTACTTCATAGAGTTTTAGATCCTCTCCTTCTTCCAAGCACTGGGTAGCTATCACCATGGCTAACCCTTCGTCTATGCATTCCTTTATCTTGGGCAACAGATCTCTACCCTGAAATGGCACACCACCACTGCCAAAGCTCTCAATCACAATACCCTTGTAGATCTGTTTAAGACTGTCAAATAATTCCGGCTTCATGCCGGGATATAGTTTTAATAGAAATACATCCGGGCATAGACTGGTGTCCAGCTTCGGCTTTTGATCGATGGGAGGGGATGGTTTCCAATGATAGTATATCTGTGAACCGTCAATATAAGCTACATAAGGGTGATTGACACTGGCAAAGGCATCATAACTCTTGGTCCGAAGCTTTACTGCCCTGGTACCACTTATTACCTTTCCGTCAAAAATGACATAAACTCCACCAATCCCGTCACAGGCAAAGAAAATAGCATCCGTTAGGTTTTTTTTAGCATCGGTTCTCTGAAAACTGATGGGTACCTGAGAGCCAGTTAACACTACTGGCTTATTTAGGTTTTGGAGCATATAGGAAAGGGCAGCAGCAGTAAAGGCCATCGTATCGGTACCGTGAGTAATGACAAAGCCATCATAAAGCTGGTAATTTTCATAAACGGCTTCGGCGATGGTGATCCAAAATTCCGGCTGCATATTGGTACTATCAATACTCATCAGCCCTTTGCTTTCTATAACATAGTTTTGATCTAACTGAGGCAAATAACTTATCAGTTCCTCACTGGCCAAGGCCGGCGCCAATCCTTGCTGACCCTGTACCGAAGCAATGGTTCCACCAGTGGCTAACAGGAGAATTTTTTTCATAGCCAACACCCCAATCATGTAGTCACTGAAAAAACAGCCGCTTATAGCGACTTTATAACAAATAAATTATATTACTTCCGCATAATAATACAAGTGTACTGGCATTGCATTAAATGGAAAATATCAATGGAGTGGATAACATGAAGATATTAGCCATAAACCCCGGCTCTACTTCTACTAAAGTAGCTCTTTTTGAAAATGAAATTTGCCTTTGGAAACAGGTTATTGAACATGCTGACAAAGAACTGTCCTCCTTTAAAAAAATTGGTGACCAATATCAATATCGTTTAAAAGCAATCATGCATACCCTTCAAGAAAAGGGCTGTACGATAGAAAAGCTCAGTGCCATTGTTGGCCGGGGCGGGTTATTAAAACCCCTGCTTGGTGGCACTTACCTGATTGATCAATTCCTAGTCGAAGAAAGTTACTACGCCCCGGGGGGAGAGCATGCTGCGAACCTAGGTGCCATTCTTGCCTATTATTTAGCCGTCCCTCACAATATTCCTGCCTATATTGTGAACCCGGTAACGGTGGATGAGATGGACCCACTGGCCCGTTTTTCTGGCCTTCCGGAACTACCGAGAAGCAGTCAGTCCCATGCCTTAAATATAAAGGCTGTGGCTCACAAAGTGGCCGCAACCCTTGGCAAAGCCTATGGGGACACGAATCTAGTAGTTGTACACTTAGGCAGCGGAATTTCAGTAACAGCTCATCACAGAGGCAAAATGATTGACGTTAACAATGCCAATAATGAAGGTCCCTTTTCAGCAGAACGCTGCGGCACCCTCCCCTCTGCCAAATTAATTAAACTCTGTTATTCTGGTAAATATACGGAAGAACAAATGCTTGCTCTTCTTCTGAAGAAGGGTGGCCTGTATGCTTACCTTGGTATCAAAGATGTCAGGGAAGTGGAAAAACATGCAAATCAAGGAGATGAACAAGCGAAGCTTAGTTTAAATGCCATGTGTTATCAAATTGCCAAGGAAATCGGTGCCATGTCAACCACACTGGCGGGGAATGTAGATCGGATCATTTTAACCGGGGGAATGGCCCATTCAAAATTTATCACAGAGGAAATTATCCGCCGGGTTTCTTTTATTGCCCCAGTGGTTGTGGTACCTGGGGAAGAAGAGATGGAGGCCTTGGCCCTGGGTGCTTTACGGGTTTTGAGACAGGAGGACCCGGCCCTTCGTTATTAAATAATACACATAGAAAAGGAACGGCCTTAACCGTTCCTTTTAATTTGCTAATAACATCCGGTCATTGGCCATGGCTTTGCCACTGGCCTTCTTAAACATTTCTAACAGGTCGGGTATCCTTGTATTTTTTCTTTGCTCACCCTTGAGGTTTAAAATTACTCGTCCTTCATGCATCATGACGGTTCGGTTGCCAATGTTCAAGGCATCCTCCATATTGTGTGTAACCATCAGGGTGGTAAGGTTATGTTTTTTTACTATCTTCTTGGTCAGCTCTAAAACCTTTTCAGCGGTGCCAGGGTCTAGTGCTGCCGTGTGCTCATCCAGCAGCAAAAGTTTGGGGGGAACCAGGGTTGCCATCAACAGGGTTAAAGCCTGCCTTTGCCCACCGGAGAGAAGACCAACCCGTGTGGTTAGGCGGTTTTCCAGCCCCAAGCCCAGTAAACTGAGCTGCTCACAGAAAAAATTCCTGTCTTTGCTGCGAATCCCCCTCCTTAGCTTGCGGGTTTGACCTCGCCTTATGGCCATGGCCAGGTTCTCCTCAATGGTCATAGAAGCGGCGGTCCCTTTCATGGGATCTTGAAACACCCTGCCAATAAAAGAAGCTCTGGCATGCTCCGGCAGATGTTCTACGGCCTGGCCTTCTATGGCAATTTTCCCTTCGTCCACCGGGTAGACACCTGCAACCATATTCAATAAAGTAGATTTCCCTGCTCCGTTTCCACCAATAACGGTAACTACATCACCCGCTTTTAAATTAAGGGAAACTCCAGCCAAAGCCAATCTCTCGTTAACACTGCCAGGGTTAAAGGTTTTTTTAACTTCTGTTATCGACAGCATTGTCCACACTCCCCTTCGCTTTCCCCGACTGACCAGAGAATTTTTCTTTTATAAGCGGTGATGACATCGCCAATATAACTAATAAAGCCGTAAATAGTTTAAGATCGGTGGTAGGCAGACCCAACTGCATAACCACAGCAATAACTGCCCGGTAGATGATAGAACCAATCACCACCGCCACAAGGGCTCTCAGCAATGTACGCTTGCCAAACACAACTTCCCCTACAATAACAGAGGCCAATCCCACCACAATCATACCAATGCCCATCCCTACATCACTGTAGCTCTGGTATTGGGCAACCAAGGCACCGGATAATGCCACCAAGGCATTACCGATGGATAAACCCATAATCTTGGTGGAGTTTGTGTTAACACCTAAACTGCGGATCATTTGTTCATTATCACCAGTGGCTCGTAGAGCCATACCAATTTCGGTCTGTAAAAATGTATACAACAAGTATGTTATCAGTATGGTGGTGCCTAAACCAAGGGTTACCACTGCCAGTCCGGCAGGAATACCAACGTTGGTAACATCCGTATAGATATTATCCATACGCAGCAATGAAAGCATTGCTTTACTTCCCATTACCCTAAGGTTAATGGAGTATAATGCTATGTTCATTAGGATCCCCGCTAAAAGAGGCGCAATTCTCAGTTTAGTATTCAAAAAACCTGTACAGATACCAGCTATAGCACCACTAACCAGTGCCACTGCAGTTGCTATCCAAGGATCATACCCCTCAAAAATCATTCTGGCGGAGATCGCAGCACCGAGAGTAAAACCTCCATCCACCGTTAGGTCTGGAAAATTTAGTACGCGAAAGGTTATGTAAACTCCCAATACCATGATACCCCATAATAAGCCTTGTTCAAGCACACCTAGCCAAATACTTGTTGTCACCTTTAATCACCTATTCAATAATTTTATTGGCCTTTTTCTTAAAGTCCTCGGAAATAGTAACACCCATTCTCTCAGCAGCCTTTAAATTAATAACAATATCCGTCCCTGGTTGACCCTGGATCGCCATTTCCTGGGGTTTTTCACCATTTAATACCCGAATGGCCATTTCGGCTGTGGTGCGGCCCAATTGGTAATAATCAATACCTACCGTAGCCAACGCACCATTTTCTACGGAATTACTTTCTCCTGAAATAACAGGTATCTTATTATCCTCCGCCACCTTAAGCACGGCGGCCATCGAAGAAATAACCATATTATCTGTGGGTAGGTAAATCGCATCTACCTTACCAATTAAGGACTGTGCTGCTTGCATTACTTCACTGCTGACCGTGACGGTAACCTTAACTAATTCTAAACCCAATTCGGGCGCAGCTTTTTCTGCTACATCAACCTGCACTTGGGAATTTATTTCACTGGAATTATAAATAACACCAATCCGCTTAGCCGTTGGCACGAGATCTTTGATCAGCTGAAGCTGATCTTTTACCGGGTTCATATCGGTTGTGCCGGTAACATTGGTCTCCGGCTTTTCCACGCTCATGACTAACTTAGCACTTACCGGATCTGTAACCGCAGTAATAATGATCGGAATATCCTTTGTTTCATTAGCCATGGTCATAGCTGAAGGGGTAGCAATGGCTAGAACAAGATTGGATTTATCCTGTACAAATTTGCGGGCTATGGTCTGCAGATTGCCCTGATCTCCCTGGGCATTTTGATAGTCTACGACCATTTTTTTGTCATCATAACCATTTTCCTTCATTAAATCCAAGAATCCTTTTCTCGCTGCATCCAAGGCAGGGTGTTCAACAATTTGTATAATGCCCAGTTTAACCTGTTCAGCCGCTTGGTTCTTCGGTGCCTCACCGCCACCGCCACAGCCAGTGAGTCCCATTGCCAATAGCATAACCATGAGAGACAACAATAATTTTTTCAACGCTTTCTACCTCCCAAAATAGTTTGGTAGTTGGCGGGGCAGAAAAAATTAGAAAAATACTCGCATCCCTACTCCCAAGGATAGAGGCGTAGGTGAATGCCAGGATGCCCTTGCATACTGGAAAGTTTATCCTTTCCAATCAGCCAAAAAAGCCTCAAGAACAAGGCTTTTTAAGTGCATTTTCATAACCCCTTCTATACCTACCGTCCTGCCCATTTTACATTTATTTCTCGCCATTCTACCGTTAGAATTTATGTTAAACCATATCTAACTAACTGTCAATAAACTGTAAGTTATTTGCCATGTTAATTTGTACAACATTCTGATAAAGGCTAATGCCGGCATATTGATTTTATTGCATTATTTTTTTAACAAAGTTATCAATTAATTTTGCCGTTAAACCCCAAATCATTTCTTCTTGGGTTTTATAGACCAGAATGCTATATTTACGTTTACCCCAAGGCTTTTTATACCCCTCCGGAAGTCCTAATATATCAGCGGGAAAGGATACAATTTCCTGCTTCGTTTTCTCATCGGTATGGGATGGGTGAAACTGGACGGTAGCATAATATCTCTCAGGTTGATTTTTGATAAAGTATTCCACTGGTACAGTAAAGATTTTTTCAACTTCATCGGGATTGGCCTGAATATGATCGATCGAGATATCCGTTATGCCAACAAAGGTATCTATAATAACACCCATGGGACCCACCAGCGTACCCAAACTTCCCAGGATGGTTATTTTATTCTCTGCAATACCCATTTCCTCAGACGTCTCACGCAGGGCAGTATATTCATAGGTTTTATCGGATTCCTCATATTTCCCTCCAGGAAAGGAGACTTCCCCACCCTGACGAATGGTTGATGCTCTCTTTTGAAATATAAAATGGTATTCTCCCTCTATTTTGATGAGTAGCATCAGCACCACAGAGTTAAAATACTCTTCCCGATCCAAAATCGCTGGTTCCCGGTCTAATTTTTGTTGTATCAGCACTTCGAGTTTCATTTTCCTATTATCACTATCCATTCCTTTTTTAATAAGCGTAACATTTTTCTATTTAATTCGTCTTAGTATTAGATTGAGAAAGGATGATGAAAAATGCTAAAAAAGTTTATGGTTCTTGTGATTTGCTTCACCCTTTTTATAGTTAGTGGTTGCACCTCCAATAATGAAACCAAACCCATCGATCAGCAGCAAGCAAAATCAGATTCAGTAATGGAAAATTTCCATTCCATGCTGCAAAAGGATTCCAGCGTAGCAGATGTGGCCCAATTTATCAGTGACAATATATCCCTCGTTACGAAAGAAAATGCTTCTGAAATGGTTATAAAATTTGAGGAACTCCAGTTGAAAAAACTACCTCAATATGAAACCATGTTTACAGAAGGTGACAACCAAAGTAAATTTGCCAATGAATATGAAGCTGTCATGAATGGCGCTGTAAAGGACCCCGGACTAAAAGAACTGGTGCAAAAAACGAACAACAGTGGTTACAAAGTAGAAACCGCGGAGGGTACCTTCTTCCCTATCCTTAATTACCAATTCTATAAGAAATATAGTGATTATGTAACTCCCGATTTGAAAAATTATATAGAAATTATGGCCGTAGAGTCTAATCAAGTTCCTGCAAAGGATGCAGCATTGGTAATAAGCTGGGATGAAGTTGTAAAAAGAGCCTTAGAACAGGAAAAGTTTATCCATACTTACAAAGACTCAGTTAAACTTAATGACGTGAAACAATTATATGAAAAATATCTGCTCTTTACCCTTTATGGTCTCAACAATACCCCTTTGTTTAGTTACGATTCCAATACCCTAAACCCCAAAGCCCAAGAAGCGTATACCAAGGCTATTAAAAACAGCGGCACAAGTGACTTCTTGAAAATCCTGGAAGAATATTTAAACATAATCAGTAAGAATAATAATAAATTAACCGATGAAGTAGAAAAATACCGTGAAGCATCCGTAAAAATCTGAAATAAATCAACCTTATACTAAAAAACGCCCTTGAGGGGCGTTTTTTCAAACCTCTTTACCTGCTGCTTCCTGATAAATCCCCTTTGGCAATATCCTCTGCGGCCCTCTGCAATGCCGTTACGGGTTTAATGATATATTTGTTTGTAATATACCAGGAAAAGAATATCAGAAACAAATAGCCCACTGCACAGGCATAAATAACACTCATATTCTTTTTAACCGTAACAGCCGAAGCGGTCTCATACATTTTGGTTGCTTGATCAAAAGTGTTTACCATTTTAATTAACTGTTCATTAATGGCTTCTGCCTTAGCTATGGCGTCCGTTGAACTACCGTCAACGCCGTTAATTTCTAACTTCATCCCCTGCCAGCTTGTTTCAGCTTCGGATAAGAGGGTTACGATTTCTGGGTTTTCCGTTTTCGTTACCTCTACCTTTGTTCCCCCCACATCCAATTGACCTCCTGTCTTTAGGGCATGTAGGGACTGTTCAAAGATATCCATGGCTACTTTTAAATCTTCCTGGTGTTGGGAGTTTGAGGTTAGAACATAGCCAAACACATCTTTGGCCATGCGTTGACTCAGCATTCTCTGCCGGCCAGCTACATTAACTTTCACCGCATCTTCCTGCTGGGCTTGGTTCATGGCAATAATTAGGTTGATTTGCAAAGCCGTGGTGGCTAACACCAGCACCAAGGGGATCAATACCTTCCACTTTAAGCTTAAATTTTTCATGGCACCCTCCAAGCTCTATAGTTTAAATCCTTTTACCATTCCTTGTAAGTCATCGGACACACTGGCCAATACTTCAATATTACTGTTTATTTCCTCCAGGGTAGCTGTCTGCTCCTCCACCGCAGCGGCAATATTTTGTACGCCACTGGATATTTCCTGGGTAGCCGCGGCCATATCCTCAATCTGGGAGCTCACGTCATCGACTGCATGGTGAATTTCTATAAAAGATTGGGAGGTTAGCTGTACAATGTCGTTTCCTTTCACAGCCTCACGGCTGGTACTATCCATCTTTGACACAATTTCTAAAATTTCAACTTGAATCCCATTAATTAAATTGCTGATTTCCTTCGTAGACTGGGCAGATTCTTCAGCCAGTTTACGCACTTCATCGGCCACCACTGCAAAGCCCCTGCCATGTTCCCCAGCCCGAGCAGCCTCTATGGCAGCATTTAAGGCCAATAGGTTGGTCTGATCGGCAATATTTCCAATGACTGATAGGATTTGATTGATTCTAGCAGAAGTATCATTCAAGCGTTGAGCCGCTGCCACAGCATCCTGGGAAGCAGTGGAAATGGAACTCATCTGGGCGGTCATTTGCTGCATATTTTTCGCGCCCTGATCAGCTAAAGCCGCCGACTCCCTAGCCTTTGCGGCAACTTCCTGGGACCGTTCAGCCACGCCGTCCGAACTGGCAGATATCTCCATAATGGTAGCAGCCGTGGAGGAAGATGCCTGGGATACTTGACTCGTACTCTGGGACATGGTATTGGCTAAGTCATTGGTCTGGTGGGATTTTTCAGCTAATTGACCAATTAGTTCCCGTAGGTTTTGGCGCATCATCATGAAGGAACTGGCAAGTTTTCCTATTTCATCGGTGCTGTTTAAATTCGTATGATTGTTAATAGCCACAATTTACCCCCCTAAATTTGTCTTTTCTTTAAATTATATCAAGAAAATGTTACCACAAATAAGACCATCTATTACGATTTAATTACATTATTAACGCTTGTATACAGCTATTAATTTAAAAGGGGATTTTTTTAATAGAATAACAACTTTTTTCATAAATACTGTTAACTATGTCATAGTTTGCCTGCTTTTTATTTACCTCTTTAAATAAAAGAGAGTGTCGCCGGCTACTGTTAAAGTAGTTTGCGATACTCTCACTTAAAATAATTATCAACTGTCCCCTTCGTCTATTATTTTATGGCAAATTCCACATTTACCACCGCTGTAATTTCTTTTTCTATGGAAGAGGTATCATTAATTCCATAGTCAGAGATTTCATTGGAGTTTACAGGCGTAATTTGGAAAACACCCATCTTGGCGGACCGGATAGCCCCAATATTACTTCCCGTACTGGTAGCCATCTTCTCTGCCCTTTCTTTGGCATTCTTAGTAGCTTCGGCCAAGATATTTACTTTTAAATCATTCAGTTTGGTATAAAAGTACTGTGGCGGCAGGGATTCGAAGATCAAACCCTGCTCAATAAGCTCCGTGGATTCTCTGGCAATGCTAGCTATTTTCTGAACATCATTGGATTTAATTTCTACCGTTTGCGAGAGTCGATAACTGGAGATTTGCCCAGTGCTATTGCCATTTTGATTATAAATATATTGCGGCATGGTAGAAATGGAAGAAATAATAATCTGATCCTCTGGGACTCCCTTACTTACTAAGTAAGACTTAACTGTTGCCAAAGCATTTTTTAGGTTGCCATAGGCTTCCGCTAAATCCGCTGACTCTTGGTAAAAGGAACCACTCCAAACAGCAAAATCTGAAACAATTTCCTTTTTTGCTGCACCCGTAACCACAATGGATGTCTTGCTGGAAGCAAAATTTGATAGAGGATTTGCCAAAACCAGTGCACAAATAACCAGAGACAAAGCAATTAAACCCGCTGCGATAACATAATACTTCCCCTTATTAAATTGTTCCATAAAATCCCACCTTTTATTAAACTTAAAAATATAGACGTATGAAGCAGATAATTGTAACGAGCTTTTTAAAAATTTGTGTTGCTTCTCAGACAATAAAAATAGCCTAATCTTCCATCTATACAGAAGTATTAGGCTATCATAAGACATTAACTTATTTAAGGGTTAAATTAGTGGCTTATAATTTAAACTGTCTAGTTATATTGTCCAGCTCCTCTGCTACTCTAGCCAAATCCTGGGAATTGGCAGAAGTTTCTTCCATGGTTGCTGTTTGTTCCTCTGCCGCAGCCGCTACATTTTGCATCGAAGCAGTCATTTCTTCCGTTGCAGCAGCCACTGACTGAATGTCATCGGCAATATTTTGTACGGATAAAATGATTTGTTCAATTGTTTCCCCTACATTGTGGACAACAGCAGCACCTTCACCCACTTGGTTCTGGGCTTGCTGCATACTATCAACGGCCCGTTGGGATTCCTGTTGAATGTTGGCAATGAGGGTATATATCTCTTTGGTGGCATTCGTTGACTGCTCGGCTAATTTTCTTACTTCCTCTGCCACCACAGCAAATCCCCGGCCCTGTTCCCCAGCCCTGGCTGCCTCGATGGCTGCGTTTAGGGCCAACAGATTCGTTTGATCAGCAATTTGGTTAATCAAATCAACAATTTTAGAAATTTGGGTTGTTGATTGATTAAGGTTCTTAATTATCTTGCCATTGACTTCGGTCACCCTTTGAATGGAATCCATTTTTTCCCTAATATTATGAATGGCTATTTCACCTTCATTGGCATGTTTAGTGGCCTGAACCGAAGCGGCTGCAATATTCTGGGTGTTAGTGGACACTTGCTCCACCGTTGCCGCCACCTGGGTAATGGTGGAAGCAGTTTCATTGGCACCAGCAGAAACATTTTCTGCCCCGGCAGAAAGTTCTTCCGCAGAGGAGGCAACACTATTTGATTTTTCTTGCAATTGTTGAACCATATTCTTTAGATTTATAAACATTGTATTAAAGGATTGGGCCAATTGGCCAATTTCATCCTGTGATTTCACTTTTATCTCATTACCACTTAGATCGCCGCTGGCAATCTTAGCTGCTTCTTCATTGACCCCCCGGACAGGATTTACAATCATCTGACTTACCACATAGGCAATGATCAGCCCCAGTAAAATAGTAATAAAAACTAAGATACTGGAAAATGCGATAACCCTATTAACATTTTCCGCATTTTCTTTACTGCCATCTTCTAATAAAACAGAAACGTGACTTGCAAAATTATTACCTGCTTGATCCAGGTCAACGATTACCCCGCTGCTTTTGCCGAAAAGTTCCATTACATTCTTTTCAGCCACTATTCTTTCAGAACCTTGGCTTGCTTCACGTTCCTTAATCAAGATAACTAACTGAGCTGTACGTTCCTTATAATTTGCAAATTTATTGGTAAAATCATTAAATAATTTTTTACCTTCTTCGGTCACTACGAGTGGTTCCATTTCCTTAAAGGTCTTTTCCATATTGCTAATGGCCCCTTGAAAATTTTCAAGGCCTTCAGCCTTACCATTAATGATATAACCCCTTAGACTGCCCGCTGCCTTATTCCCCTCAGAGATTGTCTGCACTGACAAATAACGAAGATAAGCCCTTTGATCAATAAGCTCACCATAGTTTCTGTCAATATTTTTCATATTTGTGACCAGATACAGACAAGTTAGCAGGGTTATTAACAAAACGACCCCAAAACCAGCAAATAGCTTTTGCCTAATGTTTAATTTCACAATCAATCACCTCAATTTTAAAAAATACCTTTCTTATAAATAGGATATATATTCCTTTTGTTCAAGTCAATATAGGTAAAGAAAGAGTTGTCATCGTTTCACAGGCTTTTTTTCAGGACTTTTAGGAATTTTATAAATAATACGGATTTACATGAGGGGGAAAAGGACAAATATACTGGTTGTCCACAAGGAGTGGGAAATTGTAACCGCCAGGGTGTTTCTTTCTTTCCAGTAAATATATCCCCAAAATAATCCTGCAGTAAGGGCAGCCATCGTAAGCATAAAATTTCCAGAAGACATATGTACACCGCCATAAACCAGTGCTGCGCTAATCCACCCCATAAACCCACCAAACCTTTGCATTGACCATCTCTGTAAAAAGTTTCGCCAAAATATCTCCTCACCTGGACTGGTGATAAAAAGTAAAACGAGCGTAATCACAATGGCTTCTGCCTGGCTGCGAATGTTATATATTGATGATATTTGAGGCTTTGCAAAGTTAAAAATCAATTGGGATAAATAGTTACCCAGAAAAAAAATAAAGTATAGCAATATAGCTGACCCTACACCAATAACGATGGTTCTGAAGTTTAGCTGTTCTCTGCTATAAGGAAAGCCACCCCACCCCATGGCCAAGATACTTAGCATAGTAGCAGCAAATCCCATGGAAAGCCAAAAATTAAATAGCTGTAAGGAAAAGGTAATATACCAAAAAACGATTGCTAAACCGATGGTAATAAAAACGTGTCTATCCTTAATCCTGCGGTTTTTCATGTTAGCCCCCCTAAATTATAAAATCCAGCAAAAAACCACCAATAAACAGCAAGCCAAACTGCATATGAAATTTAGCCGCACTTACTTCTAACATAACTAAGCACTCCCTATCGCCATGCCAAGAAGCCCGAGTTTTTTTAATGATTTTAATTAATTCCGGAATTAAAAAAATAGGCAGTAAAGCTGACCAAGGTATTTTTCCAATCCCCAGCAAAATAACCAATGACAAAAACGCACTTATATTCAACAAATAATGCCATGCGAAGCCCTTATTGCAGCCTAGTGATATCGCTAAGGTATTAATCCCTGCCATAAAGTCATGGTTAACATCCCGCAAATCATTTGCATGGAGAATAGAGGATACTAGAAAACCAATCGGCAAAGAAACCCAAAGGGCTGACCAGTTAAAAAAACCTGTTTGAACATAGTAAGATCCTATGACCATAAGAGGCCCCATCAGAAAGAAAACCAAAATTGATCCCAAGCCTAGATATTTGTATGGTCTTGGTCCCAAGGTATAGGTGTAACCAAAAATAATCCCTATACTCCCTAATACAAAAATTGGCCACCCTCTCAGATAAACAAAATAGCTGCCAATGATTGCTGCCAATAGAAAAGCGTAAATCCCTGCTATTTTCATTTGTTTTGGATTTAAAATGTTGTTTACTAACTGAGGGCAAGTCACAGCGGATTCAGGAGTATCAACACCGGAAATATAATCTCCATATGTATTGGTTAGATTTGTTCCCGCTTGCAATAAAATGCCCCCTATTAAAGTAAGAATAAATAATAAAACATTAAAATACCCCTGCTGTAGTGCCACCACTGTACCCAATGTTACTGGAACAGCCGCAGCTGTAAAGGACCACGGCCTAAGGGCCAGAAACCATATTCCTACCAACTCGCCACCTCCCAATATCAAAAAATGAATGATGATTCATTTTTATCATAAAATTGCTTTTACAGAAAGTCAATAGCCTTTTGGTAAAGTTAGGCATAAAAAAACCACAGTCATTAGAACTGTGGGGTTTCTTATAATTATTTTTAGCTAATTAGTCTCTAAAAACTGAACCGATTTTAATAGTCCCATGATAATCGGGAGATAATTGTAACCGACTTTGGTGGGTGCGTCCGAAGCCTCGTAATTCCTGGACTCCAAGGATATAGAATTTTTCAAAGATCGGTTAAAATCTCGAAAATATAGTTTTTGCACAGAAAGTTATCCCTTTTGCGAAATTCCCTTTTTTACCCTTCCTAATATTATTCCCCTGTTCGAATTAAGCTGCTTTTTCTTCTTAGCCCCAGGTCAACGAGATGTATCGGCCCGGGGAATCACTTCTTTCAAATCATCCTTAGAAGTCTCCTCCGCTAATTTAACACCAGAACGATATGCGGCCCGGCATATTAAATGACCGGCCACCGGGGCTGTTATAAATACAAAGGCGATACCCAATAGTAAGCGTATGCTTACAATACCCTCAATAAGCCCAAAATAAAGGAATGTTCCTGTCAGGGTGCAGAGAACCCCCAGGGTGGTGCTTTTAGTAGCGGCATGGGTGCGGGTATAGACATCCGGTAAACGCACCATGCCATAGGCACTTAATATACTCAAAGCCGTACCTGTAAGGATTAGTACAACTACCACGGTTTTAATCATCACGCTTATAATCAATAATATACCCCCTCTCAATAAACTTTGATAAGGAGATGGTGCCAATGAAGGATAAAATGCCAATTAACAGTATTACATCAAAAAAAGCACTGGTATTTAACAAAATAGAAAAAATAGCTACTCCTGCAATGATATTGATTCCTATGGTATCCAAGGCCACCACCCTGTCAGGCAGGGAAGGACCTTTGATAACCCGGTATAAACCCACTGAAATGGATACGGACAAAAAAAACAAAGCAGTTAGAAGTATCCCTTCAAACATTACCGCGTTACCTCCATAATTGCCTTTTCAAAGGATTTTGTAGCATGCAGCACAGCATCCCTGGATTCCGGTATATCCATAACATGGATATAGCATAAATTTTCCTCAGGCACTACCTCCATCACCACAGAACCCGGTGTTAACGTCAATAGCAGCGTTAACGTAGTAATTTCCCAGTCCCCTTTTAGTTCGGTCGTAAGCCTGAATATCCCTGGTGTAATATTTATTCTGGGACGCAGGATTTGTCTTATAACCAAAATGCTGGACAGTACCAGTTCTTTAATAAATATGAAAAACAGTTTAACGACAGCTATCAATCTTTTGGCATAAAAAACCGTGGAAAAAAATCTTCGCATCGAAAAAATCAGTGCCATTCCAATCAAATAACCGCTAAAAAAAGTTAACACTTTCCACTCATCCTGGAGAAACATCCACAAAAAAGCAATAAACAAATTTAATAATACCTGCGCAGGCAACCTGATCACCTCTTATCTGAATGAGCATCCCTATGAGCCCTTCAATACCGCCTTAATGTAAATATCCGGATTCATCAAGCCATTTGCTGCATATTCAACATAATAATGGATACCTTCAACCCCTAATCCCAAACCAACACTCACTGCTGTCAGAAACATACAGGGAAACAACAAACCCGAAGTAGTTCCTTTTTCCTGCTCACTGCGCAAATAAGTCGGTCCCCAAAATCCACTGACAAAAATCTTCATCACGGAATATAAGACCATCAGACTGGACAATAGACCGATAGCTGCCAGCCAGTAAAACTCCGCTTCCAATATTCCTCGGGTCATTAAAACTTTGCCCGCAAATCCGCTCAAAGGCGGTATCCCGGCCAAGGCCAGAACAGCAATAAAAAACATCCAGCCAAGGAGCGGATGATTGCGAATGAGTCCGCTCATCTCCTTAAGTTTACTGGTGCCGGCAATTCCTATCATGACACCGCCCAGCAGGAAAAGAAGCCCTTTAACAATTATGTCATGTATTAAATAATAAATGGCCCCAACCATCGCCGTGGATGTAAACACAGCCAATCCAGAGACAATAAAGCCAACCGCAATGATAACATTATAAGCTATGATCTTTCTGATATCCCACTGAGAGACTGCTCCTATTCCTCCCAAAAGCATCGTCAAAGCCGCCATCACCGCAAGCAGCAGATGGGTTATCTCTGGATGGTGATAAAAGATCAGGGTAAATACGCGAAAAAGGGCATATATTCCCACTTTAGTCAACAGTGCGCCAAATATCGCCGCAACGGCAGTGGGAGGGGCACTATATGCCCCGGGCAACCAAAAATAAAGAAACAGGGCTGACTTTAGACTAAAGACCACTAAAAACAATATGGCCACCGTAGTTAACAAGCTACTTTGCCCTGTTTCAGCAATTAGAACGGAAAGATGGGCCATATTTAAGGTTCCTGTAACGGCATATAAGTAACCAATTCCCAAAAGAAATAGGGTGGAAGATATAACATTAATCAGCACATATTTAATCGATTCCCTAAATTGTACCTTCGTTCCCCCGAAGGAAATCAATACATAAGAAGATATTAGCATCACTTCAAAACATACAAAGAGGTTAAATAAGTCACCTGTTAAAAAGGAACCGTTCACCCCGGTAACCAGGAATAGCATGAAAGGGTAAAAATAAAATTTCTCCCTCTCTAGATCAACTGTGGCAATAGCAAATAACAGGCATCCAGCACTTACAATACTGGTGGTTAGTATTAATAATCCCGCAAACATATCCGCAACTAAAACAATCCCGTAAGGCGCTTCCCAGCCGCCTATTTCCAATACTTGAATACCATACCGGGAAATCATCTGCAGCAGGTAGATGGCAGCCGCTGCGGTGGAAAGAATGGCAAATAAGCTGATCCATCTTTGAAAAGGAATATTCCGTCGAAAGATTACCAGGATAATTCCTGTTAAAAGCGGAATTATCATCGGCAGAATCACTAGGTTATTCATCCGCAGTACCTCTTAGTTGCTCAATGTTATCAGCACCCAGATCCTGGTAGATTCGGTATACCAATACCAGTAAAAATGCCGTCACTGCAAAATTAATTACGATGGCAGTTAAAATAAGGGCTTGTGGCAAGGGGTCTGTATAGGATAGATCCTCTCCCTTTAATAATAATGGGGGCATACCCTTTTTTAACCCCCCCATGGTAAGTATCAGAAGATGCGTGCCATGAGCTAAGATGGATGTTCCCAGTATAATTTTTAGAAGGTTCTTAGATAAAACTAAAAAAACCCCCACAGCAAACAGCACACCAATTAGTAAAGCCATTAAAGTCTCCATATCAGGCATCCCTACTTATACTTAAAATAATCGTAACCCCTGTGCCAACAACAGCCATAGCCACACCCAAATCAAATAAAACGGCGGTTGCCAGCTCAGTAGTACCAAATATGGGCAGGTTAAAATAACCAAAACCGTGGCTTAGAAAAGGTTTATCAAATAACAAGGACCCCATCCCCGTTGCCACTGCAATAAGAACCCCCACTGCAGCAACAATTTTAAAATCAACAGGAATCCCCTCCCGAACAGTTTCAATATCAAAGGCAAGGTAAAGAAGTGTTAAAGCAGAAGTGACAACCAGACCGCCAATAAATCCGCCGCCCGGTTCATGATGACCTGAAAAAAACAAATAAATTGCAAAGGTAAGGATAATAAAAGTAACTACTTTGGTCACAGTTTGCAAAATTACATCGTTGGGCTTCATTTATATACCCATTCCTTTCGCTTCGCTCAAGGCACAAAACGTTATGAAATGTGTTGGATTCGAGCGTCTTTTTTATTATTCTAAGCCATAGGGATAACAGTCAACTACAAATCACGGGGAGGTGAGTGGGCTGCTCCTACATTGGAGTGACCGCATTTATATATGTGTAGATTGCCTTTCCAAGCACAAATAAGTGTGACTTTAAGCACGCAGACTTATCTTTGTATAAACATTACTCGTTTATTGCCAGGCAATCAGTCAATGCTGTCTATCCCATAATTTTTTGAAAGGATTTTTCTCTATGGCTTTAAAAATCGTTTACCAAATTTGTTGTGGCATTGATGTCCACAAAACTTTTGTTGTTGCTTGTATTGCCACTACTAACAGCAAAGGGGTTACCACCTACAAACGCCATCGCTTTTCTACCTTTACCAAAGGGCTGAAAGAGTTGTCACAGTGGCTTTGTGAAAACAACTGTAAAGATGTTTGTATGGAATCCACCGGAAAGTATTGGATTCCCGTGTTTAATGTACTTGACGATTCCTGCAACATCACTCTGGCACATCCCAAATATGTCAAAGCAATCCGTGGTAAGAAGACTGACAAAAAAGACGCTAAATGGATTGCTGATCTATTCAAGCATGACCTTGTTGCTGGAAGCTTTATGCCTCCTCTTGCTATCAGGCAGCTTCGTGATCTTATGCGTTACCGCTTTAAACTGACTAACTTTATGTCAAGCGAAAAAAACCGTCTTCAAAACTGTTTAACTGTATCCAATATTCAACTCGCAAATGTTGTTTCTGATACATTTGGCAAAAGCTCCATGAACATCATTAACAGGCTTTTGGAAAGTCCTCTGGATAACAGTTTCGACATAGAACCCCTCGTACACAGTTCTATGAAGGACAAGCTTCCTGAATTGGAACTTGCCATCAATGGTTTCCTCACGCCTGAACAAGCTGAAAAACTTAAGGTAATAAAGCGGCACTACGATAACCTTACGTCACGCAAGTCTGATCTTGAAAAAATCATCCTTTCCCTTTCCGTGCCCTACACCGAAGAAATTAATCTGATCTTAACTGTTCCGTCCTTTAAGAACATCTTTTCAGCCATAGCCGTGGTCTCTGAAATAGGTGTTAACATGGACGTGTTTCCGACAGCTAAGCAGCTATGTTCCTGGGCAGGGCTTACACCTACGAATAACGAAAGTGCTGGAAAGAAAAAGTCAGTAAGGATTTCAAGAGCTGGCTGTTATATAAAGCCGCTTCTGGTACAGTGTGCCACCGCTGTAGTCAAAAGTGAAAAGCATCCAGAAATCCGTAACCGCTACTTAAGACTTAAAAAGCGTCGTGGTCATAAACGGGCAATTATTGCCATTGCAAGAATGCTCCTTACAGCCATTTACAATATTCTTAAAAAGAAAGAACCTTATAATGCTGAGTTGTATACAAAATCAGATGCTCTTCCAGTAAATCGTGAAATTACGGTAGAGCAAGCAATTTTATTAGCGAAATCTCAAGGTTACCGTATTATGGTGGCGTCTTAATTTATTTGTCTCCCATATCTTTTTTAAAGTAATCAAGAGATGGCTTATTTGTTATGCCCTTTTGCTTACAGGTAATTCTAGCTTACTATTTCAGACTTTATCCCTCCCGTTTAAACGTAAATTTATCAAGGTGTAGACACCCAAGCCGGCAATCGTCAGCACCAGGATTTCAAGCATGGTATCAAAACCCCTGAAATCAACAAGGATAGCATTTACCATATTTCTGGCACCTGCCAATTCGTAGGAATTCTCAAAAAAGGCAGATATAGGGTTATGCAAGGAGCTGCTTTGGGCTGTCAGGGCAATCATTGTAACTAATATGCCCACCCCTAAGGAAACAACCGTTTTGACAACTGGAAAACCAGGCTTTTCAGCCTCTTGTCCCAATTCCGGCAGATGGTAAAAACATAACAGGAATAAAGCTATCATCACAGTCTCTACTACCAATTGTGTCAGCGCTAAATCAGGTGCTCTTAAAATCACGAAGAACATTGCTACCACGAAGCCAATAACTCCCACAGCAATAATAGCCGTTAAGCGGGATTTGGTCAGCAAAACCAAAACAGCAGCAGAAATCACCACCAGGACCAATACGATTTCATAGGCACTGATGGGCCCGTTGCTGGAAGGATCATAGGCAAAATTACCGAACGCCACCATGGAACCGCCTATCGTAACCACAAAAAATACAAATATGTAAAGCAAGTAATCACGGATACTTTCCGACATATAGGCATTCGTAATCCTGGCAAATAGCCTTTCCATCCCGACTAATCCTCGGTCATAGATATAATTAAGGTTAATCCTTTCCGGCAGATATCCATAGATCCCCGACCATTTAGGTAAGAAGATAAATAAAAGCCCTCCCAAAACTGCAACTCCAATGGTCATCAATAATTCTGTTGTCCACCCATGCCAAATTTTAATATTGCTTTCAATCCCGACCCCTGGGATGCCGGGCAGGATAGCTGCCGTGGCTGGTTGAAGCAGATTTTTCGAAACGATATTAGGAAAGAAGAAAAATAATATTACCAGTGAAGCCAGGATCATGGGTGAAATTAGCATACCCCAGGGCGCTTCGTGCACCTCTTTTTCAGCTTTAATTGGTTTATATCTGCCAGCAAATGTTTTAAATACCAAAATCATGCAGTATACAAAGGTAAATATACTGGCAGTCCAAGCCAGGATAGGCAACAGAACAACCCAAGTTTTCAAGTGAAATATATTTAACTTAGCTGCCCCTAAAACACTGGTGAAAAACATTTCTTTGCTAAGAAAACCATTAAAGGGTGGCAGACCGGCCATTGAGAAACTGCCAATAACCGTTAACGTAAATGTTATTGGCATAATGCTCATTAATCCGCCCAGCCTGCGGACATCACGAGTTCCGGTCTCATGGTCCACAATTCCCACCACCATAAACAGACAGCCCTTGAAAGTAGAATGGTTCATTAAGTGAAACAAAGCGGCCACCATCGGGATGGCGGAGTATGAAGTGATAGAACCGATGCCCAGCAAACACATAATCATTCCTAATTGGCTGATTGTAGAAAAAGCAAGCAATGCCTTTAAATCGTTTTGCCTGATTGCTGAAAAAGAACCCCATAATAGGGTAATTATCCCCGTTCCGGTTACTAACCAGAACCATTCAATAGCACCGCCAAAGACAGGAGTGAATCGGGCCACCAGGTATATACCGGCTTTAACCATCGTGGCCGAATGCAAATATGCACTAATGGGGGTAGGGGCTTCCATTGCATCGGGCAGCCATATATGGAAGGGGAATTGAGCCGACTTGGTAAAAGCCCCAAGCAGGATTAATAACATTGCAGGCAAAAATAATTCATGACCCACTATGCTTTCATTGGCTGCAATTATTTCCCGAATACTAAAGGTATTTGTGATGATTGAGAGCAGCAGCAACCCTGCCAGGAGAGCTAATCCGCCAAATACGGTTATAATCAAAGATTTTTGTGCTCCGTACCGGGACTGCTTCCGTTGATACCAGTAAGCAATTAATAAAAATGATGCTACGCTGGTTAATTCCCAAAACATATATAATACGATAATGTTATCGGAAAAAACGACCCCCAGCATGGCACCCATAAATAGCAATAAATAAACATAAAAGTTATGCAGGGCTTCACGTTGTTTGGACATGTAGTATATGGAATACAGCACCACCAGGGCCCCTATCCCTGAAATGATCAACCCAAAGATTAACGTTAATCCGTCTGCATAGGTGCTGTAGTTTATGCCTAAGGAGGGTATCCAGGCAAGTGAGTTAGCAATTGCATCCCCGTCAGCTATAACGGGGAGTAGATTTATCATATATATAAATATAACCGTTGGCACTACCAACACAAACCAACCGGTATGAATACGGGAAATGTACTTATAGAGTAATGGAACTACTAGAGCAAATAAAAAAGGAAATAAAAGAATAAAATAAAACAAAAGAAAGATTTACCTCCTTCGTGTTAATATTGTCGCACCCTTTATTTTAGAGGTCGTTTGACAGGTGCTTATAATATACCCCTCAGAATATTTAACTAATCTTTTTATCTATCCTGTGTTTACTTTTTGATATTCTCAATTGAATAGCTTTATGTAAGAAGAAATTTTTGAGGTTTTAGAGGATAATACGGATTGCTTACTTAGTATATCATAAATTTCCTTTGTTTCCACTTAATAAGAGCCTATATTGGGAGCAGTCATAATTGATCATTTTTTCTGTTTATTATATAATGGCCCAAGTATTCCAATTATTTCTATGACTCCTTGCCAAATAACTAAGACAATGGACTCTTTAAGATAACTTATAATGAGAGGAGTGATTTAGTATTGAGGATACAAAGAGCCAGAATGGATGAAAGAATACTGGTATGTGTTTACTATGGTCCAAACGGACAACGACTAATACACCGTGGGGCTAAAATTGCCAGCATGCTGGATTGCCCCTTTTATATATTAACCATTGATCCGTTGCCCGTTGACGAATTAGATGCCGAGAGATTTGATTATATAAACAAGTGGAAAAAGTTGGCGGAAGAAAACGGTGTGGAAGAATTTATTATTAAAGATAATGAAAAACGACCTGTGTCCAAAGTAATTGCCGAGGTAGCCCGCGAAAAACAAATTACCCAGATCGTCCTTGGTCAAACAGTCCAAAGCCGCTGGGAACAAATCACCAAGGGGTCCCTTATCAATTCCTTATTACGGGAGATTCCTTTTATCGATCTTCATGTTATCTCTTTAGCACGCACCATCAGGAGCCAAAAAGATACCTATGAAAATGGCGTTCGTGCCTACTTAATTAAAAAAGGGGAGGGCTACGATTTAAGCTTTGTTCATACCCAAGAAGTAGTTTACGAAGGTATCTTCTTCAAGGAAGTAGGCACTGATTTCAACAATGGTATTTTTAAATTTATGAAAGACAACAAAACAATGCAGGTTTATGTCTACGAAGATTATGTAAAAGAACTTAAGCATGTTAACATTACCAATTAGCAAATTAACACACAAACCCGCTGTCACATGGACAACGGGTTTTAATATTACTCTGGCGAGGACCTCTTTTGAAGGGCTTAACTCTGGAAGGTGACAACACTGGGTCTACCCGTGTCTATTAAATTAATTACCTCTTACTCCGGTAAGGTTTTCTTTTTTGAAGCCGCTGACTTGTTCTGTTCCCAAAAATGGTGCTAAACAAAATATCCCAAAAAATCACAGTAGTAAACCTGGCTGTAAGAATTCCAACTACCAGTAAAATCAAAAACAGTTTCCAGTTATAGAAGATGAAAAATCCTGCATAGGCCACGAAAAGAAATAATGACAACTTTAGCACTTGCTTTACTGTTGGTATTTGATAAAGTTCAGGCCTATCTTGATTATTCAGCCTTTCATAGGAGCCTTTTATCATGATTAAACCAAGCAAAAGTAAAAACCCCAGGGAAATTAAAACCGATGCCAGCAAATTATCTTCTCTCCCTTCATTTGCATTTGCTTATAAAATACATGACATTTTTAATAGCTGCAAGACCTAAATCCTATGTCCTTGTTTTTTGTCATTATGCCGTTCCCACATCCGTTTACTATACCGTATTCAGCGGCTGTGCCAACTCCGCCGTAGTACCAAGCTGCGGAGCTTACGTCACGAAAGCCAGCTTATTTAACAACCGACACGGTTTTGTAAAATAACTCCACTAATTGGGGATCAAACTGTGTGCCGGAGCATTCTTTTAGTTCTAAAATTGCTTCCTTTATACTTTTAGCCCTTCGATAGGGTCTATCGCTGGTCATGGCATCAAAGGCATCCACGATGGCTAAAATTCTGCATTCGATCGGAATATCTGTACCTTTAATTCCTATGGGATATCCTGTACCGTCCCATTTTTCATGGTGCTTCAAAATTAAATCAGCAATTCCAGCCAAATCTGGAGATACCAATGCAATTCGGTAGCCCTTTTCACAGTGCTGTCTCATCACTGACCATTCTTCTTGGGTTAAAGGGCCTTCTTTAAATAAAATAGCATCCGGAATTCCTACCTTACCTAAATCATGCACCTGAGACAAAAGATTCAAGTTCGTGATGGCATTGGCTGTTAGGTTGAGTTTTTTTCCCATTTTCGTAGAATAGTTTGCTAACCTTTGGGAATGTCCTTCGGTAATATAATCCTTTTCTGCTAAGGTCGCCATTAAAGAATCGATAATTTGACTGCGGCTGCTTTTCTTTTGGATTAATTTTTCCTGGTACATCAGTTCATCTGCTGTTTTTAGGGCTTCTTTTAAGGATTTTTTCTGGTTAGTTGCTGTGGCTACACCGATAGAAATGCTTAAGGGCAAATCTTGATGGGTTTTATTATATTGCTCAACCTGCTGTTTAATTCTTTTCGCTATCCTTTCACCGATGGTCTGATCTGCCTTTGCTAGTAGGGCAGTAAATTCGTCTCCCCCGGTGCGGGAAATAACATCTGACTGGCGCAGGGCTTGGCTTAATAATTTGGCACAGATCTTTAGCATTTTATCACCCTGCTCGTGACCCATGGTGTCATTAATTATTTTTAAACCATCAACATCACAAATCATTACAGTAATGGGGTAATCCCTCCCCCCTTGAAGCCTTTTCATTTCCTCCTCAAAGAAGTTGCGATTATATAAACCAGTCAGTTGATCATGCAGGCTAAGATATTTTAACTGTAACTCATCCCTTTTACGTTCGGTTATGTCTTGACCGCAACAGATTACATATTCCACCTCGTTGTTGGCAGTTAATTTTGGGGTTTTCACAATAGAAATAAGCCGATGTTCACCGTTGGCATTTTTTAACCATTCCTCTGTGTGAACTTGCCTTTTCGTTTGAAAAACTCGTTTGTTACCCATTGCACAAACCTCAGCCTCTTTCTTAGACAAGAATTCATCGACGTTTTTATTCTCCAACTGGTGTTTTTTGAGGCCAAAAAAATCAGCATGGGCTTTATTAACTGCCCCATAGGTATTTATATCTTTTAAATACCATACTTGAATATCGATATTGTCCAGCAAGATAGACTGGGTCTCTGATAATTTCTCAAACTTTGTTTCTAATCTTTTACGTTCGGTAATATCCCGGCATACACCCAATACCCCTGTAACATTGCCGTCCGTATCCAGCAGGGGGACCCGTAAAGTATCAAACAATGCTTTTCCCCGGCCTGGGTAGGGAATCCATTCTTCCGTTCGTCTGGGTTTAACTTGGGTCAGTACAGCCCGATCGCCGGCCACACACACATCTGCCACCTCTTTTGGTAACACCTGGTGATCGGTAGTTCCTACAATTTCATCAACATTTCCTTGGGCTAAAACTGCAAAGGGTGCATTACAACCAAGAAAAATACCCTTGGTATCCTTATAAAAGATTGGATCAGGAATGGAATTAAATAAACTCGACAGCAAGGCGGTTTTTTCCATCAGGTTTTTTTCTAAACTCTTCCTGTCAGTAAGGTCTTTATATTCCCGGAGGTAACCAATGATTAAATCATTCTCCTTAATGGGGACAAAACTTCGTTCCAATATTCTGCCATCTGCTAGGTGTAATTCTTCATTTTTGACAATCCTTGGGTTGTTAATAATAGCCAATATATTGTTAACAAATCCCTCGGGATCGGCGAATAGTAGTTTTGCCTTTTCCATTAACACTTCACACTGTTTACCGATCCAAAGATCCGGCGACGGGAGATTAAACATTTTACAAAAGGTTTTGTTACAATAAACGATTGTGCGATTTTTGTCTTCAAAGATCATCCCGGAATCAGAATTATCCAGCACAGTTTTTAGCTTAATATGGGTCTCCTCTAATTCCCTTTCCAATCTTTTTCTTTCCGTAAGTTCCCGTTGAATACCAAAATGTCCGACAATTCTGCCCTGGTCATCGTAGAGACAGAAATAGTCTCCCTCGACCCACATTGGTGAACCATCTTTTTTCCTTCTTTCCATATTCACATGAAACCTGCCTTGATCAAAAAACTCTGTCCAAACCTTTTTTCCATAGGCAAGATCATTAGAAAAAAAGTCTTTGGGGGTGAGTCCGATAAATTCTTCGTGGGAAAGGCCATACTGTAAAAGCATAGCATCATTTACCTTGGTTATCCTTTGATGGGCAAATACATAATCCATAACCTTTTCTTTGTCCACATCGTCATGCCAAAAAACCGGCTCTTCCAGCATCATAAAAAAAAGCCGCCCAGTGATTGCTGAAAGAATACTTCTAATAATTCATCTTTCTTTTTAAGTTCCTGTTGCAGATGATAATTACTGTATTCTAAAGCATAACCTTCCAAATATTTTTTCATTTAAATAGTCACCTTTTCACATAAAAATACCCAAAGCCCTTACAATAACTTATTTAATAAGGCAGAATTACCTTGTTAACAAGTAGAATATATACCCCTTTTATTTAAGTCAATATAGATAAAGGAAAAGAGAAATTTTGTCATGTTTTTTTTAGGGATTGGTAAGAAGGGAACAGCATCGGTTTTATCTCCTAGGAATTCCTACGAAGGTAGCTTTGTCAAATTCATTGGAAACTACCTTTTTATCCTCTGCTATAGAAAGCCAATAGCCTTTTGGTAACGTTAGGCATAAGAAACCCCACAGTCATTACAACTGCGGGGTTTCTTATGCCTAACGTTTAGCTAATTAGTCTCTAAAAGCTGAACAGATTTTAACAGTCCCATGACACTTGCCGGACAAATTATTAATTCAACAACCGGCACCATCCATACAGCATCACGGGAAATAAACTACTTCTTTCGTATATAGAAGGCATCTCCCCAGGAGGGATGAAATGGACAGGTGGTTTCAACACGTTGGAACCCCTGTTTCTCAAGAAATTCATCTATTTCGTGAATGAGGGCACAGCCTTCATAGAGCTCCGCAAAGTTAACTTCTGTGTTAATGCCGTCAATATTTTTAAGCACTTGAGTTGCTCCTTGCAAAGCTTTCAACTCCGCTCCCTGGATGTCTATATTGAGAAGGTTATAATCCTCTGGTGGCAGTTCCAAATCTCTAAGCAGTTGATCGAGGGTTCGACAGGGGACTTTCGTTTGATATGCTTCTTGGATACCAGGGTAAATATCTTTATGTTCTTTTAAAGGCAAGATCGAACTGCTTTGATCAAAATTAGTGACATGAAGCTCAATCATCCCATCGTAATCACTAATCGCTACATTAACAGCCAATACATTATCTCTGCCCTGGATATGGTCCAACAACCTTTGATAGACCTCGGGGTTTGCCTCAATAAATAGAATTTTTTGATAGCCCATTTTTAAGTAGTTTGCCAACTCTTTTCCTTCATGGGCACCAATATGAATAACACCCTTAGGTTTAATACCATGCTCCCTGCATAACACATTTAAATCAAACATCTCTGCCGGGCCACCTAATACATGCCTTTTAAGTCTGCCGTTAACCACTAAAAAATAACGGTTATGAAATTGCGACAAGGAAGGGACTATCTTTTCAATACGCAAGGCAGCATGATTCTGAATCAGGAAAATTTGGTAATGATGTCTTTGCAAATCTTCCAGTAATTGAAGCAATTTTGCTCCACTGTTTGGGGACGTATCTGTAAATCTGAACTGTATATAATCAATATTTTCCTTCATTATTAATTGATGAGCGCCTAATAAAACGTTAAACTCCTGATCCCTTTCATCCACTCTTAAGAAGTTTACTCTGTAAATTTCCTTGGCCCGGCAATAATCATCCAGGGACATATTCTCTTCGTCAAGTCGGTGAAGCTGAACATCGGCAATTCTTTGCAGGATGTATTCTCCCCAATCTTCTATCTTTAAAGAGGTATCTAAGACGATGTCTCCTTCCCGGATAAATCTTTCAATGATTGCCTTTTGGTCTTGCTCCAGCCCGTCGTCCGCTCTCCGTCGCATGTCATTGTTGTTTTCTACTGTTACCACCCCTTTTTCTTATTATTTTCAGCAGATCACAGACCCCATTTTAAACTATGTAAAGGCCTGGTAAATCGTTCCCAACGAGGGATTATTTTGGGGTGGTAAGGATATGGCAAACAAAACATCCCCCCTGCCACTTTCTGCACATAAGAAAACCCTACAGTTATTGCAACTGTAGGGTTTTAAAAATACTCTGGCAACGACCTACTCTCCCAGGAGCGTGAGCTCCAAGTACCATCGGCCCTGAAGGGCTTAACTGCTGTGTTCGGGATGGGAACAGGTGTACCCCCTCCGGTATCGCCACCAGAAACTTATATGCTATTATATAATCTTATCTGTTCTCTCAAAACTAAACAGCTACTTCGTATTGCGTCTTCTGCTTTGGTCAAGAACTCGATCGATTAGTACCGGTCAGCTGAAAACATTGCTGCTCTTACACTCCCGGCCTATCTACCATGTTGTCTCCATGGGA
>NZ_JBAIYV010000063.1:0-131433 GCF_036763075.1 Desulfotomaculum sp. 1211_IL3151 | reverse complement strand
AGTTTCATCTTAACGATGACTTTTGACTTGACCTGTTTTTCATCCATCATCTGCTGTTTAGTTTTCAAAGACCGGTTTGCTTGTCCCGATCTCGCGACCGGAAGCTTATCTTACCATGGCTTTCACTGTGTTTCAAGTGCAAGTTTTTGGTAGTTTGTTCACTGCCTTATCGGCGGTGGAATCATATCTTACCACTTTTTCTGCGTTCGCTGCAAGTGGTAATTTTTGTTTGTCACCTTGCGGCGACATTTGTTATCTTACCACATCTTTTTACCCTTTGGCAATAGCTAAATTATAACTATCTATAAAAATCATAGCTTATCGTTAATGCCAGCATATAAGTTAAACAATGCCTATGGCCGTATAAGCAACAGGTTAGCCCGAAGTCAAAGAGCTTGGGGCCCTTTTTACGCCAAATATGCTTTTGACCAAAAAAAGGACCTGGGCTATTTACCCAAGTCCTTGCTTTTTCCTAATTAAACAAAATAAATGCTCAATCTAACAAGTTCTCTAAAGTCGTTGAAACTTATCAAGGTAGCTGCCATCAACAATCTCCCCAAAGGTATCTACATAATAGCGACCCTGATCATAGACCAACTGAACACGCATTTTTTCCCCTGGCAACCTTGCCGCTACCGTCAGGATCGCCTCCCCGGATTTCTTATCAGGAGAGAGTTTTACTTCGTCCAGGTAGAAATAAAGGGGTGTTAAGTAAGGATAGCTTCTTTCCTTGGCAAAATTCCGGGCAAAATCTTCCCGGCTAATCTTCTCCTTTAACTGGGGTGTTAAATAAAGATAAATATCACCGGGTCTGTTTTCATTGACAGCATCAATAAATTCCTGCACCCGGCGGGCTGCCTGCCGCTCTCCTGGTAAAAAGGAACCAATGAGCCCGCCGGCCATGAGGATGATAATCATGAAGATGATGGTAAAACGACTTTTCGTTCGAATACCTGTAACAAAACCAGCCAAAGTGATCCCTCTTTCCGCTATCGTTCGGATCTGGAATAAGGAACGGTATAAGCCGCCGGAAATTCAGCCTTTTTCGAAACACTTAAAAGTACGAGAATGGTTATGATATAGGGCAGTGCCAGTAAAAATTGGTGCGGTACCGGCATGCCAATGGCCTGAAGCCTGAGCTGCAGGGCGTTGGCACCCCCAAAAAGCAGGGCCGCCCCTAAGGCCCGGTAGGGATTCCAGCGGGCAAAAATCACCACTGCTACGGCGATAAAGCCACGGCCTGCCACCATTTGATCTAAAAAGGTATTCATAAAACCAATGGAAAGAAAGGCCCCGCCCAGTCCCGCAAAGGCACCCCCGATCATGACACAAAGATAGCGCACCAGCGGTACATTGATCCCCCGGGAATCGGCTGCCCGAGGATGCTCGCCAACGGCACGAACACTTAAACCAAAGGTTGTTTTCTCCAGGACAAGGTAGGTAACAACAACCAGTCCTAAGGCTAAATAAACTAAAATATTATGGTTGAAGAGTACAGGACCTAAAATCGGTAAATCACCTAAAATCGGAATCTTCAGGGCCGGAAAGGCTTCAACCTGGGGCGGTAATTTTTGCACCCCAAAAATGCTGCGATACAAATAGGCAGAAAGCCCCGTTCCCAATATAGTCAAAGCGGTTCCAGCGATGACTTGGTTTGCTTTGACCGTTACACTTAAAAAAGCCATAATCAGAGAAAATAAGGTGCCGACTAGGATGGCCAGCAAAACCCCTAGCCAGAGGCTATTTGTAAAGTAGGCCCCCACAAATCCCCCCAGGGCTCCCATCAGCATAATTCCTTCTAGGCCAAGATTGAGTATGCCGGCCCTTTGTGTAAAGATATCTCCCAGAGCAGTAAAAAGAATTGGCACACTGGTTCTAATGGTCCCTGCCAGCAGGCTGATGAGAAACCCCTGCGTTAAAAGTTCTGACTGCACACCGATCCCTCCATTGGGTGTAAACCACCCTGCTAATAACAAAAATAATGACTAATCCCTCCAGGACGCTGACTAAGGAAAAGGGAACGCCCACCATACGCTGCATCGTACTGCCGCCTACACTGAGGGCTGCAAAGAAAAATGCGGAAACCCCAATACCCAAGGGATTGAGATTACCCAGAAGTGCCACCACAATGGCCAACATGCCATAACCTGAGTTTATATCATCCATCAAACGATAATGGATACCAAAAACCTCGGTCCAACCGGCTAACCCTGCCAGACCGGAGGAGATACACATGATTAAAATAATTGTTTTGGGGACCTCGATCCCACTATAACGGGCCACATGGTGACCCTCCCCCATCAGCTTGATCCGAAAACCGACGGTAGAACGCCAAAAGATATAACCTGCCAGAATAATTAACAGGGCGATAATAATACCAAAGTGCAGCCTGGTTCCACTGAGCAGCAGGGGAAGCCTTAGGCCTTCTTCAATCAAAGGGGTTTGGGGGAAACCATGCCCCTTGGGATCAATCATGGGCCCCCGTATCAACCAGCCTAACAAATAGACCGCCACATAGTTCAGCATGAGGGTGGTAATCACTTCATTGGCATTAAACCTCGCCCTGAACAGGCCGGCTAAGCCACCCCAAAGGGCACCACCCAAAAAAGCCGCCAGAAAAGATAAGGGGAAAAGAATAGCAGGGTGCAGGAAAGAAAGGTTCAGGGCCACTAACATCGCAAAAACAGCCCCCAGGGTAAATTGCCCATCCCCGCCAATATTCCAAAGCTGGCTTTTAAAGGCAATGGATGTTCCCAGCGCCATAATCATCAGCGGTGCTGCCTTGACCAAGGTTTCTGCAATTCGGTTGGTAGAGCCAAAGGCACCCCAAAACAAGGTTTGAAAAGCTTCGATGGGATCTTGCCCGGTTAGAAGCAAGAGCAAGGCCCCGACCAGGATGGCCAGGCTGATAGAAATAACGGAGGGTACCATACCTGCCAATAAATTTTTAATCTTTATTTTCAACATACCGCCTGAGCCCCACTTTCTACACCCGCCATGAGCATACCAATCTTCTCAATGCTGACATTTTTGTTCTCCAAAATCCCCTTAATCTGACCTTCATAAATAACTGCAATGCGGTCTGATATTTGTAGAATCTCTTCCAAGTCCGCAGAAATTAATAAGATGCTAACCCCTTTTTCCCGTTGCTCCAAAAGCTTTTCCCGCACATACATGGATGCACCAATATCCAGTCCCCTGGTGGGTTGATTGGCGATAATGACCCGGGGGGAGGAACTAATCTCCCTGGCTAGAATAATTTTCTGTTGATTGCCGCCGGAAAGCTCCCTAGCCTTGGCTGCCAGCCCGCTGGCCTTGATGCGATATTCGTGTAAAAGCCTTTGGGCATTGGCATAAATGGCCTTGAAATTTAATAAACCAGCACGGGAGAAACGAGGACTGTTATATTCTTTGATAATCAAATTGGTGGTTATATCAAAGCCCATGGCTAAACCGGTTTTATGGCGATCTTCCGGAATGTGAGCAATTCCTTCCCGAATATATTCGATTGGTTTTTTCCCATTTAGGAGCTGGCCATCCAACTGAATTCTACCGGAAGTTAAGGGACTTAATCCGGTAAGCACTTCACACAATTCCTTCTGCCCATTGCCGTCCACGCCAGCCAGCCCTACTATTTCTCCGGCCCGGATGGTGAAATCAATCCCGTTCAGAACCGGCAGCTTATGCGCATCCTTTAATGTAACTCCCTCCACAACCAGCCTGGTTTCTCCTGTACAAGCCGGCCTGGCAGCAAAGCTTAGTGCTACTTCACGCCCCACCATCCTATTGGTTAACTCACTTTTCGTGGTGGCGTCGGTTATCTTTTCCCCGCCGGCTTGGCAGCCATCCCTTAAAACAGTTACTTCATCCGCAATCTCTAAAATCTCTTCTAATTTATGTGTAATGAGGATAATGGATTTTCCATCATCACGCATAAGTTTTAGTATTTTAAATAATTCCTTTGTTTCCTGGGGTGTTAATACCGCTGTGGGTTCGTCCAGGATCAGGATGTCCGCGCCTCTGTAAAGAACCGATAATATTTCCACCCTCTGCTGCTCCCCTACAGAAAGCTGTCGAATCTGTGCCTTGGGGTTTACTTTCAGGTTGTATTTTTCCGACAGTTCGATGAGTGAGGCCTCCACAGAACCCTTATCTAAAAAAATGCCCCTCTTAGATGGCAAGCCCAGCATAATGTTTTCCACCACCGTCATGGGCCTTACCAGCATAAAGTGCTGGTGTACCATACCAATGCCCAAATTCATTGCCTGGGTAGGATTGTTCATAACGGTTTCTACCCCATTAATGAGTATTTGGCCTTCCTCCGGTTGATAAAGGCCAAATAAAATATTCATGAGCGTTGTCTTGCCTGCTCCATTTTCACCAAGCAGCCCGTGTATCGATCCCTTCGCCAGACGAAAATCCACACGGTTATTGGCAACCAGGCCCTTAAACCTTTTGGTAATCCCTTTCATTTCCACAGCATATGCTTGCAACTGACTTTACCCCCTGGAATATAAGTAGGGGCCTGGCCTCAGGCCCCCACCAACTTATTTCTCAAACTTAGGCATTTCTACCGTGTTATTCGCTAAGCCTTGCTTTACTTCCTCGAGCTTCGTCTTCACCTCTGCGGGAACGGTACTGTCTAAACCATGGAAAGGAGCAACCGTCACACCAGCATTGGCAACGGTCAGCCAGTAAAATTTATCATTCCTATTGGTAAAATTGTCGTTTAAAACATCATCAACAATTGCCTTGATTACAGGCGTCCAGTTATAGGCAATACCGGATAATACGTTGTTTGGTGCCAAAACATTTTGGTCCGCCACATTACCCAGTACCGTTTTATTTTTCTCTTTCCCTGCATCCACAACGCCCAGGCCAATGCCATCACCGGAGTGCCAAATTACATCCGCCCCGGCGTCATACATCGAGACAGCACCTTCTTTCGCCTTGGCAGCATCACGCCAATCTCCGGTATAGAGTTCTTGAATTTGGATGTCTGGGTTCACCTGCTTCGCAGCATGTTTAAAGGCCTCATGGCCACGATATATTTCCGCCACATCGGCTCCGCCCACAACGCCAATTTTATTGGTCTTGGTCATCAAGCCAGCCAGGGTTCCCATCAGATAGCCACCCTCTTCCAGCTTGACATCGTAGACGCAGGTATTGGGCAGGGTCTTAAAGCCAGTGCCCAGGGCAAATTTTGTTTCGGGAAACTCTTGGCCTACCTTGATAATGGGCTCCATAAATTGAAAACCATGGCCAAAAATCAAATCATAACCCTGGGAGGCAAAATCCCTTAGGGTCGGTTCAATGTTGGAAACCTCGTATACTTGTTCTGTATAGGTCACTTCAATTTTGCCGGCGTATTCCTTTTCCAGTTCTTTCATACCCTCATACATCGCCTGGTTAAAGGAAACATCATCAATTTTACCGGGCAGGATTAAGGCAACTTTCAGTGGTTTTGTTCCTTCCGATTGGCCTGCCTGTGGTGCTTTCTCTTCCTTGTTGCCACAGCCCGCTAATAACAAACTCATCATCAATACGGTTACCAGCAGAAGTCTTGCTTTCATTCTCATTTGTTACCCTCCTTATTTTTTATTCATGGTATGCTAGATCCCTTGGTGCCCTCATTCAATTTTTCATCCCGTTCCCTTGCACAAAACCTTGCTATTTCTTCCCGTGAAATGGGTAATTCATGAATGGGCAGCGCCACAACTTCGTTGACGGCGGCTACAATGGCCGGTGCGATGGCCACCGTACCCACCTCTGCAGCCCCCTTTAAACCCATGGGACCGGAATCCTCATACTCATCAACCGTAGCCGTCTCTGTGTCCGGCAGGTCAAGACTAGTGGGAATAAGATAGGTGGATAAACTCGTCTGCTTGGGCAAGCCATTGTTAAAACCCATTTGTTCCAACAAAGCATAGCCCACACCCATGGCAACCCCGCCTTGTATTTGGCCTTCCAAGGCCATGGGGTTGATAATCCGCCCAGCCTCTGTTACTGCAAAAACTTGCAGAAGTTCTACTTCACCAGTCAATTGGTTCACCTTTACCTTGGCTGCTTGGGCAATGAAGGTGTACATGCTGTGCGGCAAGCCAATTCCTATGTCAGGTGCCGGTACCTCCGGGAAAATTGCCTCCCCGATACCCCTTGGATGCGTCTTGCCGGCTGCTTCCTGCCTTTTTAAATCCTGCACCGCAGCCAGCAAGGCATTACCTGAAATATAAGTGGTTCGGGAAGCAGCCGTGGAACCACTATCATGGGTCAGACCCGTATCTCCCATGACAATCCGAATCTTATCGGTTGCAACGCCCAAGGCTTGGGCTGCTATTTGCACCAAGGCGGTATTGCTTCCTTGCCCAATCTCCACTGTACCGATTCTTATTTCATAATGCTCGCCGGGCAGCTGTTTAATTTCCACCTTTGCGGTATCTTTAATGCCTTTCCCCATACCGCAGCTAAGAAAGCCGGCCGCCATGCCATAGCCTATGTTGGGTTCTCTGTTGCTCAATCGCTCCTGCCACAGGGCAGAACCAGCCAGGATTCGCAGTGCTTCCCTTAGGCCCACAGAATGGTTCATGGGCTGACCCAGGCTTCCCTCTGCCCCTGGATACAGGGCATTTTTCAGGCGAAGCTTAATGGGGTCCAACTGGAGCTGCTTGGCTGCCCTATTCAACAGGGTTTCCACGGCAAAGGCCGTTTGCGGGGCACCAAACCCACGCATGGCACTGGCTGGCGGCTTGTTGGTATAACATAAATAGCCGTCAATTTGTACATTGGGGATAACATAGGGACCCGCTGCATGCTCCACACCCAGACCAAGCACAGCAGGGCCTAGGGCCGCATAGGCTCCGGTATCGTAATAAATGGTTCCCTGATAAGCTGTCATCATTCCCGCTTGGTCGAAGCCCAGCCTTACCTTGGCCTTCGCGGCGTGCCTTTTATAGGAGGCTGCCAGCGATTCCTCCCTGGTAAAGACCAGACGGGCCGGCAGACCTGTTTTCCAGGTAACCAGGGCCAGAAACAACTGTACGGTATTGCCATCTTTACCGCCAAAGCCCCCACCGATGTTAGCCGTTCTAACCCTTATTTTTTCCGTCGGAATACCCAAACAATGAGCGATCTCCTGCTGATCGTAAAAGGGGTTTTGGGTGCCGGCAATAATATTTAAAACACCCTCTTCATCCAGGAAAGAAACACCTGCCTCCGGTTCCAGATACAAATGATCCACCACAGGCACGGTAAAGGTATCTTCCAAGGTTAGAAAGCTCTCCGCAAAGGCCTTTTCCGTATTGCCTTTACGAAAAGGAAGGTGCTGCAGCAGATTGCCCTGGGGATGAAGCAATGGGCTGTCTGGCTGCATCGCCCCTGCCGGGTCATTGACCAGGTCCAATGTTTCATAATCGATTGCAACGAATTGAGCATATTCGCTGGCTAAGGCAGCACTTTGGGCCGCCACCACCGCAATGGGTTCACCAAAAAAACGTACCCGCTCCTCCGCCAATACCGGCTGATCCTTGATGATTTGGCCAAAATTATTCTCCGCAAGGTCTTTGGCGGTAAAACAAAAGGCATCTTGCCGATTCGTAAAATAACGGGTATCAATTTTTGCTATTTTGGCATGTGCTTGTGTTGAACGAACCAGTTGAAGGTGCAGCATGCCAGGTAGATAATAGTCACTGGCGTAAAGGGCTTGACCCGTAACTTTACTTTTAGCATCCACACGAGGGATCGAAGTCCCAACCACACCGGGCATTTTTTTACCTCCCCTAATCCGTTTCCACCATTGTCGGGATCATGCGGTGTTCCAATACATTAATCAAACCGCAGTCCGTTAAACCAAGCTCCGGTACGGTGGGTAAGGAAATAAAGGATAGTGTCATAAAGGGAGCGGGTAAGTCACAGCCAAGGTCTTCGGCCTTTTTATTCAGTTGATCAATTTGCACCATTACTTGCTCAGCCGGCAAGGGACTCATCAGGCCCCCAATGGGTAAGGGCAGTACCCCTAAAACTTTGCCCTTTGCCACTGCCACCAGTCCCCCCTGATGCCGGGCTATTTCCTGGGCTGCCAGATACATATCTTCATTATTGGTACCAACAATAACAATGTTGTGATGATCATGGGACACAGAGGAAGCCAAAGCACCTTCTTTTAACTTAAATCCTCTGACAAAGCCAATTCCTACGCCACCACCTTGGCCGTACCTTTCAACCACAGCCAGTTTTAAAATATCCTCCTGGGTATCAACCTGTACCTCACCCTCCGAAACACCTAATCCCTCCTGGCTGGCGAAATTAATAATTTGATCCGGATAAAGATTAATGACATTTACTTTACACCTTTGTCCACTCGCTCTCAGGCTAAAGGAAGCAGGTGACAATGCCTCAGAAAGTTTAACGGTTGAATTTAAAAATTCCGGGTATTGGCCAATTTTTGGCTCATGGGTTAGTTTGCCAGCCCGGGCCACCAATCTGCCGTCCTTGAAAACAAAGGCTGGTTTGATCTCCACCAGATTATCCAGGAGTACAATATCTGCTATTTTCCCGGGGGTTAAGGCCCCTAGTAAATGATCCAACCGGAAATGCTTGGCTGCATTGATCGTTGCCATTTTGATTGCTTTAATGGGTTCTAAACCAAGGGCAATGGCCTTTTGAATGTTAAAACTAATGTGACCCTCCCTGACAATATCATTTACATGTTTATCGTCCGTACAAAAGATCAGGTTTTCGGTGGGCAGGTTTTGGGCAAGGACTCCCTTTACCAGAGCCTCAACGTTTCTTTCGGTACTTCCTTCCCTGATCAAGGCCTTAATTCCTAAACGAAGCCGCTCAAAAAGCTCTTGAAACACAACCGACTCGTGATCATCTGAAAGGCCGGCTGCTGCATAGACATTCAGTTGGTCCCAATTTAAACCGATGGCATGTCCATTGGCCACTTTCCCCTTTTCCCTGGCACTGATAATTTTTGATAAATATTCTTCTTTGATGGTTAATACCTTAGAAGGATCCAGTTCCCCCAGACTTGCTGAAATGCTGCTCTGTAAAAGCTCGTCCACTTCCTTAACACCTAACACCCCACCGGTGGTTTCCAGTCCAGGGGCGGTTGGCACCCGGGAAGGGACTTCTATGTAAATACGATAGGGTAAATTTTCGATGTTATTTAATAAAGCTTCTACCCCAGCTAAGCCAGCAACATTGGCAATTTCCATCGGATCGGCAAAGAGGGTTGTGGTTCCCCAAGGCACAATGACACTGGCCAGGGCTTCGGGCGATAACAACGTCGGTTCAATATGAATGTGTGCATCCATAAAACCAGGCACAGCAAAGCGTCCTGCCCCGTCAAAAACCTCCTTAGCCTCAACTTCCCAGCTAGGATTGACCGCTGCAATTTTGCCATTCTTAATCACGAGAGAGCCAGGAAAGATCGTTTCCGTGTACACATCCAGGATTTGTAAGTTTTTTATGTACAAATCCGCTGGTTCCTGGCCAGAAGCCACTCTCAATTCCTGCGCTAAAGAAGTAACGTCAGCAAACATATCATTCACCCCATATTTTATCTCGCTAAACATACACGCTGCACAAAGAAACAAAAAAGCCCAGACAGGCAGATTTCATCCTCTAAAGAGTGAAACCTGCCGCCTGGGCTTTTATCCCTATCGGTGTAGCGCGAAACGCCTGTACCGCTCGGACCAAACCAACCCCATCCCGAAAAGGGGGGTCGTGGAACCCTAGGTACACTTTCCCTCCGTAGTCCGGCAATTACGGTTGCCTGGTAGAAACACCTGGGCCAATCCCCAAGTATATACGGAAATATTTAATTACCTTCATACTAGCAAGGCAGCCAACATTTGTCAACGAATATATTGTTTTTCTGACAAAATACAACATTTTGGGTTTTTAGCTAGACCCTTTGGCTGCCTTGCAGCTTTTGCAAACCCTCATAAAGAAGTGCACCCACCATATCCCGGCGATACTCTTTGGCTGCCCGAATATCCGAGATGGGATTGGTTTCTGAGCCGGCATTGGCTGCCAAGGCTAGGATTTTTTTATCTTGCAGACCGCAGCCCGTTAAATTCCGGGCTGTTTGGGTTAGTTCCAGCACGGTGGGTCCCACCGAGCCGCAGGCAATCTGAATATCCTTAATAACCTGGTTAACGAGCTTTGCTTTACAGGCAACACTGACGATGGAGATGGCCATTGCCTGCCTTTGCCCCAGCTTGCGGTAAAAATAGGTCTCATCGGATGTCCGGCAGGGAACCGTAATGGCTGTTAAAAGTTCACCCGGTTGAAGTACGGTTTTACCAGGACCCTTGAAAAAATCCCGAATGGACACGATCCTTTCCGCTTGGGCAGACCGAAGGGTTAGGGAGGCATTGGCAACCACCAAGGCCGGAATGGTATCCCCGGCCGGCGATGCCGTCACCAGATTGCCGCCAAGGGTACCCCGGTTGCGAATCTGCAGCGAACCCACCTGTGCACAAGCCGCAGCTAGGATCGGGGCATTTTTTCGTACCAGGTCCGCTTCGGTTAATTCCTGGTGTGTCATCAGTGGCCCTATAATAAGTTGTCCCTTTTCCTCCCGGATAAATTTTAGTTCTGTCAATTTCAGGATATTCATGGCTCTTTGGGGATCTATTAAATTATTTTTCCATTTCACCAAAAGGTCCGTTCCCCCTGCCAATACTTCCACTTGAGGGTCCTGCTGCAGCTTAATCAAAGCTTCCTCCAGATCAAGCGGAGTTACAACTTCCATGTTTCAACACCTCGTTCTTTGGCGGATGCCGCTGCCTTTTTAATGGCATCTGCAATCTTGACATAGCCTGTACACCGACAAAGGTTACCAGCAATGCTTTCTTTAATCTGTTCATCGGTGGGGCTGGGGTTTTTTAACAATAGTGCTCTGGCCGACATAATCATGCCGGGTGTACAAAAACCACACTGCACCGCCCCAGCCTCCATAAAGGCGTCCTGTAAAGGATCGAATACCCCCTCCGAGGCCAAGCCTTCAATGGTAACAACATTGGCACCATCCATCTGACTGGTCAGAATCAGGCAAGAATTTACCGCTTTCCCATCCACCATGACCGTACATGCACCACATTCACCCTTGCCGCAACCTTCCTTCGTACCCGTCATACCAAGGTGTTGACGCAGGGTTTCTAAAAGCGTCGTATCGCTGTTTACCTCAACACGGGTGAGCTTTCCATTTAAATTAAAGCTATAAACCGCCATTTCCTTAAACCTCCAATTGCCTTCATTACGATTTGAAAAAATTCTTCTTTCCAGCACCTATCAGCAAAAATTATCGGTCACTTTCGTGCCTCCCTGAAATTAAAAGGCCTTTCGGACTAGAAAAAGCTCCGAAAGCCTTGCAACAAAGTTCGACTTTTTATAAATTATATTTGGGTACTAAAACATTATCAAGCATTTTTCTTGGATCTGCCTTCCCTGGCCCAAAAGCATCCCTTTACTGGAAAGCTATTTTCTGGCTAGCAAAAGGAAGTCCCTTGTGTTTTGGGGTAGAATGAACTATTGTTTTTAAATGATTTACCTTCTAAAAATATTTTTTACTATAAAGGGGGGGTTCTTTTGTTTACAATCGATCACTTGGTGCAGCCCCAGACGATCGAAGAAGCATACCAAATTTTAAATGAACATACGAGCAATACCATTCTTGGAGGATGTGCCTACTTGCGTCTAGGTTCCAAGAAAATAAGGACGGCCATTGACTTAGCCAACCTTCATCTGGATTATATTCAAGAACATCCGGCTACCATCGAAATTGGGGCCATGGCTACCTTTCGAGACCTGGAAACACATCCCGCCCTTAAAAATCACTTTAATGGCATTATTCCCCACTCAGTTAGCAGCATTATTGGCGTACAATTTCGCAACATCGTCACGGTGGGGGCTACTGTTTACTCCAAATATGGCTTCTCCGATTTACTAACTGCACTTCTGGCCCTGGACACCGAAGTAAAATTGCATCAAGGGGGCAGCATGACCCTGGCAGATTTTCTAAAGAAGCCCTATCCAAAGGATATTCTCACAGCAATCTCCATTCAAAAGAACAATTGTAAAGCAATTTATCAGGATTTAAGAAATTCGAAAAGCGACTTTCCCATTCTCAATACAGCCGTTTCCTGCCTCGATAATCAGTGGCGCATTGTCGTCGGGGCACGACCCTTAAAGGCGGAAATTGCCAGCAAAGCCTCCAGGGAACTATCCGACAAAGCAGTCATCCGTGCAGAAGATGTTAAAAATGCTGCCCGGGGGGCCGCAGAGGAACTTTCCTTTGGCACCAATCTGAGGGGAACGGCCGCATACCGCCGGGCCATGTGCAGTATCCTGGTCAGCAGAGCGATTACGGAGGTATTGGCATGCAGATAGAAACTATTTTAAACAACCAAAGGGTTACCTGGCAAATCGCACCGGATGAAATGTTGGCCGATACCCTAAGAGCTTACGGACTGTTAAGTGTCAAACAGGGCTGCGATACCTCCTGTTGTGGTCTGTGTACCGTATGGATCGACGGCAAACCCACCCTGTCCTGCTCCACCCTGGCCTATCGGGTCAAGGGTAAAGAAGTTACCACCATTGAGGGTGTGCAGTCGGAAGCCGCGGAATTTGCCCGGGTACTGGTGGCTGAAGGGGCTGAACAATGCGGTTTTTGCAGCCCGGGTTTCATTATGACGGTACTGGCCATGAAGCACGAACTAAAAAACCCCACGGAGGAAGAGATCATACACTATCTGACAGGCAACCTATGTCGGTGTACAGGCTATCTGGGACAATTAAGAGCCATCAAGAAGTATTTGGGGGTGGACTAGATGAAATTAGTAGGAAAAGGCATTGCCAAAATCGATGGTCTAGCCATTGCCACCGGCAAACCGGCTTATACCGATGACCTGGCTGCTGCCAATGCCTTGGTGATCAAAATTTTGCGTAGTCCCCATGCCTTTGCCAGGATTAAGGCCATTGATACAGCCGAGGCAGAAAAATTAGCAGGGGTGGCTTGCATCCTTACCCATCGGGATGTTCCTCAAGTCAGATTTACCCTGGCAGGACAATCCTACCCTGAACCGTCCCCCTATGATCGGTTGATTCTGGATGAACTGGTACGCTATGTAGGGGATGAAGTGGCCATTATTGCCGCCGTTAATGAAAAGGTCGCCCTCAAAGCAATGGGCTTAATTAAAGTTGAATATGAGGTATTGGAAGCGGTTTTGGATTTTGAAAAGGCAACTGAACACCCTTCTATTGTCCACCCGGAAGAGGACCTTTTTTGCAACTTTGATACCGGTTTGATCAAAGAAAAGAATATCGCTTCTTCCCAAACGTTAGAGCTTGGTGATCTTGAGGCAGAATTCCAGCAGTGTGATGTGGTGGTGGAAGAAACCTATTACACCCAGGCCCAGGCCCACTGCATGATGGAAACCTACCGTGCCTACAGCTATTTAGACCCGCTGGGAAGGCTGGTGGTGGTTAGTTCCACTCAGATTCCCTTTCATGTGAGAAGGCAACTGGCCCGGGCTTTACAGATCCCGGCCAGCCGCATACGGGTCATTAAGCCCCGTATTGGCGGTGGCTTTGGGGGTAAGCAGACCACCGTGGCGGAAATTTTTCCGGCCATTGTTACACTTAAAACCGGCCTGCCGGCTAAAATTATCTATGACAGAAAAGAAACCTTTACCAGCTCCAGCAGTCGACACGCCATGCGCATCAAGGTTCGCCTGGGAGCCGATCAAGCAGGAACCATCCGGGCCATTGATATTGATGCCTTATCTGATACCGGGGCCTATGGGGAACACGCCTCCACAGTTGTTTCCCTGGTGGGCGAAAAAACCCTGCCCCTTTATAACAAAACAAAGGCCCTTCGCTTTGTGGCCCAGGCAGTCTATACGAACAAAATGAACGGCGGAGCCCTCAGGGGCTTTGGTGCCACCCAAGGCACCTTTGCCATGGAGTCCACCGTAAATAAACTGGCGGATGCCTTAAAAATGGACCCCTCAGAAATCAGACTGAAAAATCTGATCCAAGCAGGGGAAACCTGCCTCTCCTATCAAGGTAAGCTGCTCGGGAGTTCCAGCCTGAACCGGTGTATCGAAAGGGGCAAAGAGCTGATTGGTTGGCAGGAAAAGTACCCCAGGAAAGACCTGGGCCAGAAAGTTCGTGCCGTGGGCATGGCGGTCACCATGCAGGGCTCAGGCATTGCCGAAATTGATACAGCCTCTGCCGAAATTCGGCTAAACGATGCCGGCAGTTATCATTTGCTCATTGGCTCTACCGACATGGGCACCGGCAGCGATACCATCCTGGCTCAAATGGCAGCGGAGGTTTTGGCAACCTCGCTGGAAAATATCATCGTTCATGCTGCGGATACCGACGTTTCCCCTTATGACCCGGGCTCCTACGCCTCCAGTACCACCTATGTCACAGGCATGGCCGTTGTCAAAGCCGCTGAAGATTTACGAAAAAAGATTCTCTTAAACGGTGCCAGATTCCTTGAAAGCTCATCTGAGGAAGTGGCGTTTGACGGCAAGACCATTAAAACCTTGGCTGGCACAAAGGCCATTACATTAGAAAAATTGGCCTACCTGTCCTTGCTGGGTGCCGGTAATTGCCAACTGGTGGGCCATGCCAGCCACGGCAGTAACGTTTCTCCGCCACCCTTTATCGCGGGTTTTGCCGAAGTAGAGGTAGATAAAGAAACCGGCCAAGTCGATTTGGTTAACTACGTAGCCATGGTGGACTGCGGTACCGTGATAAACCCAAATTTAGCCCGCATCCAGGTGGAAGGCGGCGTTGTACAGGGTATCGGCATGGCCTTGTTTGAGGATGTACGTTACGACCAAAAGGGCAATCTTTTAACCAACTCCTTTATGCAGTACAAAATTCCCTGCCGCCAAGACATTGGCAACATTTTGGTTGGTTTTGAAGAAAGCTATGAACCCACTGGTCCCTTTGGGGCTAAGTCCATCGGGGAAGTAGTCATTAATACCCCGGCACCTGCCATAGCCCATGCTGTTTACAATGCCGTGGGCGTTCGTCTGACAAAACTTCCCATTACGCCGGAAAAAGTGTTTATGGCCATGACAAATCCGACAGATTTTTAGAAATGAAGTGGCGGCTTTAGGTATTTTTCCTAAAACCGCCACTTCATTTCTTTTGACTATACTCAATATTTCTGTATCCCCATTCCCGACTCATTCATCCATTACAAAGTATTGATTGCCACCGGCCTTTTTAGCTTTATAAAGGGCCTTGTCAGCATTAGCAATCAGAATATCCAGTAACAAATCAAGCTTTGGCAGCATACAGGCTACGCCAAGACTAATTGTTACTTTACCAGTTGGAGAATGTTCATGACGGATATTAAGTGCTTCAACGGCCTCATTCATTAAGCCTGCCATTTTTCGAGCGCCTGCTAAATTTGTATCTGGTAGGATAACTACAAATTCCTCTCCGCCATAGCGTGCGATTCGATCAGCGGGACGTTTAATAACATCGCTTAAAGTTGTGGCAACTCGAGCTAACGCATCATCCCCAGCTTGGTGACCATAGGTATCATTATATTTTTTAAAACAATCAATATCAATCATTATTAAGGACAGTAATTTTCTTTCACGGATAGACCTTTTCCACTCCCTGTTTATATAACTATTAAAATCACGTCTATTTGGTATGTTCGTCAAATCATCAAGATAGGATAGGCTCCGGAGTATCTCATTCGATCGAGTCAAATTCTCCTTTTGTAATTCTAACAGTTGTTGATTTAAAACTTCCTGTACTCGGCTGTTATAGATAATTTGTGATATAACCAGAGCGATAACAGTCATTACGCTACAATTTAGAAATCCTGACGCTGCTATTAACCAGTCTGTTTGAAACCTCCACATCATGATAGACATTACACACCAAGCAATACTATAGATAAAAAGTGCCTTTTGCCAATTTAAGTAACAAAAAGCAGCTACAACCAATATTGCCATAATATATGCTGTGGCTATGCCTGGTCCGGTGGATTGTATCATCCCCGATAGTACTGAAAAAGCAACAAGGTTACTAAGTAAAAATGCTGACTCACAGTATTCATGCCACCTGGTAACAGCTTCCGGGGCTGCTGGTGGTTTGGCTAGCAATAGAAAAACTACTGAAACTCCAATTATCACCAAGCGAAGTTCTGTAATGAATGGTGCTATTGCCAGTGCTCTAGAAAGGTCAATGTGTTCAATATGCTTTAAATTCACTCTATCTATAAATACCTGTTGAATACCTATGAAGAAACCATTAAAAAAGATCAGCAACCAGGCAATCATGCGTAGCCTGAGGATATTTGTATGAACCAGTGTTTTTTCCAGATAGCCCCGTTGTATTTCCGGTACTATTGTTCCCCAATTTTTGAATATACTTTTAATTTTAGCTATCATAATGATTATCCTTTGCGGTGCTAGCCCCATTAGCAAAAGTATTTTTCTTAATATTCAGTGTTTCTACAAGCAATAGGTCATTCCTGCAAGAAACCTATTATTCCCAAACATTGGATATTTTTTTCTTTCCATTGTATGTCTCCTATCTTGTACAAACCCATAATATTATTAGAAAAGCTTGGCGCGAGCCTTAGCTTTTCTAATAATATTATCCTTAAAATTCTATACTTTCTGATTAGTACAAAAAAACAAGGCCAACAATTGTCACTGGCCTTGTTTCTTGCAACATAAAAATCCCCTGTTTTTAACTTAGACCTTAAATATTCTTACCATCTCGTTTAATTCCTCTGCCATTTTGCTCATTGCGGTGGCCGAAACAGTGACTTGCTGAACAATGGCACTCATTTGTTGAGAAGAACCGGCTAAATCCTGTGTGCTTTTGCTTATTTGCTCGGCACCGGTGGCAATTTGGGAAATTGAACCCGAGGAATTCGCCACGCCCAAGGATATCTCGGCAAAGGCATTCCCTGTTGTCAGGATAACACCGGTAACTTTAGCTACCTCTTCTTCACTTCTCTGCATGATCTCCAGAACACCTTCAACACGGCGTTGGATTCTTACTATGAGATCTTTAATTTCTTTGGCAGCATTGGCAGATTGCGCCGCTAATTTTCGAACCTCCTCAGCAACCACGGCAAAGCCTCTGCCATTATCTCCGGCCCGGGCTGCCTCTATGGCAGCATTTAAAGCCAAAAGGTTCGTCTGGTCGGCAATTTGGGTAATTACTTCGATTATCTTACCAATATTTTGGGAATGATCATGCAGTATTTTAACCGATTCAACGGATGTATTAACCGTTTGTTTTAATGTATTCATTTGTTCAATAGAGTTTTGAGCAGACTGATTTCCCCGCTGAGCCTTATCATTAATCCCATCCATATCCGTCGCTGCCAGGCGTGAGCCGGCGGCACTTTGTTCGGTGATGGCTACCACTTCTGTGCTGTTAGAAGCCATACTTTCAATGGTTGCGTTGACTTCCTCACTTACAGCAACCAACTCCTGACTTTTACCGGCTAAGTCAAAGGAATTCACTGCTAACTTACGGATGACTTGTTTTAAATTAGCAGCCATTTTGTTAAAATTATTGGCCAATTCACCCAATTCATTATGTACGGTAACCGTAATCTCCTGGTTTAAGTCGCCTTCTGAAATGGCCGTGGAACCGCTTTTCAATTTATTGATGGGCTGTATGACCGTTTTATTAATCCGCCAGAGAATAATTACGATCGATATACCCAGAATAACGAAACTGATCAGGCAAATATTTCTTAAAGCCTTATTTAGCATACCATCAACAAATTGTTTTGAAACACCAACGTAAAACATGCCTATGACATTGTTCGCTTGATCATAGATCGGTTTGTAGGCAGTTTGATAGATTACCCCGACCACATTTGCCTCACCGTAATAGGGTTGTTTCTGTTTAATAACTGTATCGATTACCTCTTGGGAGGCCTTGGTACCCACGGCCCTCGTGCCATCTTCCTTTTTTACATTTGTGGCAACTCTCTGATCGTTTAAAAAGATCGTGCAAGTATCATTGGTTAGTTGACCAATTTTGTCAACAATGTCGTCATTATGATTCATTAATGTGGTACCTTTATATAACTGATCACCTTCCACCCTCCAGGGACCTGGAAAGGCTTGTTCTATAAAGGCCTCACCCAAGGCTAGGTCACCCTTTGCCTTCTCCACAACGGAAGTATCTGTTGCTTCGTTTACCATGCGGTAAGCTTCATATCCCGTGGCGGTAATTGCCATTATTAAGACTAAAATGACAATACCCAGAAGCTGAAATTTAATTGATTTTTTTGCCATCGTATACCCCATCCCTTTAAAAATTACCGTACCAATTTTACCATATCAATATTATACCTTAACAAATAAAAAAGTACATATGAACTATATTTCACTAATGAAATTCTTTGCTGCCTTTTTAGACCTATAACAATTTTCCTTGACAATCATTTCAACAAAATAGTAGTAATATGTCGCATTTTGTTCAAAGGGTTTGCCCTATCCTGTGTTTAAACCTACTGTGTAAGGGGGTATTAATCATGAAATCAAGCCAGGCTCTACGATTATTTGGTTTATGTGTTAACGGGCTAATTGATCTTGGACATACAGAAAAGATAGAAGATATTGAAAGAGAAATGGCAAAGGAGAGCATTCTGGAATATTTATCAACAAAATATAGCCAAACCGGTTTTTTCTCTGAATTGGTGGAAGGTGCCTATAAGGAACAGGCCCTTGCATTGAACAACCTATTTTCACAGTGGTCGGGCTATATCGAGGGCAACGAATGTCGCAGATTTTGGGTGAAAAAGAGTGGGCTTACCTTACTCTCCAGTCTCTGTTTAGAAATGCTTTCCGAATCAGACCGAAAAGACTAGACCAAACCCATGACCCATGTCAAAGGGTTCATGCACATATGATAGGAAATGCGAAGCAAATAATTCAAAGAGGTATTACGGTCTTCCTAAAAGAAGATAATTAAATCGATCAAAAAGATTGGCTTAATTCTATAGGCTGATTGGCGAACTTTTAATCTTTAAGGAGTGGAGCAGTGGGTTTGAACAACAAATCGAATCAGATCATCGCTATAACCATGCTATCTGTACTTCTATTCGCTTTACCTTTTTTTGAGGAGATTCACTATACCGTTCTTTATTACGTAGTGATTATTCTTTTTATACCAATTGCAATCTATCGAATCATTTTGGCTGAAAAATTTGAGGCTAGATTTTATAAGAGATGGCAAAAAGCGAAAGAGCAAGGGTTTTGGGTAAATGTTGTTCGGGAAGGGACACGATCACTTGTTTCAATGATCGTATTAATAAGTACCTCACAACTCTTTGGCAATGGTCGTACCCCATTAGAGATCGTTTCAAAGTTACCAGGCAGTACACTCGTATGGATATCCTTGTTTCTTTTAGCCTTTAATTTAGTGGTAGGAATCGTCGCTTGGCACGAGAATAACAAAAAATACAATCGAATCCATGGTGCCTTGCAAAACAACAATAAGTAATTTAACTTCTACCACACAGCATCTGTAAAATAAGTCAGAGGTGCAAGAGCAGCACCTCTGACTTATGATAAATTTCAACTTAAGAGCGACTATCATGCGAATCAGCAAAAATTCCCGTTTATCTTCTCAGCCCCAATACCCATATTTTGTATAATTATTGTTTTATCATATGGGTAAATGTTGGAAATATCCCAGAACTTGAGTGATGCGGAACAACACTGAGGTTGTTCCCTAAAATTTTATCTATTTATATATCCCCTTAAGTACTTCTCCTGCCATATCAATAAAATTTATGTCTGTATCATAAAAAACATGTTTTATACCCGGTGTTCCCATGGTTGTAATTAGCCTATCCAAACCTTTATTATCAAGCTTTTCTAAGGGCTGGCGTAAAACTGAAATATTTTCAATATGATTTTTAAGTGGCTTCATCAATGTTTCATAATCCTTCCCATTGATAATGGCTCTGGCAGCCATAATTCCACTAATTATGGCTGCTACACCACCAGCACCCATCAGTCTTTCGGTTAAACCTGCAGCACGTCCGGCTAATAGGACATTGTCTATTTGAAACTTACTAACTTTTCCCGTAGAAAATACAGGCAAGGAGTATTTCATTGTAAACTCTAAGTGTTCCAGCCCTTCCCGCACAATAAACTCATTAAATAAGCTGTCTACTTCCATTTCGTCATGCCCTATGCAATATAAGGCTAGTTCCAACTCTGTAGTGGTAATAGGAGTTAATTTGGCATAACCATGTCCTGCATATCTGGTGTCATAAAAAAAGGTTGTGGCATTGGGAGGGTAGTCTCCCATAGCCAAACCTCCTCGGATATGAACCCGCCCCATATCCTCCCAAACCCCTAACTCCTTGGCTGCGGTATCTTTGCCTGTGGCTACTACAACATAGTCATAGCTTTTAGCCAATTCTTTATAATCCGCCGGACGGTTAAAGTGAATGGGAGTTCTTTTCAATGTTCTTATTAACTGATTTTCAATAGAATCAGGGTGTTTACCCCGATAATAAAAATAACCCAAATGACTATTTATTTCCGCTTTTGCATTGGGTGACTTTAATATAAGACTTCTGCATACTCCAGAAGGTTTTAAATCAAGATGATACTCCCTGCGAAAGTTTTCCCTAACGTCACCCATTCCCCTTTCAAAGACATTGACAAAAACAACTATCCCTGGCCATATCCAGCCAACGTTATAGCTTTTTTCAAAAACATCGGCAATAACCCCAAGTCTTTCACACTCCAGTGCACAGGCCAAGCCCGTTGGTCCGGCACCAATAATGGCAATCTTTAAATCATTTTTATGCTTCATGTTTTATTTCTGTCTCCTTTATAAGTAACACATATACATTCTGGCTGTAGATCCTCTTAATATGCCTCAAAAAATAAAAAAAACCTATAAAAATTGATTTTAAGGTGGATTTCCAATATTAGACTAATAAAAAGAGAGAGCCTCCAACACCGGAGACTCTCTCTTTTGCAATAAGATTATCGGTTTTAACTTATTCAACAAACTGACTTATTTAACCATCGGCAGCCTATATAAACTTTGCAAAAGTTTAAACTCCCCGGCATCATAGAACTGGCAGCGTCCGGCACCGTAGTCTTTGGCCACTTCCAGGGAGAATTTGGCTGCGGCGGCAATATCGGTTTCGTGGCTTGCTCCGGTGGCGCAGCCTGGTACCGTTACTTCACTGGTGATGGCCACCGCCACCAGGGGTGAGCTTGTCACCACCGAGGGCTGAAAGATACTGTTAATGTGGTGCAACCCGTTGCCATAGGGGGTTATATCCTGCAGGGCCACCGGGAAGGTTACCGGCAGACGGCCGGTGGTGATCTGCAGGGTCGTTAATAAATCCTCACTGACTCTTAAAATGTATCCCTCTTTGATGGTAGGGGAAATAGCAATACCACGGTGGTTAATCACCCGGTTACCCTTGGTGGTGTCAAGGGATAAAATAGCGTCCATGGCTGGGTCCACTTCATAGCGATTCATGGTTTCCATATCCACCGGGGACCCCATGAAGGGTACCGGTTCGTGGGGTTGGGTCGGTGCATGGGGGCAAATATGGGTGGTGATCATCACATCCCCGGGCAATTTGTCTCCCTTTGCTTGCATTTCCACTAATTTGAGGGCCACAGCCAAGGCGGCAATGGCCCCGTCAGCATCGGATACCAGACCAATGCGCTCGGGTCTGGCGCCTATGCCTCCTAAGCGGCCAATTACTCCCAGGGTGGGTGCCGCTCCCCCCGCTGACTTGCCGCAGGTACCGGGTACATCAATTCGAATGAAATCAGTCGAACCAGCCTGTCCCTGTACCTGTTTTACGGTAACCTTATTTGCCCCCCGGCTTTGCAGTAAATCTGCCACTTGTTGTCCCGTTACCGCGGCACTATCCAGTAATTCATAAATTTCTATTACCTGTTTTAACATCGGTCGCCACCTCAATAAGTTTGCGTAATTAAGCCATAGCCGGCCGGTTTGCGATCCTTTAAATAGGGGGTCTCCCGGCGCCCTTGGATCAATTCAGCCAAATCCACCGTAGCCACCAGAATATCTTCCTCGAAGCGGGCTGCCTCGGCCAAGGTTTTTCCCCTGGTACTGACAATCTTGCTTTTGCCGTGCATAACCACATCTTCTTCCCTGCCGACCCTATTCACCGCTGCCACAAAGAGCCTGTTTTCCAAGGCCCGGGCAGCTATGTTAATATCCCAGATATCTTCATCCTCCTGGCGCCAGGCCGAAGGGGCAAAAATCACCTCGGCCCCCTGGAGAGTCAATATCCTTGCCACCTCGGGAAAGCCCATATCATAGCAAATCATAACCCCTACCTTACCAAATTCCGTTTCAAAAACGGGATAATGGTTGCCATCGGTAAAATAATAACGCTCCGTCGCATAGGCATGGACCTTACGGAAAACACCCTGCACCTGGCCGCCCTTGTCGATAAAGACAGCAGCATTATGGATCAGGCCGGTACTGGCACCCTTTTCATTCATGGGCAAAATAATATAAATACCTAATTCCTTCGCTAACCGGCAAAATATATCCGTGGTGGGACCGGGTACAGGTTCCGTTAGCTCCCATAATCTATTCTCTAGAAGCTCCGGTCGGTAGCCGGTGGTGCAAAGCTCCGGCAGGCAAACGATTTGTGCTCCCTTGGCTGCCGCCTGCCTGATCTTGTCACTGGCTGTGGCTACATTGGCCGGGACATCCCCCAGTACACAGTCCATTTGAATTAATCCAATGGTTACGTTTCTATTCATCACCCAACACCTATACCACCAGATTGCCGGCGGCCTTCACTCTGATTTTGGTGGCATTGCCCGGTAAATATGCCAGTGGCACATCTTCAATTTCAACAATATCGATGCTGTCTGGATCAGCACCGGCCTTGATTGCTTCTTCAATGGCCATTTGTTTAGCCCTTTGGATGGCCCCTTCCCGTCCCATTTCGTCAATGGAAAAGACCCTTTCCACTTGTCCGCTCACCTGGGCTATGGCCGAACCAATGGCATTGGCCACATCGTAGTGAGCCGGGCGTATTACTTCCGAAGCCCCGGCTAATTGATCCGGCAGGATGATACTGCCACCACCCACCAGGATAACGGGAATCGGCTCTGAGCTAGTTTTCATCCGATCGATGACGTCCTCGGTCATAGCAACGATTTGACCATAAGCTTGGTCCAGGGTTTCTTTGGGCAGGTCTTTCACCTTGCCGGCATCCCCCATGGCTGCTAAACCCAGGGCGGTTACCACATCCGAGGTGGTCAGGGTTTTGCCGCCAAAAATCATGGCTTCTTCGGTAATCCGGTAACCCACACTGTCCGGGCCAACGGTGATACCCCTTTCATTGCGTACAATGGTGCCGCCGCCCAGTCCAATGGAGATTAAGTCCGGCATGCGGAAATTGGTGCGCACACCGCCGATTTCTACGGCGATGGAGGATTCCCTGGGAAAACCGTTGACCAATACCCCCACGTCGGTGGTGGTACCACCCACATCAACCACCAAAGCATTCTTTTGCTTGGCTAAATAGGAGGCCCCTCGGATACTGTTGGTTGGGCCGCAAGCAATGGTTAGAATGGGGTAACGGGTGGCGTAGTCCACAGCCATTAAGGTTCCGTCATTTTGGCCAAAGTAAACGCTGGCATCAATGCCCTCCCGCTGCAGTGCGGCGATGAAACCTGCCGCTGTGGTCCGGGCCACATCAACTAAAGCGGCATTCAGCACGGTGGCATTTTCCCTTTCCAAGAGACCGACACTGCCAATTTCATGGGAAAGAGATACTGGGATATCGCCCAATTCCTCCCGCATAATTTCCGCTGCCCTCAATTCGTGGGTATTGGTGACCGGCGAAAAAACACCGATAATGGCGATCGAGTCCGCTTTGCCTTTGATTTCCTTGGCAATTTCCCGCAGCCTTTGTTCCTCCAAGGCAGCAATCTCCCTGCCGTCAAACTCATGACCGCCCTTCACCAAAAATTGTAGGTTGCCAATGGCTTGGCGCAGATCACTGGCCCAACCGGTTAGTGGTTTGATGGCACCGGTGGCCGGTAAGCCAAGTCGAATTACCGCCACTTTATTTAAACGCTTGCGCTCCACCACGGCATTGGTACAGTGGGTGGTGCCCAGCATGGCATATTTAATCTTACTGGGTTCCACTGCCCCCTGCTGCAGTACCATGGACATGGCCTGATAGATGCCAGTGGATACATCCGGCGTGGTGGGTGTTTTCGTTTTAGCCACAGGAGATAAGTTTTGATCCAAGATTACGGCATCGGTGTTGGTGCCGCCTACGTCAATACCAATTCTGAAACCCATTATTCTTGACCCCCCTTGTTACTTAGAACCCTTTCCTCTAATGGGATGTAATCAAGATCATAACCAAAATAGCGGGGTCCTACTGTGGCAATACCTTTGGCCGTACGCCAATGGGGGTGGCAGGGAATACCAATAACCACAGCCCTGGCTCCGTATCTTAGCCCTTCAGTGGTAATGGGGCGGCCGGTTTCGGCATCCAGAACGGCAATTAAATCCGGTGTGGTAATCAGCACTTCATTTTCTGTCCTGGCAATCAGGTGTTCGTTTTGGAAATTTAGAGTCAGGGCCTGTCCTCTATAGGCGTCAATGCCTTCCAGTTTACTTTCACCCCGGGCAAAACCACCCACGGTTCTACGGGCCACATCCACAACCTTGCCCCGGAACAACTCAAAACCATTGGTTACCCCTAGTACTGTTTTGATGGGGTCCATCCGATTTACCTTGGCCTCCCGAATCGCCCGGCCAATTTTCTCCGTTAGGGTAATAATGCCGTGGATGCCGCTCTTTTTCAGTTGTAAGCCTTGCATGGGATAAATGGCCAGCATCACTGAGCCACCCATTTCCACCGTGGCATTTCTGGCCAAACGCTCGGTCCAGACATTATCAACGGTATTTAACATTAGACTATTGCCCTTTTCATCGCAGAGCACCATCGGGGTGGCAGATATATCATTTAAGTGAAAGGTCACCATTTGCAATTCTGGAAAGGCTCTGCCCATGCCATCTGTGTCCACCACCGGAATACCCATCCGGGCAGCCAAGGCCAGAGGGATCATGGAGTTAACACCACCCGCTTCAATGGGAATCGTGGCATAAATCTTAGAACCCAGATAGCTCTCCAGGGAGTTAAAGGCACTCATAACCTCTTCGCCGCTGGGCACCTTTTCCACCAATACCGTGGGTGCACCCATCATGGCAGTGGGCACAATCAAGGCATCGTCGGGAACTTCATCTGGCTCTAAAAGTTTAATGGGACCAAACTCTTCCACAGCCTGGATAGCCATCAGTTTCCCTACATAGGGATCACCGCCACCCCCGGTACCCAATAAAGCTGCACCCAAGGCTATATCTTCAATGGCCTGAATATCTAAGATGCGCATTTAAAACTCTCTCCTTAAAATAAAAATTAAACAGTTTCGTGGGTCTTAGCAAATTCTACTTGGCTCTGGTTTGACACCATGGCATACACTTTCATGCCGATATAGTAGCCCAGTCCACCGGCCACCAAGGAGTTGATGGCAGGAATGCCGGTGTCGGTAACAAAATAACCCACCAGAAAACCAAGCAACCAGGCAGCCATGGTCACAGGATTCCATATTTCACAGGAATCTGGTAAAGCCCCCCGCTCCCTGCTCTCATCCAGAATCTGCCGGTTTCGTTTTAAAATATAATAGTCCACAAACATAATGCCAGCCACCGGCGGCACTGCTACCCCCAGGAATACTAAGAAATCAACAAAATAATTAATAATGCCAAGCATGGAGAGAACCGTTCCAATAACGCCAATGGCCCAAGTGGCGGTAACGCGGTTTACCTTCCATTGGAAAAGGGCATTGAGCATGTTGGTGATACCCAAACTCGAGGAATAAAGGTTGATGTCGTTTAATTTAATGGTTGAGAAAATAACGATGGCTGCCCCGATCCAACCGGCCAGGGATAGCATAATCGTTACGATATCACTGGAGCGAACTGCCAGAGCCATTAAAACAGACATCATGTTCATACCCAATTCTCCAACAAAGGTACCAATCAGAGTCATCCAGAATACATCTTTTTCTGATTTCATAAAACGGCTTAGGTCGGGGGTAATAATGGCACCAATCATAAAGCCCCCTGCCACCATGGTGGTGGCCACAGCAAAACTCAGAGGTTCCCCGGCAGGTTTGGCATGAATTAACTGCCCCACATCATGACCGGACAACACTTGATACATCGCAAAGCCTACGGCCAAAATAAACAAGGGTACCGAAATATTGGCAGTCAGACTTAACAACCGGAAACCAAAAACCACAATGACGGTTACAGCCAGCCCGGTAATCATAGCCCAAACTTGGACATTGAAAAGGCCAGTGGCCTCTAATAGCCCTTCGGCAAAAACCGTGTTTTGCACACCAAACCAACCCATCAGGGCAATAGCAATAACCCCCCCAATAATGGAGGAACCCATTTTACCAAAACCGGCCCAGCGGGATAACAAACTGGTGGATAAGCCTTCTCTGGCCGCCGCAGCACCCAGGGCATAACTTACCACCTGCAGCAGAACACTGCCCAGCATGGTTGCCCAAAAGGCACCCCAAAAAGTCATACCATAACCCAGTGCTGCACCTAACATAAGCTGGGAAACACAGGCTAGGGAACCAATACGGATCACCAGTACCTCCCACATTGGCCGCCTGGCCTCCATTGGTACCCTAGCTAACGAGTAATCGTCGCCGCCGTGTAGATTTGCCATCAATACTCCTCCTCAAAAAGATAAAATTATTTCTCAGGTAGACACCGGCAGGACTATTATTATGCAAAAACAATGCCATGGTTTTGTGAGAATCGGAGTTGTTGCAAAACACTGTTAAAAACAGCAACGAATAGGATAACAGGAGCTGCTTGGCCATCAGCCTTCCGCCTTCCGCTTTTTTGCATGTTTTGCTTAGGGGTCCATTGAGGATTAGCCGTTATCTTTTTTAAGCTGAAGACGGATGGCTAAATCACATTTCTCATTTTACACCTTTTTTCTCAATCATGTTTGCTTATTTATTAATTTTATATATATATTTCTCATATTTTCTCGTACTTTATCATTAATTTGCATATTGATACATAAACCCCAGGGGTATATAGTATAGTTATTAAACATTTGGAGGAAGACCTATGCTTATCAGTGGGGCAATAACTGCGGCTGTTAATAGCTTGGAAAATTTGTTACCCTGTCAGATTACCCTTTGGTATCGGCAGAAAATAATCTTTACAACCTTACCCTCGCCTCACACCCTGGTCAAGGAATGGCCAATCATAGGGGAGGCCCAACAGCTAAACAGCTCAGTTGTAATCAATTCCCCCAGACAACACCACCTGTGCCTGAAATGTCCAGTGGTTGATACCTGCTCAACAGCATTGGAGTTGTTTTTCCCCTTTCTGGAAAATAGCCAGGAGCCAGGCAGCGGAGTATGTCTGCAATTTACCCAGACAGCTCTGGATTACATGAAAACCCTGGGCTTAAATCCTTGGTTGCGTCACCTCAAAAACTATGCAGAACATATCGAATTTCTACTTAGGCAAAATGCCCAGATAAAAAAAGACTTGCTGCATACCCAGCAAATCCATTATCTATTATCACTCATCCCAGAGGGTGTTGTCTTAATGGACGAACAAAGGGAAATAAGTACCATGAACGAGCCGGCAGAAAAACTTAAACTTCCCCATTACTTGGAGAATAACAAAAACCCAAAGAGTTTTAAAACCCTTGGCAATAACTTTAACTTAATGGAAACCCCTTTACAAATCCAAGTTAAAAACTTTTATCATGATAAAAAGTTTATCGGAGCACTTTATCATAGCCAAAATGCCATACCCACTAACCCTACACCCCAACGAGTTCCACCCGCACCGGAGTTACCTAAAATAATCGGTAAATCCCCTGCCCTGCAAAAAATAATTAGTATGGTTAAACAGGTTGCAGGTTCTGAGTCCACTATCTTGCTGCGGGGCGAGAGCGGCACTGGTAAAGAGTTATTCGCCCACTCCATTCACGAATTGAGTTTGCGGTCCGGTGGTCCCTTTGTGGCCATCAATTGTGCCGCTATTCCAGAGTCACTTCTGGAAAGTGAATTGTTTGGTTATGAAGAAGGCTCCTTTACAGGTGCCAAAAAAGGTGGAAAACCAGGTATCATTGAGCTTGCCAACAATGGTACGCTTTTTCTGGATGAGATTGGTGATATGCCCTTAACCCTTCAGGCTAAACTCCTAAGGGTAATCCAAGAAAAGAGTATCGAACGTGTGGGGGGATCCCGTCCTATTTCTATTAACATACGACTGGTGGCCGCCACTCACCGCAACCTGGAAGAAATGATTGAGGCAGGCACCTTTCGGGAGGATCTGTTCTTTCGATTAAATGTAATACCCATTTTTATCCCTCCACTAAGACAACGTCCAGAGGATATCGAGTTATTGCTTAACTATTACCTGAGAAAATATTGTCTTTTGCTGAGGAAACCCTTTAGGATCTTGTCTTACGCCGCCCTACAGAAGTTGCTTGGCTATAATTGGCCGGGAAATATCAGGGAATTAGAAAACATGGTCGAATATCTGGTTAATATTCATAATCAAGAAATCATTGCCCCCGGGGATTTACCCTTAAATATTCGACAACTAACCAACGAGAAAACCCCTCTGGTCCATACCACGGCTCCCTTGCCCCAAAAAACGAAGGAACAAAGATCCCAGCAAGAAATAATTGACCTGCTTAATCGTTATGGTTGGCATACCGAGGGCAAAAAAAGAGTCGCCGCTGTCCTGGGAATCAGTCTGGCGACACTTTATCGTCGGATCAAAAAATATAAGATCAAGGAGTAAGCAATGATGCGGGAAAATTTTGTTGACCAAGACATCCTTCCCTTAACCCTGGGCAGTATCCTCTTAGGTTCCGGCGGTGGCGGCAATGCATTCACTTTGACTACCCCGCTGGAGAACGATTTAAAAAGAAATAAGCAAAGGATTAAAGTGATCCCCTATCATCAATTACCTGATAATTATACAGTTGCTTCGGTTGGGCTGCTTGGTTCGCCGGAACTAATGGAAGAAAACCTACCCGATGGCAGCGAAGGAAAAAGAGCCATTAACCTACTGGAAAAAGCCATTAACCGTAAGGTAGATGCCCTTTTTGCCCTGGAAGCTGCGGGCATTAATATCCTCTATCCCCTAATGGTGGCAGCTAAAACCGGTATTCCATTAGTTGACGGCGACGGCATGGGCCGGGCTTTCCCGGAATTGCATATGACCACCTTTCATATCTACGGCCAACCTGGCACTCCCTCTGCCCTTGCCAACTCCGAGGGAAAAGAGGACTTGTTTTTCCATGAAGATAACTTTCTGTTTGACCTTAATATAAGGAAAGCTCTGGTTAAGTATGGGGGAGTGGGCTACTTTGCCGGGCAGGCTATGACTGGCAGGGAAATGAAAGAATTCATCGTGCCAGGCACCCTTTCCTTCGCCCTGGAGATGGGGCTTGCTTTAAAAAATGGTCCCTATGAAGATACCTTTCAGGGTTTAAGCCATGTAACGAAAAACTCTATCTATGGCCAGGCCATCGAACTATTTATTGGCTCTGTGGTGGAAATAGGTAATATTGCCACGCAAAAATTAAAATCCGTGGTCTTAAAAGGAATTAAACATTATCAAGCGGATAGCTTTCAGGTACTAATACAAAATGAAAACGTCTTTGCCTATCGCAATGATAAAATGGTGGCCATGGTGCCGGACATCATTTCTTTTCTCGAATATCCTTCGGGTAAGCCCATCAATAATAATGAAATATATAATGGCATGCAAATAGCGGTCATTGGTATACCCTGTCCCAATATGCTGCGTACCACCAAAGCCTTGACCGTGGTTGGCCCGGCCTCCTTTGGTTATAAGTCCAGTTATGAGCCCTTAGAGATGTTTCACCCTGATTACTATTTTGGTAAAAATGGAGTTTAAGCTATGAACTATACCTTGAGCATATATTTGGAAGAAAAAAACATTTCCTGCCTTCTGGCCATTGAAGATATCCTATCGGCAACCGGCCAAGTTGGTTATGACCGTGATTTATCCGATACCTTTGACAGGTTAATTAATGATCTGCTCAAGCAGTCCGTTGCTGCTCCCGCGGAAATCAAAACCCTTTTGATTACCTGTGATTTTCTTGACCTTTTTGAGGTCGGTCAAATTAGCCGGGACAAAATTGGTTATATCCGATATCTCCCTAAGATAACCAGGGATCATCACCCCTTGGAACACTCTTCCTTACAAGAACTTGTTATCACAGGAACAGTGGATAGTCTCGGGGGCCTGGAGGATATCCTGAAAAAAATGAGCACCCAAAGGCTAAGTGCCTTGGCCATTAATCCTTCCTATTTTACATGGCGTCACTTGACCAGGGAGGTTCTAGAGCCCCTGGTGAGTAAACATCTTGGTCCATTACCATTTCTTATCGGTTCTGCCTTAAATAAAATTGGTTATTCGGCCAGGGAAAACCTGTTATTAATAAATACCCTGCTGCTGCCAGGGGTTAACCATTTTTATAATAAGCTGCATCAAGCAATGAAGAAAGTAGGAATTGAGGCTAAAATCCTTACCCTGCGCGGTAACGGTATGCTGATGACCGAGTCAAAGGCACGCCAGTTTCCTATTTATACGGTCAAGGCACCCATGGCAGGATGTTTTCTGATTGACTCTCCTTTTTCCGGACATGTCATTAAAGTTTTTCAACAGGATAAACAACTTATTTTTGGGCTGACGGAGCAGGGCTTACCCCACGCACCCAGTGCCCCAATCCATTACCGCCAGGCTTCCTTCCAAATACCCTACCCCTTCACCCGAAGGGTAATTTTGCCGAATCACCGCAGTTCGGATAGCTTGGGTAAAGCCATTAAAGAAATATTAACCTCATTAAATATGACCAATGAGTCTATACCCGTTGTGATCGATTTGCCAGACAGCGAAATAAAATCAATATTATTTCGCATCTGTCAGCGTCTCTACTTGCCGGTAATTAGTTGCAATCCCCACACTAAGACAGGTGCTTTGGCAGCACCTGTCTGTATCGAACATGAATATTGCCTCTCAGACTACAGAGATGCAAACCGCCTAAAAATACAAGCAGCACTGTGGGATAAAATAGATCAAGAACTTATTTCTGAACAGTTGCAGCCACTGGGTGAATGGTCGAGGTTCTGGGACGAACGTTTCATTCGTTACCTGCCAGAACAAACAACCCTCGTCCACCTTGGTGTATACGGCCGCTATCGATAAATAATTTTTATAAAGGCTTGGTTTTAAATTTTAATAGGACAGTTGTTCCTGAAGATCCCGTTTCAATATCGATGGTTGCCTGATGTCTTGCTGCTATGCCATGGCAAACGGTCATGCCCAGACCAGTCCCCCGCTCCTTGGTTGTGAAGAAGGGGGTGCCTATCTTAGCAAGTACATCTGGGGTAATTCCGGGGCCTTGATCTGAAACGGAAAGAATGACTTCATCACCGGAAGTAAAGGTACGAATGGTTAGACAACCACCCTGGGGCATTGCTTCTAAACCATTGCGGGCTAAATTTAGAATGACCTGACGGATTTGCGCAGGGTTAAGACGTACCTGGGGAAGTTGCTCCAGCTTAATTTCTATCGTATTATTCCTCCCCAGTGCATCCACCTGAAGGAGGGGAGCTATATTTTCAATAATGGGGTTTAACGGATGCCAATCTAACTGACTCGTGTGGTTTCTGCCAAGGGAAAGAAATTCGGAAATAATATCATTGGTTCTATCGATTTCTTCAATCATTGTTATAAAATAATCTTGATACTGGGCACATTCTTTATCCGCCAGCATTTGTAAAAAACCACGCACTACGGTCAAGGGGTTGCGGATCTCGTGGCCTATCCCGGCTGCCATTTGACCAATCAAATTTAATTGGTCTAAGCGAATCATCTCTTTTTCTAATTGCTTTCTCTGCTTTCGGCTTGCAGCCTCACGAATTTCACGTTCGATGGCAGGAATCAGTCGGGCCAGATTACCCTTGACAATATAATCATGGGCCCCGGCCTTCATGGCCTCCACCGCTGTACTTTCCGTAATATTCCCTGATAAAATGATAAAGGGAATATCCAGGTCCCTTTCCTTAACCAACCGAAGTGCGTCCATGCCTCCAAAACTAGGCATCACATAGTCTGCAATAACAATATCCCATTTTGCTTCTGCCAAGGCAACAAGCATATCTTGTCGGTTATCAACCTGTTGATAGAAAATATTATAGCCACCCTTGCGCAATTCCCGTAAAAGAAGCAGGGTATCATCCGCTGAGTCCTCCACGATTAATACTCGAAGATCCTTTGTCATTCGCCTAAAACCCCCAGCTATCGTGCATTAACGTTAATTAAGCAATTTACACCCTAACTCCTTGACATTTTTTCGTTTGGCAATTGGTTTAGTACCATCCAATACAGACCTAACTGCCTGACAGCCTCGGTAAACTCTATAAAATTTACTGGTTTTCGAACATAGCTATTTGCTCCTAGCTGGTAGCTTTCAACAAGATCCCTTTCCTCAATGGACGATGTCAGAACAACCACTGGCACAAATTTTGTCCGTGCATCACTTCTCATTCTTTTTAATACTTCTAAGCCGCTGACTTTGGGAAGTTTTAAATCCAACAACATAACCTCCGGCATGAAACTGGTATCACGCCCCTCATAAATCCCCGTACCAAACAGATAATCCAAAGCCTCCACGCCATCCCTGGCCACCACCACATCATTAGCCAGATTGTTCTTTTTTAATGCCTTCAAGGTTAAAAACTCATCATCAGGGTTGTCTTCCACCAACAAAATTACTTTTTCACTCATAACATAACTCCGTTCCAAATATTTTAGCTGTTAGCCCTTAGCCAAAAAACCAAAAACGAATCGCCAACGGTTAAAGGCTAGGTTAAGATCTTGCCTCGGGTTTCTTGGCCCAAAAACAGAACTGCCAGGGCCGTGATGGCAAAAACCGCTGTTAGCATAAAAAAGACCACCGCATAGCCATTTTCATTTCCCAGGGCCTCATAAAGCACACCTACCACATAGGGGGCCGCGATGGCACCTAAGCGACCCACCGCAGCAGCCCAACCAACACCCGTGCCCCTGACACGGGTTGGGTAGTTTTCTGGTGTATAGGCATAAACCGCCCCCCAGGCACCCAGGCTAAAGAAGTAAAGGAGGCTTCCCATAACCATAATCTCAGTAACTGTGTTACTTTGACCAAAGAAGTAGGCCGAAACCGCAGTACCAGCTAAATAAAGGATCAGTACCGCTTTGCGGCCAATTACTTCTATTAAATAGGCAGCAGTAAAATAGCCTGGCACCTGTGCCAGAGTCATAATTAAGACAAACTGCAAACTCTTAATTACCAAAAAGCCCTTACCCACCAATAAAGTAGGAATCCACATAACAAAGCCATAGTAACCGAAGTTAATACCCAGCCATAATATCCAAAGGGTTAGGGTGGGCCGCCAAAATGATCCCGACCAAAGTTCACGGAAAGAAACACCCTGCTCCTTAACAAGGGTCCAATCCTTACTGGTTTCATCTACCTTCATGCCCGCTTGTTGCTCCATTTGAGAAACAATGGCATCCGCCTCTTGGTAGCGGCCCTGTTGTACTAAAAACCGTGGTGACTCCGGTATCGCTCGCCTGAGGAAAACAGCAGCCAGTGCCGGAACCGCGCCAATATAAAAGGCAATTCGCCAGCCATATTGCGGAATCAGTAGATAGGCTATGAGGGCTGCGGCAATCCACCCCCAGGCCCAAAAGCTTTCCAATAGAACAACAAAACGTCCCCGCACGGATAAGGGGGAAATCTCACTAACCAGAGTTGATGCCACAGGTAATTCACCACCCAATCCCAGGCCAACAAAAAATCTCGCCAATAGCATCGTGGTAAGACCAGTTGCCAGCCCAGCAAAACCAGTGGCCAGGCCAAATAAAACTAAGGTAAATAAGATCACCTTCTTGCGCCCATATTTGTCCGCTAAGGTTCCACTGAGGGCGGCCCCCAGGGCCATCCCCACCATGCCAATACTGCCAATTAAACCAAGCTCTGATGGTGACAGTCCCCATTCCTTCTGCAGGGCAGGCATAACAAAAGAAACCAATCCGACATCCATGGAATCAAATAGCCAGCCAATACCAGTGGCCAGTAAAATTGACCAATGCATGGGAACCACCGGCAGCCTGTCCAACCTTTTTGCAATATCCATCAACTTGTATCCTTTCCCCTCTTGTGTCAACAGTCCCAAAATTTTCCTATTGACAAAAAAACCTATTTTTCTTTAATTTTAGCACTAAGAAGTCAACCTTGCCATAAAAATTGCCAATTAATATTATATACAAAAAAATAAGAAAAACCCGTGATCTTTTCACAGGTTTTCTATAGGAATACTTTATAATGTTTTTTGCAGCGTTTACAGCGATTGGGTGAATTCTCTGCGTAGCATTCCGCGCCGCATGGTTCTGCATGGATTAAAATACAAATATTCGGAAGCTGCAAACGAATATCCTTTTCTATTTGATCACATAAATGGTGTGCCTCCACCAGAGTACAACACTTGGGAATTAGCAAATGCATATCAATGTATCTCTCGCTGCCAGATTTTCTTGTGCGAAGATCATGATAATCAATGATCTGGTCTGAATAGCGTTTTATGGTTTCATCAATGATACTAACTTCATTTTGAGGCAGTCTGGCATCCAGAATGCTGTCCATGGAACCTCTGATCAAGTTAAAAGCCGCTTTAAGAATTAAAAAAGCAACCGCAATGGCAACAATTGGATCGATGATGGTAAAACCAGTAAAATAAATGACAACTATGCCAATAAATACCCCTAGAGAAGTATAAACATCCGTTAACAAGTGCCAGGCATCCGCGGCTAAGGCGGGTGAGTCCGTTTCCTTGGCAACCTTCATCAGTTTTCTTGAGACAAGTAAATTGACAAAGGCGGAAATACCCATCACCGCAGCCCCTAGACCAAGATGGTTAATGACAACCTCCCCTAAGAGCTTTGGTATCGCATTGCAAATAATCATGATGGCCGCACCGATAATCAACACAGCCTCAATGACGCTGGCAACGTTTTCATACTTTCCATGGCCGAAGTTATGACATTCATCAGCTGGTCTAGCAGAAATTTTCACGGCCGAAAATGCAATAAAAGATGCTATTAAATCAAGACCCGAGTGAATTGCTTCTGAAATTACGCTTACTGAATTCATAGAAAAGCCAACAGCCAACTTACCGAGGGTCAACAAAGCATTAGACATGATCGATAATCTTGCTGCCCTTATCTTAGCACTCAACCCAACCACCCCTTTTTGGGAAGGGTATAATCTTTGATCTAATAATACTCTATGATCATTCGTTGGGGAAGTTTCAATTTTTTTGCTTTTAGCTGTCAGCCTTTCGTTTTTGGCTAGCTATTCTGAAAAAGGACCATTAAAAGGGGTTCGGATTATGTCCGAACCCCCTTCAACATCATGCTATATACCCAGCGCAGCCCGTTTCTTGTTAATATGTGCTTCAATGCCGTCGGCGGCATCAACTGGGTTGTTGGCTAGAGCTACTTTACCGCCGGTAATTCCCTCTAAATCTTCGGTTAATAGTTTTACTAGGTCTGGTCCGCCACTTACTGGTGGTATGGGTGCTAGGTGGGTGTAGAGGCCATAGCCCAGGGCAAAGAGGGCATCAATGGTTGCCTTTTGCTCTAAATATTGGGGAGCAGTGACAGCCACTGGCAGGTCGGAGGTATCCACGCCAAGGGCATTGGCAATTTCCGTTACCAGCATGGACATCCGTCCCGTGTCGGTACAAGTACCAAAACTAAGCACAGGGGGTATGCCCAGGGCCTGGCAAATTTCCTTCAAACCGGGTCCCGCCATCTCCACGGCCTCCAGGTTGCACAAGCCGGCAACTTCCATGGCATGGTTACCACAGCCGCCGCCAATAACCAGAATATCCCGCTTAATTAATTCCTTAGCCACATTAACCGTCATATAGTCATGGGGTCCAGTGGCCAGAGTGGTGCAGTTGATCAGGGCCACCACCCCTTTGATTTTGCCAGCTTTAATCACATCCAACAGGGGATCTAGTTTTCCTCCCAGAACCTTTAAAACGGCCTCTGTGGAAAAACCAGCAATGGCCTTTTGTACCTTGGTGGGTACCTTTGGCTCAATTTTACGTTCCTTACGTTTTTGGAAGTTTTCAATGCCCCAGTCGATTAGCTGTTGGGCAATATTGGCGGCCTCCGGTGGCTTGTAGTCAAAGTTTTTCTCTACGCCCGGAATACGCACTAAATCGTTTACGGATACCATGGTAATCTGGTATTTATCCGCATAGGGAGCGATATAGGGTGGTGAACAGTTTTCGTCCATAGCAAAGATGTCCACCGTTCCAGTGGCCAAAAGTGGTTCAATGGCCAACCAGTTACCGGTAAGTCCATTAAAGACCTCATCCATTTCAAACCGCTGCAGTACTTCCTGGCCACACTCAATGGAACCAGTTAATTTAATTCCTTTAGCCCCAGCTTGCCTTGCCTTTTCCTGATTCTTGGGGTCCTTAGCAGCCAACAGGGTTGCTACGCCAATCCAAGGCTCATGACCATTGACGACAATGTTTACATACTCGGGGTCCATAATACCCAAGTCGACTTGTACTTCGTGGGGACTAGGGGTGCCAAATAGGATATCCTGAACCATCTCCAGGCCAATTTGTGAGCCATAAATTGTGGCAATACCCAAACGCATGGCCTTTTTAGCCATCGAAACATGGTCACCATCGACGTTGGTCAAACAACTGGCCGCAGCATCTTTGATTTCATGCATAACCCCGGCTGGGTAAATAGCCAGTTCACGCCATTTCTTTTTCCTTGGCTCCGGGGCAAATACTTCCACCATCTTAGGTGGATCATCGTAACCACTGCTTAATTGGTACATGAGAAAATCCGCCAAATGAATGGCCGCTTCCTCTTTACTATTGCCCTTATCAATCTCTAATTTATCGCACATCCAGTAAAGCTTATCGACATCGGTAATCTGAAAGGGTGTTTTACCCTCTGCGGTGGACTTTAGGGTACGAAAGGCATTGTAGGCATGGTGGGTATAGGTAGATGTACCCATCATATTGCGCAGCAGCATATCCCGCATAGCCATGGCGTTACGATCAATACCGCAGGCACCATGGGTGGCACCCACTTTATCTGAGATACGACAGGGACCACCGGTACATAACTGACAGCTAACCCCTTCATTACAAAAGTTACAGCGAATCTTGGCCTGGGGGTCATAACGATCAAAAACGTTACTCAGACCGTCCGAGTGAATCCTTTCATACATTTCTTGCACAGAGTCGTGAATACTGATACGCCCATCCTTACGATGGGAGATAGCCTCCCGGGACAAATAAACCCCCCCTTTGAAATTTTTATTATGATTACCAGTTTTTTTGTTTTTATGTAAAATATTCAAAAAATGGTGTAAAAAAATAAGTCTACCTCCTTTAGGAAGTAGACTAGGGTAGTCGGCCTTGGGCCTTGGCTTTTTAGGCATTGTTCTTAGGGGTCCTTTGCTCATGGCTCCTGCCCATCTACCATTCCATAAGCGGAAGGCGGGGCTTATACCGCTTCGAAAATCCCTTTGGATGTAAACTGGCTGTTATAAAGGTCGGCATAAAAACCACCCTGGGCAAGAAGTTCTTCATGCTTACCCTGTTCGATGACCTTACCAGCATTCATCACCAGAATCAAATCTGCATCCCGAATGGTGGAAAGCCTATGGGCAATGACAAAACTTGTTCTGCCCTTCATTAACTCCTTCATAGCCCTTTGAATGGACACCTCGGTTCTGGTATCCACATTGCTGGTGGCTTCGTCAAGAATCAGGATGGGCGGATTAGCCAGCAGGGCCCGGGCAATGGTCAGGAGCTGCTTCTGCCCTTGGGAGATATTCGAAGCTTCTTCATTTAATACTGTGTCATAACCATCGGGCAGGGTTCTGATAAAGTGATCCGCCTGGGCAGCCCTGGCTGCCCTGACAACCTCTGCTTCGCCGGCACCAAGGCGGCCATAGGCAATATTATCCCGGATGGTGCCGTTAAACAGCCAGGTATCCTGCAGCACCATGCCAAAGAGACTGCGCAGACTGCCACGCTGGAGTTCTTGAATATTTACCCCATCAATGGTAATTTTACCGCCGTCAATTTCATAGAAACGCATCAACAAATTAATTAAGGTCGTTTTACCGGCACCGGTGGGGCCAACAATGGCGATGGTTTGGCCTGGCTTAACAGCAATATTCATATCTTCAATCAAGGTAACATCTTTTTGATAGCCAAATTTAACCTTTTCAAATTTCACTTCCCCCTTGGGGATTGCCATGTTCTTTGCCTGAGCAGCTTCCGGTATCTCTTCCGGTTCATCCAATAATTCAAAAACCCGCTCAGCGGAAGCAATGGTGGATTGAATAATATTGCTGATATTGGCCACTTGGGTTATGGGTTGGGAAAACTGTCTGGTATATTGGATAAATGCTTGAATATCACCAATTTCAATGGCCCTTCTTGTGACCAAAACACCACCCACCACGCAGACTAACACATAGCCAATGTTATTAATGAAACCCATAAGAGGCATGATAATGCCTGAAATAAACTGGGCTTTCCAACCGCAATGATATAACCTTTCATTTATATCATTAAACCCTTGAATTGATTTAGCCTCATGCCCAAAGGCTTTAACAACCGGATGTCCGGTAAACATTTCCTCCACATGCCCATTTAGTTCCCCAATGGTCCTTTGCTGCTCCATGAAAAAAGTCTGTGAGCGTTTAGCTATCAAAATGGTTACCACAAAACTAAGGGGTAACGTAAGAACTAGGATTAAGGTCATTAAGGGACTGATCGTCAACATCATCACAGTTATACCAACCAAGGTAATGATGGAGGTTATCAGTTGAGTAAGACTCTGTTGCAAAGTGGTACTGATATTATCGATATCATTGACAGCTCGGCTTAAGATTTCCCCATTGGCATGGGAGTCAAAATATTTAAGGGGTAAGCGAGAAAGTTTATCATTGACTGCCTTGCGCAGATCAAAAACCGCCCGCTGGGCCACCCCAGCCATAATAATTTGCTGGGTATAGGTAAACAAAGCACTAAAAATATAAAGTATAGCTATCATTTGGATTATCTGAAGGATCGATGCAAAGTCAATTGAGGCACCCGGTACACCCTTCATTTTCATCATAATTCCTTCAAACAATTTAGTTGTGGCTTTACCTAGGATTTTCGGGCTGACAATATTAAAAACAGTCCCCAACACAGCGGCAAAGAAAACCGCCATTAAACGCATTTTATAGGGCCTTAAAAAACCAAGCAGTCTTTTCAGGGTGCCTTTAAAGTCCTTGGCCCTCTGCACAGGCATCGTTAGGGGCTGTGCCCCATGGCCAACGCCACGCCTGCCTTTTGGTTTATGTTTTAGATCTTTATCACTCACGCTACTTCCTCCTCCGACAACTGCGAGGCCACTATTTCACCATAGACGGAACAGCTTTGCATCAATTCCCGGTGATTGCCGATGCCGGCAATGCGTCCCTCATCTAAGACAATAATTTGATCTGCATCCATGATGGTGCTTACTCGCTGGGCAACCACTAACATTGTGGCATTATCGGTTTCCTTTCTGAGGGCTGCCCGAAGTTTTGCATCCGTTTTAAAATCAAGGGCGGAGAAGCTATCATCAAAAATATATATTTCCGGTCTTCTCACCAAAGCCCGGGCAATGGCCAGACGCTGTTTTTGACCACCCGATAGGTTTGTCCCACCCTGGGAGATCATAGCATTGAAACCCTCCGGCAGAAGCTGGATAAACTCATTGGCCTGGGCAATATCAGCTGCCTGTCTTACTTCTGCATCTGTAGCCCCTTCCTTCCCATAGCGAATATTATCCGCAATGGTTCCTGAAAAGAGCATCGCTTTTTGCGTTACTAAACCAATTTTGCTCCTCAGTTGTTCCTGTGACATTTGACGTACATCCACACCGTCAACCAAAATACGACCGCTATCAAGATCGTAAAACCTGGGAATCAAATTAATCAAGGTAGACTTACCTGCGCCTGTACCACCAATAATTGCGGTCATCTGGCCTGGTTTGGCACAAAAAGATATGTCAGCCAGAACTGGCATTTCTGCACCGGGATAGCTAAAGGCAACATTTTGAAACTCAACATAACCCCTCCCTGCCTGGGTAAGCTCAGCCCTCTGGGGGTCTTTAATTTGAGGCTCCATATCCAATACTTCATTAATCCTCTGGGCAGACACAGCAGCCCGCGGAATCATGATAAACATCATGGAAACCATCATGAAAGAAATTAATATTTGCATGGCATACTGGATAAAGGCCATCAAGTCCCCCACCTGCATATTGCCATGATCGATACGGATGGCCCCAAACCAGATGATCGCAATGGTAGAAAAATTTATTACCAGCATCATGGTGGGCATCATCGCTGCTATAACTTTATTTACCTTAATTGCGGTATGGGTAAGGTCATCGTTGGCCTCATGAAAACGCTCCTTTTCATAGTCCGTCCGGTTAAAGGAGCGGATAACCCGAATTCCAGTGAGGCCTTCCCGCAGGACCAGGTTTAGTTTATCCAGCTTAAGCTGCATGGCCTGAAAAAGAGGTATTCCTTTACTGCTAATGATATAAATAGCCAGGGCAAGAATGGGAATAACCCCCACCAGCACCAAGGATAGTTTGGCATCCTTAGAGACTGCCATGATAATGCCACCAATGCACATCAGTGGTGCGCTGATCATCATACGAAGAATTACGATTAATACCTGCTGGACCTGGGTAATATCATTGGTGGTCCGAATAATAAGTGAGGCTGTACCCATTTGATTAAATTCCTGCAAGGAAAAATTCTCTACATGGGTAAAGATCTTTGTACGCAAATTTTTACCAAAGCCCACTGCAACCTTGGCCGAAAAAAAGTTTGCCGCAACGGAACAGACTGTACCCACCGCAGCAACCACTAGCATAAAGGAACCAATTTTTATAATATAACTTGTATCACCATTAACAATCCCAATATCAACAATATCCGACATTAAGGTTGGCAGGTATAGTTCCGCCATGGATTGTAAAAAGACAAGCATCACTACCAGAAAAATAGGCAGCTGATATGACTTGAGAAATTTAAATAGCTTTAGCAAGCCTAGTCATCTCCATTCCAATCATCTTTAGCAATTCTTTTCTATTATGTTCGATTAATTATATTTTGCCTTACTCGTCATATCAATCAGTTTTTATTACCCTTTTTTCAATATGTTGTATAAAAGTGTTGTATAAAAAATAAATCCCCGGCTTTGGCCGGGGGGCTTAGGGACCTTTTCATTTTATTGGTAGCCCTGGGGTAAAATATTTTCCGTTAAGTTATACTCACAAACTACACGAAGGTATTCATTGCTTTGCCAATCCAATGGTTTGTCCGAGCCCTCCTGTTTTACAACAATCTCGCCAGTCCAAGCCTCTGTTAAATGATATTCTTTACCATTACAAAGGATAACACGAGTGTATTTAGGAAACATGAGAACCACCTCCACTGTTTTAAAAATATATATTCAGTGGGGGTTGAAAATAAACACATTTTTCACAAATATTTTTTGTACCCTAAGCAAAGTTCTGTTTTTCAAATTCCTCCAACTTATCCCTTTTCCCAAATACAATAATCTCATCACCGACTTCTAAAATTGTTGAAGCCTGAGGTTGGATGGGAACATCGCCCCGATATACCAGTAAAATATAAACACCGAAGCGGCTAGGTATATCCATTTCAGCCATTGTTTGGCCGGTAAAAATTTTACCTACCCCAATTTGCTCCACCATAAATCCTTGGGGCAGCTCTAAAAGGTCTATTACAGAATCATTCGATATAAGATGGGCCAATCTGTGGCCAATATCTCTTTCAGGAAAAACAACTCGATCCGCACCCATTTTGATTAAAACATTGCCCCTTCTCTCTGTGGAAGCCTTAACCGATACAGGCAGGCCGGCTTCCTTGAGAATATGGGTAGCGATTAGGGCACCTTCCAGATCCTCACCCATGGCCACCACCGCCTCATCAAAATTTTTGTCACCAACAATTCGGGTTAACTCCTCATCATCCTCCGCCACATCCAGTATGGCCCCGGAGACAATCATGCCACGCACACTTTCCAACGCATCCTCATTGGCATCGATGGCAAAAATATCTTGACCTTTTTCATAAAGCCCCTCAATAACACCCCGGCCAAATCTACCAATACCTATGACTAAAATTGATTTTCTCATTTAGACCATCCTATCCAATTAAGATATCTTCCTTCATATAACGTAACCGACGATTTTCTTGTTTGGTCAAAAAGATTATCAGTGATAAAACGCCAATCCGTCCCACAAACATTAAAATCGTAATTAAGACTTGTCCAACGGGGGATAACTCCGAGGTTACTCCCAGTGAAAGACCCACAGTTGCCATGGCAGATACCACTTCAAACAAAACAGGCAGTAAAGAAAGGCCTTCGATGGTCATAATGGCTAAGGTACTAAGAAAAATGACAATCAAGGCAACGACGGTTACGGTGAAAGCCTTCATTACACTTTCGACGGCAATTTCCCGTTCCCAGAGGACAACTTCCTTTCTGCCCCGGGCTATGGACCAAACAGCCAGTACAATGGTACCAAAGGTGGTGGTTTTAATACCACCGCCCGTGGAGCCAGGGCTAGCTCCCACAAACATCATCAGAATCATGAGGAAAATAAAGGGTTCGTTCCAGATTGCAGTTGGTACGGCTGTAAAACCCGCGGTCCTGGTTACTGTATGAAAGAAACTCTCAACAATTTTTTGTCCCAGAGATAAACCTGCCATCTGGCTGTACTCGGTTATAAAGTAAAAGGTACTGCCCAGGAGAGTGATTAGGCCGGTTACCCATAAAACCAAACGACTGTGCAGGCTAATGCGGGACCAGCGACGTTGAATAAGAAGTTCCTGTAAGACCACATAGCCTAAACTACCCAAAAGGATTAACAGCATAAACACCAAATAAATGCCGGGAGACTGGCGAAAGGGTTCCAAACTTTGTCCGGTTAAGTCAAATCCCACCCCATTAAAGGCACTTACTGCATGAAAAATAACAAAAAAAGTACCCGGCCAAAATCCGTTTTGCCAAACACCCGGTATAAAATAAGCCATTAAAAGCGCTCCGATTCCTTCAATGATTAATGTCAATAAAAGTACGCTTCGGGCCAATCGAATAACACCTGTAACATTAAAATTATTACGGTCCTGTGCAATCAGCAGCCTTTGCCCCAAGGGAATTCTCATGCCAAGAAGAAACAGGAACAAAGTGGTAAGAACCATCACTCCCAGACCGCCTATTTGCATTAGGATAAGAATGACAGTTTGGCCAAATACGGTCCAATGGGTATTCGTGGACACTACCGTCAACCCTGTGGCAGTCAGCGCAGATGTGGCTGTAAACCAAGCTTGTAAAAATGTACTGGACGAACCTTCCCTGGTTGCCCAAGGCAGCATTAATAATAACGTTCCGACCATTCCTACCGAGAAATAACTGGCAACCAATAATTGTCCAGGGTTCCATCTTCTATACATTGTTTCACCATTCCAATATCTAACAATACCCAGAATCTCTCTATTAAAAGTTATAGACAGGGACTTCTAAATCCGATAGAATTTTATCATAATTTTCTTCTATTAGCTATGATAGCTTTTAGCCTGTTTCGTTTTATGAATGGCTATTCGGCTTCCGTGCCGTTAAGGTACCAGCAAGGAATGAAAATTTAATATTCGTGGATTATTATTTTGGGATGGGAGATTGAACATACGATGGAATCCAACCAATCAGTTAACAAAGAGCCTTCTTTTTGGCTTCCCTTATTTGTGCTTGTCACCGGTGCCTTTGCGGCCATTATGAATAACAGCTCCGTTAACGTGGCCATCCCGAAATTGATGACCATATTTGGTGTCTCCGCCAATGAAATTCAGTGGGTGGTTACGGCCTATATGTTGACCTCCGCTGTGGTAATTCCCATTACCGGCTATTTAGGGGATCGTTTTGGCAATAAAAGGGTGTTTATCCTTTCAACGGCTGTTTTTACAATTGGCTCCATACTTTGTGCCCTTTCCTGGGACAACAATTCCCTGATTGCCTTTCGGGTGCTGCAGGCCATTGGGGGCGGCATCATTATGCCAGTTAGTATGGTTATTATTTATAAGATTGTCCCAATGCAAAAAATCGGTTTAGCTCTGGGCGTCTGGGGCATGGCTGCGGTTATGGGACCAGCTGTCGGCCCAACCCTGGGAGGCTATATCCTGGAACATTCTAGTTGGCGCCTATTATTCTTAATTAATGTACCGGTTTGTGTTATCGGTATATTCCTGTCCATCCAATTACTAAAGGAAACCCCCGTCCGTCCTAACATAAAATTTGATTACTGGGGGTTTTTCTTTGCCACAGTGGGCTGTTTTACCCTGCTTCTGGCCCTAAGTCAAGGTAGTAAAGAGGGTTGGATGTCTTATTACATCGTTATGCTATTTATCATTTCTTTTTTCTCCCTCTTGCTTTTTGTTATATCCCAACTAAATGGCAAGGATCCTATGTTAGATTTAAGGTTGTTTAAAAACAAAACCTTCACCCTTAGCGTTATCATCGGTGGTCTTATTAATATCGGCCTTTTTGGCGGTATATTTTTAGTACCCATTTTTACCCAAAATTTGATGGGCCTGTCTGCCTATGACACGGGAATATTGTTACTTCCTTCGGCTCTCGCCTCTGGATTTATGATGCCCCTCAGCGGGCTGTTATTTGATAAATTTGGAGCCAAAGTGATTAGCTTTGTCGGAATTGCCATCACCGCCATCGGCACAGTTAAGCTCAATTATATAACGATGGATACCAGTACTCATACGATCGTTTGGATTATGATTGTGCGCTCGATCGGTATGGGCCTGTCCATGATGCCTTTAACAACTGTGGGCATGAATGTGGTGGCAAAACATCTCGTGGGTCGTGCTTCCTCCTTAAGTAATGTATGCCGGCAAATATTTGCCTCCTTTGGGATTGCGATTATGACTTTTATTATGCAAAATCGTCAAGCCTTTCACGCAGCCAGACTGTCCGACGGAGCTTCCTATACCTCACCGGTTGCTTCCTCCATTACCGGACAACTTCAGGGCCTGTTGGTTGCCTCCGGTGCCAGTACAGATGCAGCAACCAGCGGAGCCATTGGTATCATTTACGGACTCGTACAAAAACTGGCGATGGTCTTAGCCATCAATGATACCTTTTTAATTTCATCCTTTTTCCTTTTTGCAGCGTTGCCCATGGTTTTTTTCCTACAGGGTAAGGATCATGCCAAGAAAAAACCGGCACCAGAAGAAAACCCTGTGCCGGAAGCGGTTAAATAGAGCTTATGGGTAGATGTCTATAGACTTTGGGCTTTCATCGTAAGTTTGGCTAAAAATTTGCAATGTAAAATAAATGGTTGCCCCTTGGCCCAGCCTTCCCTCAGCCCATACCTTGCCACCATGACGGTCAATTACCCGTTTTACGGTGGCAAGCCCTATGCCTGTACCGGAAAATTCTTTTATCCCATGCAATCGTTCAAAGGGCCTGAATAATTTGTTTACATAGGCCATATCAAAGCCCACACCATTGTCACGAACAAAATAGACTGGATTTTTCTCACGCCACTGGCGGCCTATCTCAATGAAAGGGTTATTTACTTTGGCCGAAAACTTCAATGCATTGCCAATTAGGTTGCTCAAAGCAATTTTTAATAATCTGACATCACCCTGGGCAATAAGATCAGAAGAAACCTTGAACTCGACCTGTCGTTCTGGTTCAGTGGCTTGCAATTCTGCAAAAACCTCCCGGGCCAATTGGCTTAAATCGATTTCCTTAAACAGCATTTGCTGCCTTGTTACCCGAGACAAATGCAGCAGATCATCAATCATTTGCCCCATTCTTTGACTGGCTGCCCGAATACGGTAAAGATAATCCTTGGCCACGTCATCCAACTGATCTTCGTAATCCTCGAGCAGGGACAAACTAAAACCATCCATACTTCTTAGGGGTGTCCTTAGATCATGGGAGACAGAATAAGAAAAAGACTCCAGCTCTTTATTCGTAGCATCCAATTCCTTATTGGCCCTGGATAATTTTATCGTACGTTCCTCCACTAAATCTTCTAACTTTTCTTGATAAGCATGCAACCTCTGAAGCATTTCCTTTTGATCCGTAACATCCCTTGCCGCAGCAAAAAACAACTCCTTATTTTGATCAAAAACAGCCACCCAGGCCAGCCACTTATAGGAACCATCATGGCATTTGTTTCTGCTTTCAAATTTTATTGCAGACTCATCCGTGGACATACTTCTATTTATTTCTTCTCGGGCCATCGGCCTATCCTCTGGGTGGATCAAAGTATAGAGATCCTGGTTTAGCAAATCTTCCTTGGTGTAGCCAAGGTTCGTAATAAAAGATTGGTTAATTTGCCTGATCTGACCCTTTGCGTCAAAGATACAATAAAGGTCCTGGGCGATGTTAAAAAAGTTTTTCAGTTCCTCTTCCACATCCCTCATTTTCTTAACCACTTGTTTTACTTTAACAAAGGGTTCATCTACTGTAACAATATACATGCAGCGAAGCAGGTAAAAATACCCCATCACCTTGTAAACATGCCCCAACATGTTATATACACTGTGTACATTGCGATACAGGGTAAATATCAGCTCCCCGCAGAACAGGAAAACCAAAGCGGTGATCATTAGTAATTGATTTTGTTGTTTAGCCTCACGATAACGGCGGAGAATCATGATCACCGTAGCGAGATGTAAGATGCTAACAAGGTATTCAATGCCTAGTTTTAGATTGGTTACCCCTTGGCCTTCCACAACCAATACCGGAAGTTGCCCCGCCCAGCCGATAATGATACAGGAAATTGTCACTGCGTAAAAAAATGACGCTATAAAATAAGACTTCCAGTGTTTATGGTAAACTTGTCGTTCCCGGTAAAAGAAAATAATGGCTAGAGAAATAGCCTCCGTTAAACGAGCAGTCACCCAAAACCAAGTTGCCTTGGCCACAGAGCTTTCTGTAATAAAGGGAGGCATACCCTGAAAGGATAAGGTATGTACTAAATCCAGGGTGCCAACAGCTAAAAAAACAGCCCCAAGATAAAGACGGCGGCTATCGAAGGTATGGGGATAGGTTAACCAACCCTGCAGCATGATGGAAAAGGAAACAGCAATGCTAAAAAACTCCAATATAATATGTAAACTAAGATAAATATCTTGACTAATTTTAATATTTAGATCGCTTGCGCCAAAAATAATAAATAATAAAATAGCCAGTCCTGTAATTACACAAGTTCTTTTTTCAAAACTGTTTATTTTGCCTCCCCCCTTGTTCGGTCATAAGGCCTTCGAGCTAAGCTGCATTATTCAGGGCTTTGTAGTATTAAACACTTGTCTGTTTCGGAGGCACCCATCACATATACATTTTTGATTTTGCTCTTATCGTAGGGTACCTTGAAGCCAAACTCTTTGAGGGCTTTTTCAGGATTTGGCTGAACCTGTATGCGGATACAAAGTTCATTGCCAACGATCTTATATTGGGAATTTTTATATTGAAGATCGGGATCTAAAATTGTCCCTTGTATTAGCAGACTCTCCTTTTCAAATTGAGGGTTGTATAGATATATTTTTGAGGTATCTATAATCTGCATTTGCTGTTCTGATTTTTTTGTTTCTGCCCCTAAAGCTAATGGTAAGTGCATGTCTCTTTGTAGTAGATAGTAACCACCGGCACAAAGGGATAGCAGCAACATCAAACAAAGAAATCGTTTAAGTCCTTTTTTCATTCGGTATTTTTTCTTTTTCCTGCTTCCCTTTGGGTTGGCAAATTCGCTGGTCATGCTTAGGTCGCTGGCCTCTGTGTTCATACCAATATCTCAACTCCAAGCGCGGTGTTCTTTCTCTTTCTATAATAACTTTCACACCAAGGAAATGCCACTACTTTTAGTAAAATCATCTATTTCCTGACAATAAATACTTTTAGATTTATGTAACAAAAAAAACATACCACCATAGTATGGATCAAGTTTTAAAATAATTTATGAGGAGGTCTTCTAATGGGTTTTGGTTTTGGTGGTAATTGCGGCGGCAGTGGTGGTTGTGGTGGTGGTGGTAATAACAGTTCCTTTATCATTTTTTTAATTTTAATCTTGTTACTATTGGGCGGCGGTGGCGGTTACGGCGGCTGCAGTGTGGAGAAGTAGTTTAATAAACCGCTTGTAAATGATCCCTTTTGAAAAATGTTGGATTTTATCACAAGCCAGCATAAGGAAAGGTGGTAAAAAACATGGGTTTTGGTTTTGGCGGCGGTTGTAATGACAATTCCTTTCTTATCTTCTTAATTCTTATCCTTTTATTCCTAAACAACGGTTTCGGCTGTTGCGGAACACAAAAATAATACTTTAAACAACCCCCGGTTGCCGGGGGTTGTCGATTTTACATAGACAAATCAGAAGGAGGTTTTTCTGTAAGCCGTATCGAAAAACAAATAATATAAACTGCTTGGCTGGTTATTCCTAGCTGGTTATTCCTAAAGGAACAACTAAGCAGTACTTTCTTTTTAGGCAGCTTTTTCATTATCCTTGGTGTATACTATAACATAAGGCAGGAAAACCACCGAACGATCAATAATCTCAAAAAAGCTCTTCTAAATTAGAAGAGCTTTTCTCTGTAAAATATTTCAAAAAACAAGAAGGAATTTAGTTGTTCCTGTCTAATTTACTAAAAAATTAAAAAGTAACTTTTAAAAATGTTTTAATCGGGGGGCATTATCATTATTACCATATCAGACTTATTGAAGGGGAATATTGAGCTTCTTAGATTTAACTTGCAAAATTATGCAGTAGATAAACCCTTATTCGATTCAAGAGTGGTTCGTTTAAGCCAAAAATTAGATTCGCAAATATATGTTTATCAAAAAATTTTAAGTTATCAGCTTGACGTTTATTACCAAAAAGCTCTCTAGTCGCTGGGCAATCAACGATTAGAGAGCTTTATCTTTAAACCCTTTCTATTTTAAAAACGTTAATAACCTTTACATCCGGGCAACAAAAAACCCCGGATTTTTCATCTTCTTCACCTGGCAATAAGCCGCCATATCTAAGAATATCAATCATCGGAAATAATACATGCATCGCCATTGGGCAAAGATTGCCACGCTCGGTATCAAAGTCAAAGGTGTCTCCTATTTTATGGCCCCGGTGACAGTGGCCTTTGCCAATTTTATCAACTACAGTAATTTTAATTTTTGGCTTTTTCATCCTATCAAAGCCTCCTATTTTTTCTGTCTTTAAGATAAAATCAAATATACTTCGTTCATTTGAAAAAGTCAATTTCTTATATGACTTGATTTTTAATGTTAGGCATATACTATTTCTTGGAGGATTTGCGTTACCTACGTCGAAGATATCTTTTTTGTACGCTAGAAGGAAAAGGGGAATTTTTATGTCTATGTTCAAAGCTTTAACGATTGCTGGTTCCGACAGTAGTGGCGGTGCCGGTCTACAGGCTGATTTAAAAACATTTCAGGAGCTTGGTGTTTACGGCATGTCCGCAATCACTGTTATCGTTTCTATGAACCCTAAAGACTGGTCTCATAATGTTTTTCCTCAACCTATTGAAACCGTAAAATCGCAATTAAAAACCATTTTAGCCATTGGTGTAGATGCCCTCAAAACAGGCATGCTTGGCACAACGGAATTGATTGAGCTGGCAGCTGATACAATAGAGAAGCATCCGTTAAAAAATGTGGTAGTAGATCCTGTTTTGGTATGTAAAGGCGCAGATGAGATTTTGCATCCTGAGAATGCAACCTATTTAAGGGAAGTACTGGTTCCCAAGGCCACCATTGTTACACCAAATTTATTTGAAGCAGCCCAATTGAGTCAACGGGCACCCATTACAACACTGGAAGAGATGAAAAATGCCGCTCAAAGGATTTATGACCTTGGCTGCCCCTATGTTTTAATCAAGGGTGGTGCAAAGTTAGTACACGAAAAAGCCATTGATGTATTTTATGACGGAGAAACCTTCGAAGTGTTGGAAGGTGATCGAATCAATACCACCTTTACGCATGGTGCCGGCTGCACCTACTCCGCAGCCATAACTGCCGAATTAGCCAAGGGCAAACCAATCAGGGAAGCCGTACATACCGCTAAGGCTTTTATTACCGAAGCGATTCGCCACTCCTTCCGGTTGAATGAACATGCTGGCCCAACCAACCATGCTGCCTACCGCAAATATTGTCAGAATCTGCCAACATCATAAAACCGAAAAATCCTGCTGCTAAGCAGGGTTTTTTTATTGTTTACCCATCCAGGACCCCCCTGTATTAGTACATTTTTCCAGATGTCCGATTATCTAGCAGGAACTCGACCGTTTATTGGCGAAATATTTCAAAAATTATATACTAAGGGGGTCATCCTGGTGATTAGCAGATCAAGAGACCACCAAACAATAGAACAAGCACTAACAAGGGATCCAGTATTGGCCAATATCTGGGATGTACTAATAGACAGTCCCCATGAGGGAATGGTGGTTGTCGATAAAAAAGGCTACGTGGTATTAGTCAATCGCACTTATCAGGAAATGGTGGCAGTCAAGAGAAAGGATGCCATCGGCAAACACATTACCGAAATTACACCAAATACAAAACTGCCTGAAGTTATCCAGACACAGCATCCAATTTTATATGAGCCTTGGGAAGTAAATAACCATAAACTGATTGTACACCGTATTCCGATCTTTAACAGCCAGGGCGAGGTCATCGGTGCCATTGGTAAATCCCTTTTTGCCGATTCTTCCTCGGGAAAGCTGCTGGCATTGAAATTAAGGCAATTGGAAAAGGAATTGGAATTATACAAGGAAGAAATTCGAAAAATTTATACGGCCAAATATACCTTCAATAATCTGATCGGCGAAAGTAAACAGATAAAAGAGATCAAAAGACTGGCCCAAAGGGTGGCCCCTTCATCATCCACCATTCTGATTACCGGTGAAAGCGGTACGGGTAAGGAGGTTCTGGCCCAGGCCATTCACAATGCCAGTAACCGTAAACAGCATTCCTTTGTCCGGGTTAATTGTGCCGCCGTGCCGGAAAACCTATTGGAAACAGAGCTTTTTGGCTATGAGGATGGGGCCTTCACCGGTGCTAAAAAGGGTGGTAAGCCCGGTAAATTTGAGTTGGCCCAGGGTGGTACGATATTTTTAGATGAAATCGGTGAAATGCCTCTCACCATGCAATCGAAGCTGTTAACTGTCTTACAGGAACGAGAGCTGGAAAGAATTGGTGGGGTTAAAACCGTGACCCTTGATGTTCGAGTTATCTCCGCTACCAATCAAAATATCGAGGAAATGATTAATAAGTCAACTTTTCGCGAAGACCTCTATTACCGCTTAAATGTGATTAACTTCAAACTCCCCTCCCTACGAGAACGCCCAGAAGATATCCCACTCTTAACCCATTATTTGACGGATAAGCTTAATCAGAAACTTCACTGCCAAATTGAAGGCTATACCGATAAAGCCATGGATCTTCTTAAAAAATATCATTGGCCAGGCAATGTCAGGCAATTGGAAAATGCTTTGGAACGCATGTTTAGTTTCACAGAGGATAAAATTATCTCCGTAGAACATATGCCCTTTTTGGAAAACATTTTCAAAGATGATCCAAACTTAATGAAGCAACAAACGCTAGCCGAGGTCATTGTTGAAACGGAGAAGGAGCTGATTGCCAAGACCCTGCAGCAGGTGGCGAGTAATCGTAACAAGGCGGCAGAAATTCTAGGTATACACCCTTCTGTTTTATACCGTAAAATAAAAAAATACTCCCTATAGAAAAGTATACAAAAAAGGTCAGGCCCTGAATTTACTGATTTGCGACGAAAGCCAAATCAGTAAATTCAGGGCCTGACCCTTTTTTGCTTTTTTGCTAAAACTTTCTCAAAAAGGCAAACGCACCAAAGTCAACCATGGCTTAATTTAGGTATATTTCGCTTCGTGAAATAACGAAATATTTTTAATATTTCGTTATTTTTGTATTTTGGCAATTCTCAAATATCTTAATCTATCTCTCCTTTTCTTACTATTTCTTATTATATTACCACATTTTGTTTTTTATGGCACAAACTGTGCTATACCATTAGCTTAACAAATAAAAGGAGGTAACTATATGGGAATTAGTAAAATTGCCGTTCTCGGCAGCGGTACCATGGGTTCCGGCATTGCACAGGTGGCGGCCCAATCAGGCTATGAGGTGCTGTTAATTGATGTGGATCAAAAATTTATTGACAGGGCCTTAGCCAATATTGGCAAGAGCCTTCAAAAGGCAGTTGATAAAGGCAAAATGGCCGCCGATGACAAGGAGCAAATCCTGTCTCGCCTGAAAGGCAGCATTTCCTATGAAGATTGTAAAGATGTCGATTTGGTCATTGAAGCCATTCTGGAAAACATGGATCTCAAAAGGCAGGTCTATCAGAAGTTAGATGAAACTTGCCCCGCTCACGCCATTTTGGCTAGCAATACGTCCTCCCTTTCTATTACCGAAATGGCCGCAGCCACCAAAAGAACAGACAAGGTTGTGGGTATGCACTTCTTTAACCCTGCCGCAGTGATGAAGCTGGTGGAAATTATTCCTGGTTTGGATACCTCCGATGAAACAGTCTCCGCCATTGAAGAAGTAGCCAAAAAAATGAATAAGGTTCCAGTATATGCTAAAGAGTCCCCTGGCTTTATTGTCAACCGGATTCTGGTTCCCATGATCAATGAAGCAGTGATTACCCTCGGTGAAGGAATTGGCACAGTTGAAGAAATCGACACAGCCATGAAGTTGGGTGCCGGTATGCCCATGGGTCCTCTAGCTTTGGCAGATATGGTGGGCTTGGATATCGTTCTGGCCGTAACCGAAGTTTTCTACAACGAATTTTCTGACAGTAAATATCGTCCAGCCCTGCTATTAAAACAAATGGTGCGGGCCGGGCATTTAGGTGTTAAAACCGGACGAGGATTTTATAAATACCAGAAATAGATTAGGGGTGAAACAATGGAGTATAAAAGCTTGCTTTATGGCAAGGAAGAGAATATTGCCCTTATCACCTTAAACAGGCCCAAGGTTCTTAACGCCTTAAATCAAGATCTTATTGCTGAACTTCACCGTGTTCTGGATCAAGTGGCTGCAGATGAGGAAGTAAAAGCTGTCATCATCACCGGTGGCGAAAAGGTTTTTGCTGCAGGAGCGGATATTCCCTTCATGCTGGGACTGAGTCCGACCCAGGCCGAAGAGTTGGCAACTACCTTTCACTCAGCCTTTGATCGTATTGAATCTCTAAATAAACCAGTCATCGCTGCCATCGGAGGTTTTGCCCTGGGTGGCGGCTGTGAACTTGCCCTCGCCTGCGATCTGCGTCTGGCCACGGAGGATGCTAAGCTTGGACAACCTGAGATCAACCTGGGTGTTATTCCCGGTGCCGGAGGGACCCAGCGACTGTCCCGCTTAATCGGAGTGGCCAGGTCAAAGGAACTGATCTACACCGGAAAGATGATTGATGCACAAACTGCCCTAGCCTACGGTTTAATTAATGAAATCGTAAAAGCTGAAGATTTATTAGCTAAGGCCAAGAAGTTGGCCCAGGGCTTGGCTGCAAAACCCCCGGCGGCCCTAGCTGCTGCCAAAAGAGCCATCAACTATGGAGTTGAGGTTGATAAAAATACCGGCAATTGCTTTGAAAGACAGTGCTTTGCCTTACTATTTTCCACCCAGGATCAAAAGGAAGGTATGAATGCCTTTTTAGAAAAACGCAAAGCAGAATTTAAGGGGAATTAAGCCAAGTGACAAGGAGGTAACAGGATTGAGAAATGTAGTTATCGTCGGTGCCGCCAGGACACCCATTGGGGATTATTTGGGTTCTCTTAAAGAAGTATCAGCGGTTGATTTGGGTGTCACAGCCGTGACTGGTGCCTTAAATAAAGCTGGTTTAAAGCCGGAACAAGTAAATGAAGTGTTAATGGGGATGTGTATGCAGGGTGGCGCAAAGGGTAACCCTGCCCGTCAAATACAGATTGCTGCCAAAATACCGGTGGAAGCTCCGGCAGCCACCATTAATCAACAGTGTGGTTCCGCTATGAGAGCCCTGGAAATTGCAGCCCAACAAATCATGTTGGGTAAAGAGGATGTTATTGTGGCCGGCGGCATTGAAAGCATGTCCCAGGCACCCTACTATCTGCTCAAAGCCCGGGAAGGCTTTCGCATGGGGGATGGCAAGATCCATGATGCCCTCACCTATGACGGCCTAAATGATGCCATCAACGGCTACCACATGGGCATCACCACAGAGAACCTGGTGGAGAAATATAATATTTCCCGTCAAGAACAGGATGAGTTGGCTATTCTAAGCCATCAACGGGCTATTGCAGCCATGCAGGCAGGTACATTTAAGGAAGAAATCGTTCCTGTGGAGATTAGTACAAGAAAGGGGACCAAAATAGTCGACAGCGACGAGCACCCCCGAGCAGATATCTCACTTGAGAAACTCGCTAAATTAAGACCCGCCTTTAAAAAGGATGGTACGGTTACTGCCGGCAATGCTTCCGGCATCAACGACGGTGCCGCCGCCCTGGTATTAATGGCAGAGGATAAAGCAAAGGAGCTGGGCATTAAACCTTTAGCCCGGGTTTTAAACACCGCTTCCTACGGCGTAGATCCATCCATCATGGGCATCGGACCAGCCTATGCCATACCCAAAGCATTAAACTTTATCAATCTAAAATTAGCTGATATTGATCTTTTTGAAATAAATGAGGCCTTTGCCGGACAGTTTTTGGCCTGTAACCGTGAACTAAACATCCCCATGGATAAGGTCAATCGAAACGGTTCCGGTATTTCCTTAGGCCACCCGGTGGGTGCCACGGGTGTCAGAATCATCGTCAGTCTTCTTTATGAAATGAAACGTCAGGGATCACGCTTAGGGGTTGCATCGTTATGTTGCGGCGGTGGTCCTGGTATTGCTGCAGTAGTTGAAAGCTTAGATTAAAAGGAGGTTTATGGTATGGATTTTTTACTAACGGAAGAACAAGAAACCCTGAAACAAGTGGCTAAAAAATTTGCCGAGCAGGAAATTATGCCTGTGGCTCTGGAGTATGACGAGAAAAATGAGTTTCATGCTGAGCTGATTCCCAAGTTATTTGAGGCCGGTCTGTTAACAGTAGGAGTCCCAGAGGAATACGGCGGCCCTGGCATTGACACAGTTGGCCAGGCAGTGGTAATGGAAGAACTATCCCGGGGCTGTGCTGCTGTGGCCACCACCGTTGCCGCATCCTGCCTCCTCGCCGCTGATCCAGTGGTAATTGCCGGTAATCATGAACAAAAGCAGCGCTTCTTCGATGTCCTAAATGAAGGAAAACTGGCTGCCTTTTGTCTCACCGAGCCAGGGGCCGGTTCTGACGTGGCTGCACTAAAAACTACCGCTACCCTGGAAGGTGACGAGTATGTAATAAACGGTACCAAATGCTTCATTACAAATGGTGGTGTGGCTGATATCTTCACTGTTTGTGCCTCTGTGGACCGCAGCAAAGGTCACAAGGGTCTCTGCTTTTTCATCGTGGAAAGGGATCTTCCCGGCGTTTCCGTAGGCAAAAAGGAAAACAAACTGGGCATTCGTTCCTCCAGTACCACCGATGTAATCTTTGATAATGTTCGTATACCTAAAGAGAATCTGCTGGGCAAAGAAGGCGACGGCTTCAAAATTGCCATGCAAGCACTGGATATGTCCCGTCCCATGGTTGCTGCCCTGGCAGTGGGTGTAGCCCAAGCGGCTATGGAGTACGCCACCAACTATGCCAAGGAAAGAATTGCCTTTGGCAAACCCATCGCAGCCTTACAAGGCATCCAGTTTATGCTGGCGGAGATGGCTATGCAAGTTGAAGCAGCCCGCCTTCTGGTATATAAGGCCTGCTGGCAGAAAGATGCTGGCTTACCCTACAGCGTCCTTTCCTCACTATCCAAGGGTTTTGCCGGTGATATGTGCATGAAGGTAACCACCGATGCCGTGCAGGTCTTGGGCGGCTATGGTTATATCAAAGAATACCCGGTTGAGAAGTATATGCGTGATGCAAAAATCATGCAAATTTACGAAGGAACCAGCCAAGTGCAAAGGGTTGTTATTGCTGGCAATATGTTGAGATAGTTCAACTAAGGGAAGGGGGATTTTAGTGGCCAATTATACTGAAATGTATAAAAGTAAATTGACCACACCTGATCAGGCTGTCAGTGTTGTCAAATCAGGAGATTGGGTGGATTATAATGCCTTTACTGGCCGCCCCATCGCATTGGACAGGGCTTTGGCCAAAAGAAAAGAAGAATTGAATGGTGTAAAAATAAGGGCAACTACCACCATGTATGGCGTACCCGAAGTCGTCAAGGCAGACCCTGAATCACAGCATTTTATCTATAACAACTGGCATTTTAGCGGCCTTGATCGTAAGTTAGCCGACCAGGGAAACTGTTGGTATGCTCCGGTCCTTTACAGAGAAGTCCCCAGTTACTATCAAAAATATGTAGACGTTGATGTAGCCATGCTGCAGGTTTGCCCCATGGATGATAAGGGCTATTTTAACTTTGGTGTCCAGGTTTCCCATGCCAGAGCCATTGTTGACAAAGCCAAAATCGTTATCCTAGAGGTAAATCAAAATATGCCCCGGGCCTTGGGCGGCTATAATGAAATCATTCATATTTCGGAAGTGGATTATGTGGTGGAGGGTGACCACAATCCGATCCCACAGATACCCAGCCCCGTGGCCTCAGATGAGGATCGCAAGATCGCCCAATACGTAATGGAAGAAATCGAAGATGGTGCCTGTATCCAACTGGGTATTGGCGCAATGCCCAATGTAGTGGGTAAATTGTTAGCCGATTCTGATTTAAAAGACCTGGGTGCTCACACCGAGATGCTGGTGGATGCCTATGTGGATATGTATGAAGCCGGTGTGCTGACGGGAAAAAGGAAAAATATTGACCAATACAAAATGGTCTATACCTTTGCCATGGGCACCCAAAGACTTTATGATTTTATTAATAATAACCCCATCTGTGCCGCCTACCCGGTAAGCTACACCAATAACCCAAAAAACATCGCTCAAAATGACAAGGTGATGTCCATCAACAATGCCGTGGAAGTGGATCTTTTCAGTCAAGTGAATTCCGAGACCTCCGGCATGAGGCAGATCAGCGGCACAGGCGGTCAATTTGACTTTATAACCGGTGCCTATGAATCCAAGGGGGGCAAGAGCTTCATCTGCCTTACCTCAACCTATAAGGATAAACAAGGTAAGTCCTTTTCCCGCATCATTCCTTTCCTAAGAAATGGCTCCATCGTAACTGCCCCCAGAACATCGGTGGAATATGTGGTTACTGAATATGGCAAAGCTGTTTTAAAAGGAAAAACTACCTGGGAACGTGCCGAAGCCCTTATCTCCATCGCCCATCCCGATTTTAGAGATGAGTTGATTAAGTCAGCACAGGATATGGGTATTTGGCGGAGGAGCAATAAAATATAGCCAGCCGCTGTCAATGGCCGTGAGCCATGAGCCATCGGTTATAGGGGCGACCTTTGGTCGCCCCTTCCCCATGGTGCCGTTAGTTGATGGCAGCACAAATACGCAAGAACAAAACCCACAGTCAAAGGGCTGTGGGTTTTTAAGCTTAGAGGTGGGGATCAGACTATCTGTTCAGAAACCGATTGCTCAAGCAATATGGTTTTATCCTCTAACCATTGCCGTCTGGGAGCATCCAGTGCTGCCTGGGGATTTAATTGAAAATCTGTATTCATGATCATCTGGTGTCCCCGGGGCTGCATGAAGGCACCCATGACGTCAAAGGAACCCCTGGCTTAATTGTCCTTGGTTAAAAAGCCGGGGATAATGGCAATGGTTGTGAAGTATGACTCCATTTTACCTGGAATCGCTCTGCACTTTGTAGTTAAAACAATCCTTTATGCAGTGGCCTGAAACATAAACCAGCCATCCTTGACCGAAAATTGGCATACACCGCCATGCTTTTCCACGATATGAGCCATACTTTTTGTGCCAAAACCATGCCCCTGTTCTTTTGATACAGGAAGCCCCTGATGGAATATTGGTTCGGTCTGATAACTGTTGCGGATGTCAATGCACAGTTTATTATTCTTGTCATACACACGCAGCTTGATATAGCGTTCATTGCTGTCGGCTATATTTTCACAGGCATCTATGGCGTTTTCCAAAGCATTTGACAATAGTGAACAAAGCTCGGTGTCGCTAAACGGAAGCGAGTCGGGCAGCTTCGCTTCTACCGTCAATAGAATTCCCGATTGTTTTGCTTTGGCGGCAAAAGCGGACAAAATCAGATTGACGGTTTCATTTTCGCAAAAGCGCATGGGCGTGATGGCATCCATGTCGGACTGGGCAGTCCGTAGATACTCTTTGATCTCCTCTATGCGTTCCTCGGATGCCAGACCCTGTAAAAGAGCGAAATGGTGGCGCATATCGTGCCGATAGGCCACGGCATTCTGCTGCAGCTGCCGCAGAGAAGCAAATTCTGTTTGTGCCTGCCGGAACTGCGTATCCAGCATATCCCGCTCTCTTTGGATACTTGCCTGTTTTTGTGTTTCGGCATAGTAAAGGAGGACAAACACAAAATAGAATGCCGATGTCACGAAGGGCATGAACTGTACAGCCGCACGTGTTCCGCTATACATAAAATCGGTGTAAACCGTGGCGGTATAGTCGAACAGATAGTAAAAAGCCGGCATGGCGCCAAACAGCAGGCAGGATTTAACGGAGCGTTCCATCAGATGCCGAACCGATTTCACCACATATTTTTGCAGCAAATAGTACATCAGAAACACAGCCGCGACATAGCCGACATGGTTTATGGAAGCACTGTCAAAAGCGGCGCCTGCGACACTGCCGATCCAACGGGGAGGCTGGCAGCACAAGAAGGAGGCAAACATGCTGGTTAGTGAAATCAGCCACGGGCGTTTTAAGAACACGACGATAAAAACAGCCACCGGCAAATGAGAAATCAGCGGATATATTTTTATCGTCATGTCCATGCCCCAGATTCGCAAGCAGACTAGTTGCACAATAAATAAAATGAAGGTAAAGCATCCGAAAGCCAGATGATTTTTCCGTGTATGCGCCATTCCGGCGAAACTGACCGCAACCGCCGCACCGAATAACAGGGCAAACCAATAGCGAGAGAACGCAATGACAGTTTCTAGCATTTTGGTTCCTCCTTTCTCTTATTCCCCCTCCATTTGATAAGCCAGATACTGCTCTTTAATCTCCCGTGCCTTACCTTGTGCAACAGGAACAGATGAAAGGGTTTGTAAGGTCACCCGGCGATTTTCAATGGTATCCACATACTGCATATTCACAATATAAGAGCGATGGGTTTTGATAAAACGCCCATATTTCAGCAGATTATCGCAGACGGAGGAAAAGGGTTCTGTGCATTCGATTACCTTACCGGAGCGCAGATGATACAACACATTTCTGCCAATGACCTCGGCAAAAACCAAATTGGAGATCAGTATTTTTTGAATTCCCTCATTACTCTTTACGATAACCGCATCCTCACTTTTTTCCGCTTTTATCCGCTCCAGCATTTCGTCAAAGGTGAAGAATAATTTTTCCTTCGATATCGGCTTTAATACATAGTTAATGGCTTTCACCGAATAGCTTTCCAAAGCAAACTCGGGCGATGAGGTAAAGAACAAAATCGGTGCGGTTTTGTCAAAAGCACGGATTTCCTTTGCGACATCAATGCCCATAAAGCCCGGCATAATGATATCCAGACAGTATATATCAAACCGCTTTCCTTTTTCTAAGGCCGAAACCAGCTCAAATCCGTTTGGAAAGACGGCGTATTCGCAGTCCAGATGTTTAGAAGTTCGGTACAGATCTATAAGCTGTACCATATTGGATAACTCGTCAATATTGTCATCACAGACCGCAATCTGCAGCACAAGCACCCCCCATTTCCCTATTATTCTATTTCTCCATGATAAATTTACCATAAAAATCGAATATCCGACACTATGTTTCATGTCGAAAAAATCATGTTTCATGCAGCGGACGGTTTTTGCGGGGGAATTTCTGATAGCTTGAGGCTGTGAAACAAAATTTCTAAAGGAGGAACACCCTTATGAAAAAACGATTTATGGGCATACTGCTCATCTTTTGCATGGCACTGACGATGCTACCGATGACTGCATATGCATCCCTTCCCAACAACCCCACACCGAAAAATGGCTGGTACTATCTTCGGTGCATGGGCAACTATCTCAACCTTGACGCAAAGGGCAACGCGGAACTGCGCGACAAAACCAACACTCCGGAGGGAAATACAAAATGGCTCCTGCGCTACCTCGGAAGTGCCGGAAGCGGTGGCGCGTACGCCTTGGAGACGGTGGACGGCAAGCGTTTGGGCATATCCAGCATATCGAACGGTGCCCGGGTAAAGGTGTTGGCAAATGACCCGGCTAACCCTTTGCTGAGCTGGCGGCTGTGCGGCGAAAATAAACCCAGCAAGGATATTTGCAGCCTGCGCCCCGTTGATAATCAAGATATGTTATTGAACGCCTCCGGTCAAAAAAAGACGGATGGAACCGCGATTATTTTATGGAACCATATAGACAAATGGGTTTGTCCGAGCCACCCTGTCCCTGACGGGCCCGAACATAGCGAGTTCCGGTTTATCCCCGCGGACAACCCCTCCGCAGGCATCGCAAAAGCACCCGCCACCGGTTGGTACTGTCTGCAAGTGTTCAGCGGCAACAACCAGCGCACGCTAAACATAGATGCCTCGGGCAATGCGGAATTGAATCGCTGGAACCAATCCACAGAGGGCACACGGGAGCTCTATGTGGAAAACAAGGGGAACAATCAAATAACCGCCAGAATGAAGGACGGAAGATATCTGGGCATCGCCGATCCCATAACGAACGGAACACGGGTAAAGGCTGTGAGCAGTCCGTATCTTTGGAATGCCTACAACGAAAACACCGCTGGCTTAAAATCAAGCTACGAACGGTGCAGCCTGCGACCACCTACTGCCACTAAGCTGGTAATGAACGCCTCAAATGAAAAAAGCGACATCGGAACTCCCGTTATCCTGTGGACAGAAACGAACATGAACGCCCCGAGTCATGCCGAGTGGACATTTACCGTTTTAAGAGAAGACCAAATCCCGAACGTGCAATTCTCAACGAAACCTACCCCGGCGCCGGTCACACCACCCGCGCCCATGGTTACCCAACAGAAAATGGAGGATTTGAAATGAAAAAATTACTGGTACTTATGATGGCGCTTGCCATGACGCTGAGCCTTGCAGCCTGCGGAGGAAACAATTCCGCACCAACTTCCACGCCTGAGACATCGGCGCCTGTCGCTTCGGACATCACACTTGTCAACAAGGTAGCAAATTACACCGCTCTGCTCGTTCCCAGCGATTTTGGCGAATTTAGTGACAAAGACGGCTACGCTGTGGCTGAAGGTCCCAATGCCAGCATTGTCGTAACACCTACATTCCCATCGGATACACGGATTGGGGATGTTACCGAGGACTATATGCTTGAATCACTGGGGGATACCTATTCCAACATCAAGGTGCTTGCCTTTGATAATCCTGCTAAAATTGCGGAAGTGGATTCCTTGTCCTTCCTCTGCACAGGCGACAGCAATACCAGCGGCAAAAACGTAACCACTTGTCAAATTATTTTATACTTCGCAATCGATGGTCAGAATTGCGAGCAGCATATTGCTTTTACTTACACCACAGGGGCAAATTCCTCCCTTGAGGCGAATCTGGCCGATATACTTCCGAGTATCACATTGGAGTAATCACGCATACAGGCAACAAAATGGGCAGACGGACAAAATAGTGGTCTGTCTGCCCATTCAAAAATAAACAAGGAGGAAACTTTATTATGCTGCCAACTTTCATCGCAATCATCACAATTGCTACGGTCATTGTGTTGTGGATAATCTCTACACAGCGCAAGCTGGTGGTGCTTGATGAGAATATCAGCAATGCCATGAGCCAGATCGGGGTGCAGCTTTCCAGCCGTTTTGATGCCCTGACGGCTCTTTTGGATTTGACAAAGGGCTATGCCAAGCACGAAAGCGAAACGCTGATTGAAACAATCAAATCAAGAAGAAGTGTGATTACGGCAAAATCCACACCGGATGATGTGCTGCGTCAAGAAGGGATTATTTCCGAAGCCTTGGGCAGGATTGCCATGGTAACGGAGCAATACCCCGAATTAAAGGCAAACCAAACTTATATCAAAACCATGGACGCGGTGCAAACCTTTGAAAACATGGTGCGCACCAGCCGCCTGATTTACAACGACAGCGTGACGAAGCTCAACCGTGAAATCCGAATGTTCCCGGTCTCCATGATTGCTGGGATGTTAGGCTTCCGGCAAAGAGACTATCTGGAGGAGCAGGCGGCCAAGGCGGATATGCCAAGCATGAAATGAGGTGCTTTATGCGTAAAAGAGTGAGCAGCCTGATTCTATGCTTTGTCCTGCTATTTGCCCTACCTCTCCCCTCCTTTGCAGCGAATCAGGTGCATACCATGGATATTCAGGCTGTCATTTACGAGGATGGCTCTATGCACATCACCCAGAGCTGGGAAGGGAGCTTTGAGGAAGGAACCGAATGCTATATTCCCATGAATGCACCCGATTATCTGACCGTCAGCGAGCTTAAGGTCTCTGACCAAAACGGTATCTATGATACGGTGCCGGATTGGAACATTGATTGGAGCTTTGAAGAAAAGGCAAAAAAATGCGGTATTCATGATACGGACAGCGGTTATGAAATCTGCTTCGGCATCAGCCGGTACGGGCAAAATCGCTACACCATTGCATATAAGTTGGATAACGTAGTAGGTGGATATGCCGACAGGGACGGCGTAAATTTCCGATTTGTGGGTGACGGAATGAATACAACACCCACCGATGTGACGGTTCAAATCCGCCTTGCGGATGGCACACCCATCACCGATGAAATTGCCGATGTATGGGGCTTTGGCTTCGCAGGCGAGGTGGCATTTGAGAATGGAAGTATCGTTGCCCGTACAGATACCCCGCTCTCTGCGGAAAACCATGTGACGGTACTGTTTAATCTGGAGAAAGGAATCCTTTCCCCCTTACGACAGGAATCAGGGAGCTTTGAGGAAGTGAGAGAAAAAGCCTTTTCGGGCAGCGATTACGATAACATCGGCTCCACCGGCGAAGAAGTATCCGTATTTGCGGTAATCGTTACGATACTGCTGTCCATCGGACTTCCCATCGGGCTGATTATCTGGATTGGCAGGATGAAAAAGAAAAGGGCAGAGAAAAAACGGCAAAGATTCGCAGAGCGGTTCGGGTATTTCAGAGAGCTTCCCAACGGGGGCAGACTGAGCGCCACCTATGCGTTAGGGAGAATGTTTGATGTGTGTGAGGATGGCGCGATTCTCGCCACAGGGATGCTGCGGCTTACCCAGCTGGACTGCCTGTCCCCTGTGGAAACCCAGGAAGTCGGCTTTATGGGTAAGACCAAAGAAGCGGTCAGTCTGCGGTTGATGGGCAGCCAGCATGACAAAATGAACGAGTACGATGAGTACCTTTATACGGTATTGGAGGGTGCTGCCGGTTCGGATGCCATCTTGCAGGCAAAGGAGCTGGAACGCTTTGCAAATCAAAATGATACGCTGCTTCGTGCTTATATTCAAAAGCATGACAGTGCAGGCAGAGCCTATTTGAATCAAAAGCACTGCCTGAAACGGTGGAATATTCCTGCCAAACTAACCGACCTGACGCCAGCCGGTGAACAGGAGCTGGGCGAGCTGCTGGGGCTCAAACGGTATTTGGAGGATTTTTCACTGGTTGCCGAGCGGGGTGTCAAGGAAATGCCGATTTGGCGGGAGCTGCTGACCTATGCCATGCTGTTTGGCATAGCCGATCAGGTGGCGGAGCAAATGAAAGAGTTATATCCGGCACTTTCTTCCGAACTAACTGATTACAGCCAGAGCATGGTTACAGCCTATTCCTATCACTATTTGCTTTACAGCAATATGAAGAAAGCCGAGGAGCGGCGCGAACAGGAAAAGCGCAGCGGCGGAGGCGGCGGATTTGCTTCCTTTGGCGGAGGTGGCGGCTCCATCGGCGGCGGTTCAGGCGGCGGAACGAGATAAGAATTGATCATAGGGAGGAAATGAAGATGGGCTTATTCTCTAAAAAACCCCCTTGCCCCATCTGCGGCGGCAAAATTTCGTGGTTTCTGCCATCGAAAATAGAGGGCGAATACATCTGTGACACCTGCCACAACAAGATCGATATGGAGACCGACAAGGAAAGCCAACTGACGATGCAAAGTTTTCGGGAATATTTGACATTTTACGATCAAAACCAGCTGCTGAAAGATCAGTTCGTGATTTCTGAACGGATTGACTTCGGCCTTTGGGATACCAAAATTATCTTCGATTACCAGAACAAGCTGTTCTGCCTGAGCAAAAACCTGGACAAAACCGTATTTGAGGGCAAACAGTTGAAATCCTTTATCATTAAAGAGGATAGCGCCCCTCTGTTCGAGGGTTCGGCGGCGGGCCTACGCCGCTATGCCAGTACCGTGCCGGAGCGCGCCATGGCCCTGGCACCGCAAATCTCCCAGTTTATGATGAACAGGCAGATGGCCCGTGCCATGGACAAGCTGGATGACGGCAAGGCAAACTGGTCAGCACCGAGGCAGTATTTTGATGTGCCGGAACCCTTTCAGGTGTTTAACGTGGAACTGCATTTCGACCACCCCTACTGGACGGTGATTAAATGCGATATGGACGGCCCCCGATTTGATAATAACCTCCCGGATGTGAACGGCTACATCCGCTCGTATCAGCGCAGCATTGGGGAAATTGAAAAGCTGGTGACTGCATTCAAGACGGTGGCCTTTCCGGAAGCACCAGATCAGTCCATTGGTCATGGTGCAGCGGGGGCACAGGCGGTACATACAACCATGGCACCCCCTGTCGACGCCATCGGGGAAATCAAAAAATACAAAACACTGATGGAAGAAGGCATCATTTCCCAGCAGGAGTTTGACGCAAAGAAGAAGCAGTTGCTTGGAATTTGAAGAAAACCGCTATATCACTGTGGAAAGAAGGGGATTGCATGACTTACGCCTGCGAGGACTGCGGCTTTCTGTTCTACCGGGCAGGAGAGGTAAGGGAATGCCCCTCCTGTGAGAAAAACCATATTCGCTCTGCCACCAAAGAAGAAACCCAGAGGTTGCAGACACTTCTGGAACGAGGAAAACCAACTTTACCAGTTGAGGAGGAACAGACCCTATGAAGAAAAGAGGTAAAATGCTGCAACGCGGCAAGAGAAGGACTCCTAGGGGACGATTGCTAAGTATGTTTCTGGTGCTGTGCATGGTGCTTACCATGCTGCCGGTTTCGGCAATGGCGGAAGAAGCGCAAACGACCATTGGCGCAAGCGGGGAAATTATTGCATTTGAGCCGCTAGCAGAAACAGAAAAAACGGTCACGACCGGTACATCCATTAAGGATTTAGAACTGCCCGAAACCCTGACCGCCACAGTGCGGGCAGCCGTGATTTCGGACAGCGGCGCGTCGGAGGAAACCGTGCAGGATTCCGCAAGCCCGGAAGAGGATACGGCAGTGGATGATTCGGCTACTGCAACCGCCGACTCCGCCATAGAGGCAGAGGTCAGCGAGCCGCAGGAAGCAGGCGAAGCGACCACTCCCGAGTGGGAAGAAACAACCGTGGACATTCCCGTTACATGGATTTCCCAGCCGGAATATGACATGGACACCGAGGGTGAGTATGTATTTACCCCTGTGATTGGGGGATATACGGTCAGCGCTGAGCTGCCGGAGATTGCTGTGACGGTGGAAGCGGCGCGCATGATGATGGGGATGATCAGCCCGATGGCTGTCACAGAATACAGCATCTGGGTGGGCGGCACGCGGGTGACCAGCGACAACATGAACGATGTGCTCGGGGACGGAACGGTGCGCTACACCCCCGCGTCGAGCAGTCCGTACCCAACCCTTACCTTGAACAACGCCAGAATTACGGGAGCGCTTACTTCGCAGACGGTGCCCCAAAGAAAATACGGCATTTACACGGAATACAGCCTCAAAATTGTATTGGAGGGCAGCAATACGATTACTACTGAGTCCGGTGCTTATAGTTACGCCATCTGTGTGAATAACGGGCACCTTACCATATCCGGCACCGGTAGCCTCAACGCCGCAGGCGGGAAGGCAACATATAATCAAGGCGCCAGCTACGGTGTGTATCTCGACCAGGGTAACCTAATCGTTGAAAGCGGCAGTTTGACAGCAAGTGGGGATGTATCTAAGGGGTTCGGCAGTTACGGTGTGGTGGTGCAGAGCGGGAATGCCATAGTTAAAGGCGGCAGCCTTAAAGCCACAGGCGGGCAGGCAACAGATAAATCAGATGGTAAAAGCTATGGCATATGGATAATAGGCAACTCTAATAGACTAGTTGTTGAAGGCGGCGCGGTAAGTGCCACCAGCGGTACGGCAAAAACTGACAGCTACGGCATTGGTGCCAGTAGCATCAGCATCAACGGCGGCACGGTAACCGCCAGCGCTCAGGGGCAGGCAATGAAAATAGCCCCCACCTTCGGCAGCAGCTATATCCACAAAAACACTGCCGGAGCAAGCCCCAGCAGCACCGGCGCGGTAGTTGTGACCGACGAGATACTCACAACAGATATCAGGAGCTACAAATATGTCAAGATTGAGAGCCCAGTTGTTGCCAAAAATACAACAACAGGCACAGGCTACGCCACCCTGCAAAAGGCGGTTGATGAGGTTGCGGAGAAGGAAACCATTCAACTGCTGGATGACATCACACTCACAGCTACTGTCACCATCGCCAGCGGCAATAGTAAAAGCTTTACCCTTGACCTAAACGGACACACGCTGAACGGCGGCTACGCTACCGCCATAAGCCATGAAGGTAGCGGAACATTGACCATCACCGATACCTCAGGCGGTGAGGGCGGTACAGTTTTGAGCAGCAGTGGTTGGAAGGGCAGTACAATTACGCTACTAAATGATAGCTCTCTGGTTGTTTCAGGCGGTACTGTGAAGTATACAGGCGACGGCCTCGGTGCAATTTATAGCACATCCACTAGTAGCGTAAGTGTGACCAGCGGTACGGTGGAAAGCACTGGCCAATCCAATGGTATTTATAGCAGTAGCACTGGTAGTGTAAGTGTGACTGGCGGCACAGTGAAAAATACCAATTCTTCATCTGCAAATGCCGATGCGATTTCCAACAATGGCACCGGCATGGTGAGCGTTTCCGGAGGCAGAGTGATTTCGGGTTCGGGCCGTGCGATTCTCAACCTTGACGCCGGCAGCGTAAGCGTTTCAGGAGGAACGGTAAGTGCAGATGCAAGTCCTGCGATTTTGGAGGGTGGACTCGGAAAAATCACTATCGGCGGCACGGCTACGGTCACCAGCGCAAATTCTTCAGCCACCTACCCCGGCACGATTTATCTGGACTTTGGCGGTAGTCCTGCCCTTGAAATCACCGGCGGAACGATAGAAAATACCGCGGCAGGCGGCAATGCAATTTATAATATAATCAACAGAAAAATTTCAATCCCAAGCGGTACGCCTGTTATTAAAGGCGACGGCAAGGCGATGAACAAAGCCCCGGATTTGAGCGGCTATGCCAATGTAAAAGTTACGGCAAGCACCTTTTACAATGGAGCTTCACCGGTCACTTACAATGCGGCGAACATCGCCACCTACAAATACCTCAAGTTTGAACAGGGCTCGGCCAATGTCGCCCAAATCGGCAGCACAGGCTACGAAACCCTGCAAGAGGCGGTTAATGCAGTTGCGGAGGGACAGACCATTCAGCTGCTGGATGACATCACACTTACAGCTACTGTCACCATCGCCAGCGGTAGTAATAAGAGCTTCACCCTTGACCTAAAGGGCAAAACCCTGGACGGCGGCGCTAACACCGCCATCAAGCATGAAGGCACCGGCACGTTGACCATCACCGACACCAAAGGTGGCGGAAAGGTCACAGCAAAAAAAGACAAGTACTCCTGCACGATTGATCTAAATGGCGGCAGCCTTGTTGTTGTCGGTGGTACATTGGAAAACACAGATGTTGGTTCTGCAATCTATAACGAAGGTGCTGGAACTGTCAACATCCAAGGCGGCACAGTAAGGGGCTATTCTTATGCAATTCAAAACAAATCAACCGGCGATGTGATCGTTTTCGACGGTGTTCTAGAAGGCCAAATTGCGATTTATAATTCCTCCGGGAGCGGCAATGTAACGATTTCCGGTGGTGCATTAAGCGGCATGCGGGGCATTTACAACTTTAGCACCGGCGAAGTAAGTGTTTCCGGCGGTACGGTAAGCGCAAGCGGAGACAATTCGCAGGCAATTCAAAACGTGGGCGGCGGCAACGTGAATGTCTCCGGCGGCACGCTAAAAGCAAGCGGAGACAAATCACGCGCAATTTCTAACGGGAGCATGGTCAACGTGAGTATTTCCGGCGGCACGGTTAGCGCCACAGGCACAAACAGCGTTGGAATTGATTCTGCCACAATCTACATCCCAAGCGGTTCGCCCGTCATCCAGGGCGGAGGCAGAGCGATGAATACGGCCCCGGATCTTAGCGGCTATACCAAAGTAAAGGTTACAGCAAGCACCAATTACGATGGAACACCATCGGTTGCTTACGATTCGGAGAAAATAGGCACCTACAAATACCTAACCTTTACGAATGATACGGACAATACGGTCACCAACTTGAATTTGGGCGGCAAGCTGATCGCCCCGGAAACCGGCGGCACACCGATGACAACCATCACCGATGATGATCAGTACACCGGCACAGTGGAATGGGATGGCAGCCCCACGAAATTCCTTGCCGACACAGTCTACTCCGCCACCGTCACCCTAACGGCGAAACCCGGTTACACCTTTTCAGGCGTGGCGCAAAGGGCGTTTACCTGCACCGGTGCAACCTATGTAATGAACCCTGCAGGCGATGGAGATATGCTGAATGTGACCATTACATTCCCTAAAACGGCGGCAAGCGCACTGCAATCAATTGCCATTACCACGCCGCCTAACACGACGGCTTACAAATTTGGAGATGCTTTCAGTATTGCAGGCATGGTGGTGAAGGCCACCTATAACGACGGCACGGAGGATGCAAACTTTACCGCCTACACGGTGGATAAAACAGGTGCGCTCACCATGGGCGATACCACAATCACCCTGACGGCAAACGGCACAAGCATCACAACTACCCAAGCCATCACCGTTACCAAGGCCGACGGCCCCGCCGCTCCAACAGGGCTTGCGGGTGTAGCACCCACCAGTGCGGGCGGCACAGACGGCAAGATCACCGGTACAAGCACCGCCATGGAGTATGCTAAAAACCTCGGCTTTACCGGTGCTGCCGACTGCACCGCAACCGAAACCACTGGCCTTTCCGCAGGAACTTACTATGTGCGCGTAAAAGCCACTGCTACCCATGAGGCGAGTGCATCCGCCACAGTTACCGTTCCGGCAGGCGTTACGAAAATCGCCGTGCCTACCGCAAACACAGGACTCAAGTGGACTGGTACTGAACAAATCGGCGTGAACAGCGGCACAGGCTATACCCTCAGCGGAACCGATAAAGCAACGGATGTCGGGGACTATATCGCTACAGCGACTCTGCAATCCGGCTATGCTTGGAACGATAACACCAACACTGACAAAACAATCTCTTGGAGTATAGCAAAGGCTGACGGTCCCGCAGTCACCGGCGTATCTGCCGTGAACTGCACCACTGTCAGCAATAATGACGGCAAGCTCACCGGCGTGACTACCGCTATGGAGTATAAGAAAAGCGATGCTGCAAGTTACATCCCCGGTACCGGCAGCGACATTACTGGACTTACAAACGGCACCTATTTGGTGAGGGTCAAGGCAACTGCCACTCATAATGAAGGTGCGGACAGCAGCTTTACCGTGGGTGCATATGTGCCCGGTGCCCTCACCGGCACGGCAACCATAAGCAATGTAGCTCCGAGAATTGACAATGTGCTGAACGGCTCCCTTGACGACAGCAACAACACCGGTACGCTGACCTATGTATGGAAAGCTGATGGAACACAAGTCGGCACAGGCGCAAGCTATATGGTAAATATGGCAGACCACGGAAAGACAATCACGCTTGAAATTCAGTCAACTATAGAAACCGGCACGGTCACCAGCACAGCGACCGCGGCTGTGTTAAAGAAAGCGGCTCCGTCCGCACCGGGAGCGCCTACGCTCGCTTCAAAGACGCATAACACCGTTACGCTTACGGCAAATGCGGCTTACCAGTTCTCTAAGGACGGCACCACCTGGCAGACAGGCAATGTGTTCAGCGGCCTGACGGCAAGCACAGCGTATACCTTCTACCAGCGGGTGGCTGAAACTGCCGACACAGAAGCGTCGACGCCAAGCACGGGATTCAGTGTGACCACCGACACCGCTCCGGCAGATGCCCTTACCGGCACGGCGACCATCAGCGGTACGCTAAAATACGGTCAAACGCTGACCGTCGCATACAGTTCCGGCAATAACACCGGCAACCTTTCCTATCAGTGGAAGCGGGGCAACATCAATATAGGCACAAATTCCAATACTTATACCATTGTGGAAGCCGACATCAATCAAACCCTCACCTGTGAGGTAACAAGTGATGTGCAAACAGGCTCAGTTTCCGGTAGCATCACCGCTACCATTAGCAAAGCGGATGGTTACGCAGTCACCGGCGTATCTGCCGTGAACTGCACCACTGTCAGCAATAATGACGGCAAGCTCACCGGCGTGACTACCGCTATGGAGTATAAGAAAAGCGATGCTGCAAGTTACATCCCCGGTACCGGCAGCGACATTACTGGACTTACAAACGGCACCTATTTGGTGAGGGTCAAGGCAACTGCCACTCATAATGAAGGTGCGGACAGCAGCTTTACCGTGGGTGCATATGTGCCCGGTGCCCTCACCGGCACGGCAACCATAAGCAATGTAGCTCCGAGAATTGACAATGTGCTGAACGGCTCCCTTGACGACAGCAACAACACCGGTACGCTGACCTATGTATGGAAAGCTGATGGAACACAAGTCGGCACAGGCGCAAGCTATATGGTAAATATGGCAGACCACGGAAAGACAATCACGCTTGAAATTCAGTCAACTATAGAAACCGGCACGGTCACCAGCACAGCGACCGCGGCTGTGTTAAAGAAAGCGGCTCCGTCCGCACCGGGAGCGCCTACGCTCGCTTCAAAGACGCATAACACCGTTACGCTTACGGCAAATGCGGCTTACCAGTTCTCTAAGGACGGCACCACCTGGCAGACAGGCAATGTGTTCAGCGGCCTGACGGCAAGCACAGCGTATACCTTCTACCAGCGGGTGGCTGAAACTGCCGACACAGAAGCGTCGACGGCAAGCACGGGATTCAATGTGACGACAAATCCAAAGGGTGGCAGTGGTGGTTCCGGCGGTGGCGGCGGTTCCGCAGACAACAACAGTAGCCCTGTCCTTGTCACGCTACCCGCACCGGACAAGCCTAATTCTCCCACCCAGGGCGAAATCAAGGTTCCCGGCACAATGGACAGCAAGGGCAACGTCACAGTGAACATCACTGACAAAACCGTGACCGACGCCTTTGATAAGGCTCTGGCGGACGCCAAGAAAAACGGCAATGAGCAAAACGGCATCACTGTAGTACTCCGTGTGGACACCGGCAGCAAGACCGGCTCCCATGTTACGGTCAATCTGCCAAAGACCGTGCAGGATACCATCCTTGCAAAGAAAATCGTCAACATCCTTGTGGTGGTGGCCAACCCCGACATCCGAATCGGCATGGATTTGGCAACCGTGCAGGAAATCAATCAGCAGGCAAAATCGGATGTCAATATTACCGCCACCCGCACGGATAGCGGCAGGCTAACCGGGGAAGCGAAAAAAGCCATTGGCAGCCGTCCGGTATTCGACCTCACGGTGAACTACGGCAGCGGCAAACAGGTGCAGAGCTTTGGCGCAGGCAGCGTATCGGTAACCATCCCATACACCCTTGGCGCAAATGAAAAAGCCGGGAATGTGCAGGCGGTCTATGTGGACGGCAATGGAAAGGTACACTGGCTCACCAGTTCTGTTTATGACAGCGTAAACAAGGTACTGCGCTTTAGCACCAATCATTTTTCCACCTACGGTATCGGCTACAAACAAACCAATACCATATTTACGGACATTGCAAGCCATTGGGCGAAGGAAGATATTGAGTTTGTGGTAAGCCGTGGATTGTTCAGCGGCACTTCCACCACCACCTTCAGCCCGAACACTGCAATGACAAGAGGAATGTTTGTCACCGCGCTGGGACGGCTGGCAAAGGCCGATGTGAGCAGCTACAAGCAAAGCAGCTTCACCGATGTGAAAAGCGACGCTTACTACATGAGCTACATTGAATGGGCAAGTAAAAACAACATCGTAAACGGCACCGGCAATGGAAAATTTGCCCCGGATCAGTCTATTACCCGTGAGCAGATGGCAGTCATCATGCAGAACTGCACCAAAGTCATCGGCTTCACACTGCCAACGGTTCATGGGGAAAACACCTTTGCGGACAGCGCCAAAATCAGCGCCTACACCAAGGATGCCGTAAAGCAGATGCAGATGGCAGGCGTAATCAGCGGTAAAAATGGTAATCTCTTTGATCCGCAGGGTACAGCCACCCGCGCCGAGGCTTCGGCCGTGCTACGCCGCTTTGTGGAACTTGGCGATCTCCAGTAACACCATGCAGGATTGGACGATGAATGTGCTTCGGATTCCAACGAAGTAAAGCACGAACAATAAAATGAATAATGCCAAGGGCAAACCCGGTTAAAGCCGGGGACGCAAAGACATAGGGTCTCCGGCGTTTTACGCTATGATAGCCTGGCTGCAAAATCGTGCAGAGCCTACCCTCCATTCTGAGGGTGGGCTCTTGCCATATCTTACGGGTATTTCGGGTATTTGTGGTATCGGGCAGGGCTTTTGGTCTTTTGCCTTGGGCAAAGTGAATAGCTTAGACAAAATCGTCCGTATTTCCCCAAGTTATCAAGTTTGGCTTTTCCATCAACTTCAATGTTGGGATATAGCAGACCGTCCATCTCAATGTATTCCAGTTCAAAGTTTGTCATAAAGCAAATCCTCCAATAAAGATTATTTACAATTCATCGGTAATCGTTCGGCTGTATGCTAAACAACTATGATTTTCGTAAACATCCTTATTGGAGGAATGCTATTGTCCATATTTTTTTGTATTAAATCGAACATAAAAGGTTGTACCCTTGGTACTGGTATCGAAATTTATTACCGCATTGTGTCGGGCAGCTATACTATAACAAATACTTAGACCAAGCCCTGTTCCGTGGGCTTTGGTTGTAAAAAAAGGGGTACCTAATTTATTCATTATCTCGGGGTTGATCCCGTTACCTTCATCTTGCACCATTAAAACAACCATGTCCTCTTCCATATAGGTTTTGAGGGTAAGTTTGAAACCACTGGGCATAGCCTCCAGACCATTGCGGCAAAGATTTAAAATTACCTGCCTGATCTCCTTACTATTTAATAGCAGCTCCGTAATTTCATTGGTTTCTACCTGCAAGCCCTTACCCTGACTAACTGCGTCTGCTTGAATGAGGGGTTCAAGGGATTTCACGATGGAATTGAGATTTTGCTTTTCCAAATTAGAAGGCATGTTCTTACCAATAGAAAGAAACTCGCTGATAATGGAATTAGCCCGGTCAAGCTCTTGAATCATTAAATTGAAGTAGTCCTTATACATTAAACAATGATCTTTTCCCTGCAGCATTTGCAGGAATCCCCTGACAGTGGTCATGGGGTTTCTCATTTCATGACTAATCCCCGCGGCCATCTCCCCGATAATATTTAGCCGATCTAAGCGGACCATTTGTTCTTCCAAACTTTTTTTCTCAGTTATGTCTTGGACAAATACAATAATAAGCTCAATACTTGCATTGATATCCCGTGCTAAAAAAGCATTTAGCTGCGCCCAAATAGATTTGCCATCTTTCCGTATATAACACCGTTGCATTTCACAATAGTTTATTTTTCCATCTAATAAGTCCTTATATTTTCCCCCCATACTTTTAAGCTGGGTCAATTCATTGCTTACCCTTTCCTTTAATTCATCGTCCGTATAGCCTAACATTCTCTGAAAGGCTGGATTACTTTCCAAAAAGCTGCCTTCTGGATTTAGTAAGATAATACCGATTAGGGAATTTTCAAAAAAAGTACGAAACCGCCATTCACTTTTATGCAGTTCTTTTTCAGTACGTTGATGCTGCTCAATCTCCTTTTGCAGTTGTTGATTAACAAACAATAGTTCTTGGGTTCGTTGTTGTACCATAATCTCCAGTTGTTCCTGATGTTTGAACAGATTGACAAAGCCCACAATTTTGTATTTTAATGCCTTGGGGTCAATGGGTTTAAAAATATAATCAATGGCACCCAGGGCATAGCCTTTAATTACTTCCTCCGTGTCATGGTGGCTGGCGGTAATAAAAATAATGGGTGTTTGACGGGACCTTCCCCTAGATCGGATAAACTTTGCGGTTTCATAACCATCTAGTCCTGGCATACGCACATCTAGTAAAATTACAGCAAAATCCTCCTTCAAAACGAGCCTTAGGGCTTCCTCCCCTGAGCTTGCGGTGATCAATTGGTACATGGGGGAATCTAAAATACCCTCCAATGCTAGAAGATTTTCACGTCGGTCATCCACCATTAATATTTTTATTACACGTTCCATCCTTTTGAAATTCCCCCTAGCTTCCTGTATTCTATCGATGTCAGCCCACTACCTATACAGCCACACTTTCATTAAAGAAACCAATTGGTTAATATTCAGTGGCTTACTAATATAATCAGATGCACCAGCCTGTAAACATTTACTACGGTCATCCTTCATAGCCTTGGCAGTAAGGGCTATTATGGGAAGTTCTTCGTACCCGGCCATTTGCCTGATGGCTTGCATGGCCTCATAGCCATCCATTTCCGGCATCATAATGTCCATCAGTACCAGGCCGACGCCGGGGTTCTCCAGCAGCACGGACTGCGCTTCCCGTCCATTTTCTGCAAACAGGACTTCCATTTCCTGTTCCTCAAGGGCAGCAGTAATCGCAAAGATGTTGCGCATGTCGTCATCCACCACCAGCACCTTGTGCCCCTTGAGGGGTTTATCCCCAAAGTTATGGGTCTTGGCATCTGCCCCTTTGCTGATTTCTGTTTTATTTTCTGGAATAATCTCAACAGCTGCAGCAACCTCGGTCCGGTCAGTTTCAACATAAGGGGGAATGTAAATTGTAAAGGTACTTCCTTTCCCTTTGCTACTCTGTAGTTCTATATAACCACCTAATAGCCTGGTAAGTAAGCGACATATATAAAGTCCCAGACCTGTTCCCCCAAACTTGCGGCTGGTTGTACTATCCGCCTGATGAAAGGACTGGAAAATCAGCTCCTGTTCTTCCTCTGCAATGCCAATTCCGGTATCTGAGACGGAGAATGCTAATTGTTCGGATGTGCCTGAAGTCCTTTGGATCTTCAATCCTATACACCCTTCATGGGTAAATTTGAAGGCATTGGATAAAAGATTTTTTAAAATCTGCATTAATCTGTGTTCATCCGTAAAAAAGATTTTCGGCAGATTCTGATCCAGTTCAATCGTAAAATCTAACTTCTTCTGGTGAGCAACCGGGTCAAACTGGTTTTTTATACTCTTAACCAGTTTATCAAGGGAAATCATTTCAGGTTTTATATTTAATTTGCCCGCTTCAATCCTAGCCAGATCAAGAATGTCGTTAATCAAGGCCAATAGATCATTACCCGCTGCCAAGATCGTCTTGCCATATTCAATCTGCCTTGGGGTAAGGTTACCCTCCTTGTTTTGCACAAATATGTCGGCTAGAATCAACAGACTGTTTAGGGGAGTTCTTAGTTCGTGAGACATATTTGATAGAAATTGTGATTTATATTGGGAGCTAAGGGCTAATTGCTTGGCCTGTTCTTCTAATAACGTCTTGGCTTTTTGAAGCTCAAGGGCCTTTTGTTCGGACTCTTTATATTGATTTTCAATCCTTTCATTAAAGGTTTTCAATTCCTCAGACTGGGTTTTTAATTCCTCAGATTGAGTTTGTAATTCCTCTGTTAAGGCCTGGGATTCCGCCAGCAGTTTTTGAACTTGCATGTGACTGAGAATACGGTTTAGGGCAATGCCAATATTCCAGCGAACCTGCTCCAGTAGTTCCTGCTGCAGAAAACTCAACTCCGTAAAGGATGCCAGTTCCATAACCGCCATAACCTTTTCCCCAAACTCCACTGGCAATAGGGTAATGCATCTGGCGGGTGCTGTGCCAAGTCCAGATGTAATACGAATATATTGGTCGGGAATATTTCTAAGGTAAATCGCCTTGTTTTCCAGCAAACATTGCCCCACTAGACCTTCCCCGGCAGCAAAGCTCGCTGTTCCTACCTCCTGCCCATCACTGGCATAGGCTGCTGCTTTTACAAGCCTTTGTTGATGACCTTCACCTACAGAAATATAAAACACACCATAATTTGCTCCCACCATCGGAGGTATCCGACTTATAATTAGCTGAGCAAAGTTTTTAACATCCTGTACTCCCTGAAACAGAGACATTATTTCAGCAATCTTTGATTTCAGCCAGTGTTGTTCTTGAATTGCTAGGTTTCTTTCCTTTTCCTGACGGACGTGCTGCTCCAAGGCTTCCGCCATATTATTGAAAACTTCGGAAATCTCTCCAATTTCATCGCGCGATGCAATATCAAGGCGGGGTAGGGATGTTTTATCCTGGTAAGAGGAAACACCCTTCATAGCTATTGTAACTCGACTGAGATTTCCCGCAATATCCCTTATTAACCAAAATACAATGCTGCCACCCAAAACCATACCTACAAATACCAGCAGGGTAAAAATAACAATCACTCGATTATAAACTTCCTTTGAGCCGACCATCGCCGAATCCATTCCCTGTTTTTGATCGGCAGCAATTTCCTCCAGTAGGTGAACTAGCTTTGATCGAGTCTGTACAGAAGAATCCTGATATAGGACATTTTTAGCCTCATCTCGGTTACCTGATTGGACTAAGTCGTAAATACTTTTTTCAATTTGCAAATATTCATCGAAGGTCGTTTTAATATCAATGGTTAATTCCTTTAAAGCATCATCTTGAGCAACTTTCTCTAGGTTGGAAATAGCCATCCGTATTTCCTTGTTGGATTTTTCCATCTTCTTATAGGTCTCTAAGGTTGTGTTGTTTTCTTCTAAAATTAGATCCCTTAAATATCGGCTGGCATTATTAATCTCAAACTGAATGGTTGCAGTAAACTGCACCTTTTGGTAATCATCTTTTACAATTCCTTCTATTGTATTGTTTAACTTTTTCATCTGGTATATGGCACTGCCTGAAATTAGAAGCAAGATGATAAAAAGACCGCTCAGTCCTAAAAAAAGCCTTGTTTTTAGCCGCATCTCCTTTAAATCCCTTTCTTTCTTATTGCCTGGTAATATCTCATATCTTATTCTTTGAATCATTTTCAAAACCTTCTTTAAAGTTGTAATGTTTTGCAACTTTTGGCAAGGAAAAATCGCCTTATTTGTCGCAAGCCGGACCCATCAAAAAAGACTTGGCTGCCCACTAAGGACACCAAGTCTTTCAACAATTAGTTTACTAGAAAGTTATATTTACTGTTGCCAATAAATTTTCTTAAAATATCCTTTGCGTAACGGGTGTTCGCATCTCTGTTCAGGTAATTAATAATCTTATTAAAAACCCACCTGCGGATCGTCTCATCCTTTATTTCCTGCTCGATGGTGGAAAAAGCTTCTATAAAGAAACGACGCCATATTGGGTCCAAAGAAGAAAACCTGCTCCTTGGTAAACCATTCTTCTTTACCACCCTGAATCTTTGATCCAAGACAAACCCTAAATTTTTTAGGAGATCATTCATTTTTTGAATAACCACTGCCCTTATTTCTTGATCAATAATGCATTCATTTACCGCTGCAAAAATTATTTTGACAAGGTAGGAAAGTGACCAGCTTTTAGCCAGCGCCCTGGGAAACCAAATGAAAAAATAATGAAAAAGCAGGATTCCCGGCAGGAAGAAGCCTGTAACAACCGCTAACTTTCTGTACATATTAGCCTCCCCAAGCATTTGGGCTATTCCATATACCGTTACGATACTAAAAAACAGCATGCCCCAGTACTTCGTTTTTATTGTCATCACCCTCCCCCTAAAGTTACGCTCATACTATCATTAATTTTCACTGTTTCGCTTTAAATATATTTTAAAGCATTTACCACACCTTGCCAACCATTATCATATTATCTTTTCTTATCCTTCTGAAAGTAAAAAATGAGTTCCACCCGATGGTGAAACCCACTCTTTGTCCAAAAACTATTTCTGATAAAGTTCTGCACGCAACCTTTTAACTTCTTCATTTGTTAAGTATTCATCATAGGTCATTTGCCAGTCAATGAGACCGTTGGGGGTTATTTCTATGATGCGATTGGCAATGGTTTGGATAAATTGATGATCCTGAGATACGAATAAAATGGTACCATCAAACTTTATTAATCCATTATTAAGGGCAGTAATGGATTCTAGATCTAAGTGGTTGGTTGGTTCATCTAGGATCAATACATTGGCTCCACTAAGCATCATTCTGGACAGCATGCAGCGTACCTTCTCACCGCCTGAAAGAACCTGGCAATTCTTTTGGGTTTCTTCACCGGAAAAAAGCATTCTTCCCAGAAAACCACGAACATAGGATTCCTCTTGATCCCTAGAATACTGGCGCAGCCAATCCACCAGATTTAAATCAACATTAAAATAGTCAACATTGTCCTTTGGAAAATAGGCTTGGGAAGTGGACACACCCCACCGATAACTATTTTCTTCAGTGGCAGGCAGCTCACCCATTAAAACCTTAAACAATGTGGTTTTCACCAGACTATCAGGACCCACAAAAGCAATCTTATCCCCTTTGTTTACGGTAAAACTGAGGTTGTTGATAACCTGTTTCCCATCAATCGTAACACTTAGGTTTTCTATATCTAACAACTGCTTGCCAGCTTCTCGATCAGGCTTAAAATCAATAAAAGGGTATTTACGGGAAGAGGGTTTAATATCTTCCAAGGTTAATTTCTCCAACTGCCTTTTCCGGGATGTGGCCTGTTTAGCCTTAGAAGCATTGGAACTAAACCTTTCAATAAACCGTTGCAGATCCTTGATCTTCTCTTCTTTTTTCTTATTGGAATCTTTGGCTAACTGTAAGGCCAACTGGCTCGATTCTAACCAAAAATCATAGTTACCCACATACATTTGAATGTTACCAAAGTCAATATCGGCAATGTGAGTACATACCTTATTCAAAAAATGGCGATCGTGAGAAACCACGATAACGGTGTTCTGAAAATTATATAGAAACTCTTCTAACCAAGTAATCGCCTCTACATCCAAATGGTTGGTTGGTTCGTCCAGCAGAAGGATATCGGGATTGCCAAATAAAGCACGGGCCAACAAAACCTTTAATTTCTCAACCCCGTCTAATTCCTTCATTTTTTTATTATGAAGTTCATCATGAACCCCCAATCCATTGAGTAAGCGGGCTGCCTCTGATTCTGCCTCCCAGCCATTGAGCTCGGCAAATTCACATTCCAACTCCGATGCCCTGATACCATCAGCCTCGGAGAAATCTGGTTTGGCGTAAAGCTCATCCTTTTCTTCCATGATGGCATAAAGTCTTTCATGACCAGCCATGACCACTTTTAAAACTTGAAAATCCTCATAGGCAAAATGATCCTGTTTAAGAACTGCCAAACGCTCACCTGGGGTAATGATCACTTCCCCGGCACTTGGTTCGATCTCACCGGCTAATATTTTTAAAAAAGTGGATTTTCCGGCACCATTGGCTCCAATGAGTCCATAACAGTTCCCCGGTGTAAATTTTATATTGACATCCTCAAATAAGGCTCGTTTGCCAAACCTTAGTGCTAATCCATTTGTACTAAGCATTTATGACATACCATCTTTCTTTATATAATCTAGGCCAACAGCTTTTTATTATATCACATTTGTGTATTAAAGCTACTTAAAACCCTAAGTTAATAATTCTGCACATAAAAAAGGTGCTGATAAACATATCCAGCACCTGCCTTCAATGGCACTATATCTCAAGCGAATTCTTTCTGTTTCTTTTTAATTACTCCGGCACCTATGACGCCAAACGTTATCAATGCTATTAACAGATATTGTAAGGTTGGGCTGCCACTAAAATAATTCTTTATCAAGGGTTCATCCGTAATCATTTTTCCGGCAGTAATAGCAATTACACCTGCCCCTAGATAAATAATTACCGGGAACCTTTCTATCCACCTTATAACAATCGTGCTGCCCCAAACGACGATGGGAATGCTTATGAGCAAACCCAATACCACTAAGAGAAAACTGCCATGGGCCGTACCCGCCACTGCTAAGACATTATCAAGCCCCATCACTGCATCGGCAACGATAATTGTTTGAATGGCTGCACGGCTATTTTGACCTGCCTCAATATTATGGGACCTTTCCTCCACCAATAGCTTATAGGCAATCCAAATTAGAAGTAATCCTCCCAGCAATAACAGTCCAGGTATCCTGAGCAGCCAAACAACCACTAAAGTAGCCGCCGCCCGGACAGCGATGGCTCCAACCGTGCCCCAAATAATAACCTTCTTTTGTTGATCAAGGGGAAGGTTTCTTGCAGCAAGTCCAATAACAATGGCGTTATCCCCAGCCAATACTAAATCGATTAGGATAATAGCAAATAAAGCAGAAAAAAACTCTGCGGATAAAAACTCCATCCCGTCACCCTCTCTTATTTGTGTTTACTACATTTATTTTTGCCACAAATCAGAAAAACTAGCACGAGGGGTCAGGCTTGCAATACCGCAAGCCTGACCCCTTTAAAGAAAGGAAGTGCCGCTTGCTACTAAAAATAGCTTTGCGACACTTCCTTTTATGATCGTGGCCCAATATAAATTGGGCATTTTACCTTTTTGGCTAATGAGTTCAGATTAAACCTGAGACCAGCGGCTGCAGCTGGAGCCGTTGCATGGGGATTAGGCAAAATCAGTACGGCAGTTTCCTTTTCAACGGTCAGTTCCCTAATAACCTTTTCTGTTTTACCAATTCTCATCTCGGTCTCCACTTGGCCGCCTTTTTCTTTGACTTTTGCCGCAACCTCGGTTAGTACCTCTTCGGAATGTTTATGAAGGCCATCTTCAAACCAGTGAAAAAATCTCATCCGGGTTGAAGAAGTATTAATCCATTCATCCCCTAGTAAATTATTCCACCCTTCGTCCAAAATAAATACTGCCCTTAAGGGTAGCTTTAAAGCCAAAGACATCTCAGTGGCCATTTGACCTGCTGCATCCGCTGAAGGTGAACCATCTGTAATAAATAGGATTTGACCGTTCATTTGGAACCCTTCTTTCTATGTTCTTACAATATTATAACGATTATCATCACTAGGGCGGCACCAATAATAGCAGCTAAGTCCTCCGATTTTTCATTACTAAATAAAGACAATTGACGTTCTTCTTTTTTCTCGGACATATCTTTACCTCCTTATATGTTACCACTAGAGACTATCTTATATTAAAAAAACAATAGCACAACAATTAAGGAAAGTGCAGCCTTCAGGAAACCTGCGGTAGAACCAATAATCAGTGGCGTGCCCCCTGCTTTTCTCATTTCAGCAAAAGAAATCTGCAGGCCTAGGCCGGTAAGACCGATGGAGAAGAACCAACTATATATTTCACGGAATGCCACCAGATCAGCAGAAGCTGGTTCGGTAGGACCAAAGGCACCAAAGGAAGTTAAAGCAACAGTAGCGATAAAGCCAAGTACAAATAAAGGGAACTTGCTAAAGAAGGTTTTCTTAGCAGTAGCAGCAGAATCAACAGTTTTATCATCAGACATACGAGCATAAAGAATAGTAATCAGCAGAACCACCAAGGGCAGGAATACAACACGGGTTAAGTTGTAAATTTCACCTACTTTTAAGCTAATGGAAGGAACTTCTGGGGTACCTGGGTCAAAGGCAAGGGCCGCCGCCAATACTTGACCAGAGTTTAGGATACCCGTACCAGCCCACATTCCAAATTGTTCGGGAGTTAATCCCAAGAGGTGACCTAAAACAGGGAAAGTAAATAAACATACAATGCCGAAAGAAAGAATAGTAGCTATGGAGTAAGCAATGTCCTCACCTCTGGCTTTAACAGCCGGAGCAACTGCAACGATGGCGGATACACCACATACACCGGCACCGGCAGCAAGACAAGCAGAAGAACCAGGATGCATCTTATATTTCTTACCAAGCCACATGGTGAAAACAATTGTGCTGAACATGAAGGTGGCAATTAGGAAGATAGAGGTTGATCCTAACTTAGCCAGTTCAGCCAAGCTATAAAGTGATCCCAGTAGAATTACACCCATTTTGATAAAGACACGAGAAGTTTTCACGCCCATCTGGGCCCATGAGGGAATTCCAATGGTATTTCTAATTAACATACCGATGATAATAACAATGATAACGTGATTGATTTTTAATACCTTACCCAGGAAATTAGAGTTCGCTTTGATCCAGCCCTCAATACCGCCCCACTCACCGCCGAAGGATTTCGTACCCATTGCTAGTAAAGCAATGATAAACATAAACAGAACACCAGGTAATGCTTTAATCCATTTGCTAGACGTGCTCTCACTCACAAAAATACCTCCTTTTTGGTAGTAACAACTAACTAGTTTAAATTTGTTCTTGTTTACCCGGGCCTCCAAGAAGGTTGATAAGTATTTAAATACCCATCAAAAAACATTAATTTTTGAGCTCAAGGTAGTTATAACATCCACCTGACATTTATTATGTCATCTACACGACAATAAATTTGACACTACGGTTATGTATTTTTTGTCACAAATATCTAAACTAATTTTTTGATTAAATACTCTTTATTATGGCTCATTATGGCCTTTGTTAAGTTTCTTTTCTACCAACAACTTGAACATTATACTTCAGTTGTTGACACATTTGTGTCATTTTGTTGAATTATAAATTTCTAAAATGGTAAATGTTTATGGTATATTTAATAAAACACCAAATTATAAGAAACATGCTATTGACTATTGTATATTTTTATATCTATCTAAAAACAAGAAAAAAGGGTTGAGGTTTATGAACATTTTTGCCTTTTTTGAAACCTTCATTTGCCTAAGCACATTAGGCACTATCATTCCTACAATCTTTTTGGGAAAAAAACTTAAACCCCATTATCTGCCTCTTCATTTCATTCTATCTGGTCTTATGGTTGGGGTTTTATTATCATTGTCAAATACCCTAAGCCAGATAGGATTAAAAGATTTGTGGGGTATTCATACCTGGATACCTGTTTGCCTTAACTTAGTAATACTGGTTTATGTCATTCGTTTGCCTGTGCTTCGTCTAAAAAGTTGCTTAGAGATAAATTTTGTTATACAAACACTATTAATTTCAGGCCTTCCGATCCAAAATCAACTTTTTATTGAAAACACCTTGCTAAGCCAAGTGTTAACCTATACTGCCTTAACCGTAAGCATTATTTTTGTTTTTTATTACGCCAGTATTTTTTTATCTGCTTATTCTAACAGCAATAATATTACTAATCTTAGTACTTATTTGTACATCGTATTACTTGTTCTTATAGCCTTTAAGCCACTCTCCGAGGCTCAGACTTATATAACTTTTATTACCAATTTTGCCATTCAACTTGGCTTCTGGCCCCTAAGCATTTCCCTTTTCATTCATCTATTTCTCTTGCCAATCTTAAGCTTTATTCCCTATGGAATAATAAAATCCTTAACAGCCCATTATTAATAACAAAGACCGACGTTAAAATTTACGTCGGTCTTTGTTTAGCCAAGTATCGGAGCGTTATCTTTCTCTTCTTTTACCTTTTCTGCAAAGGGTTCGATAACCATGTCATTATCAATAGGAAACGGCGGAACTAACTCTTCTATATAGTCCTTGGGCAAGGGTATTGTTGCTTCAACCACCTGTCCTTTTTCATCCTTTTTTAGGACAACAAATTTATCCATTTCTTCTTTCGCCTCCTATATATCTTTTAAATGTAATTTCTCCTATTGTTTCCCGGTATAAGACCTTTCACTCTTTGTCTGCTTTTACTAGTACTGTATTTTTTCCTGTCCAACTGGCTAAAATTCTTGTAGAAGATATCTGTGAGGAGGCTATTTTATGACTGATAAGCAGATTCGCTTAACCACCGTTGAAGAATTGGCTCAATACCTGGAAAACCTAGGAGATCAGAACCAATATTTTCGGGCCATCCCCATATCAGGAACCCCGGAAGAATTTCTTTATAAAGGTCAGGAAAAAGCTGTGCTTCGAGAGAAAGACCAGAGGCTCTTTGACAATTTGGAGGATTTTATCTGCTACGCCTTTCAATGTGATCCAGAAGGTTACTCCCATACGGAATATGTAGACCTTGAAATACTAAAAGACCTGAGGTGAGATTGGTGGCAAAAGAAATAACCGCCCATATTCAACGGGCAGGTTATCCAATGTTGATATTATGTTTACTGCTTTCGAGAAAAACAAGTATTATGAAAATGGTCAGCATTTTGGTTAATCAATACACACGCCATAGATTTTTTGCCCTCTGGTGCCAACCACGATCATGTTGTCAAAAACTGCCGGGGAGCCTTCAATATTGGCACCTAGGGATATATAGTGAAAGATCTGACCGGTTTTCCCCTTGATAAAATACATTCTGCCTACTGAATCACAGACCACAAGGAATCCTTCGCCATTGGGGGCATACACGGCAACCGGCGAACTCCAACAGTAATTGGGGAGATTTAATTTCCATACTTCTTCGCCGGAATCTTTATCCAATGCAACCAGCAGACCTCCGTTGGGTGTACCGCACCGTGCCAGGTTGTAAATAACCAAATTAGCAATATCCTGCTTACCCAGCACGGGTGTGGCTAAGGCACCTCCATTGGTATGGGTGTTTAAATAACATTTGTATTGTTTTTCCCACTGGGGTTCGCCGGATAAAGCATCAAATTTACGAAGATAGGATTTGCCAGTATTCCCCTGTAGGTCAACCTCACAGGCAGTGTATAAGAATACCCTTTGAGGCTCTTCTTCTTCCAGTACCAATGTACTGTCTGTATCATCCGTTACATCCCTGGCCCAAACTGGTTTCATCTGGTTCGTATCGACACATTGCAATACCCCGCCATTGTCAGCAAAATAGGCGTAGTTTTTATATATAACCACGGAATTTTCGATACCCTGGTGGTTACCCTTATCGACAACCTTGTAGCGATACCGGATGATATCTGGCTTGACGGTTATCTGATTAATCTGTTCATTATAAAAACTATTTAATTTCACCTTATAAAGGATGCCATTTTCCCCACCCAATAGCATCGTATCGGTTTTACTATCTACCAAAGCAGTTGAATCAAAGGCTCCCCAGTTTCTGTAGGCAAATGGGTCATATCCCGGTAGAAAGAATAATGGATGTTGATCCAGTAAGCTAAAAATGCGGTAACCCATTTCTACCCTACGCCCATTATAACTGTCAATACCCTGCCCAACATAAAGTAACGGTAAGCCTCGGGGGTCTACTGAGACACTTCCCTTTACCGGCCCAGGGATTTTAATAACGGGTCTGGTGTATTCGCCATCTTCAAGATCTAAAAAATAAACATTGCCATCCAGGGTTGCGTAAATGACCTCTTTAAGACCTTCCCTCTGTTTTTTAGCCGGGGAAATATTCATTTTATTTTTCCATTCATCATCCCATTGGACAATGGCTGGTTGCCCATTCCAGCCTACACCTGTCCATTCACCCAGTCTGCCGATTGGTCTGCTCCAAACTACCCTTAGCTGGCCCTTATGCATATCCGCAATGCCGTAACTTGCAGTGTCACGATAATTATTACCCCGGAAACAGGTCACTCCGGCCAAACTACTATAATCAGAGTCCATGTTGATTTGCTGGGTATCTTGATATTTTTCAACCAGTTGGTCATTAACCTTTACTTGATGAAATAGCTTCTCAGATATGGAGTTACTGGTATGTATGACATCGGTCAACCGGACTGGTTCTTGGCTGAACTTCTGATTATGCCCAGCAGATCCTGCTGTTGTATGATGGGTTGTATTGGCTTCAGCCTTGATGGGTTGACCTGTCAGGTGATTTAACCATAAAGTATAGCTTACTAACAGCATCATAAAGAACAGGTTTCCCTTTTTATACCCAAACATCAAAACCAACTTCTTCCATATAATTTTTTAAAAACTTACTTTTATCTGTATATGAATCCGGTCATGATTTATCATTGTATTCCATATTCTCTTCAAAATATTACGTTCCTCCTATGGCAAACTGTTTAGACAATATCTCACATAAAATTCAAATAAATTACAGTAAATAAACTACGAGAGTGTTGCAAAACTACTTAATTAGCAGCAATCAACACTCTCTTATCATATAATCTACTTTGCATGGTATAGAAAAGAGTCTGAGTCAATAATGAATATGACCTTGGTCCGTGAGCCTTGGACCATGCAAAATCATGGCTCACGACCCAAAGCCCAAGGCCAATAAGGCTGACGGCTGATTTAAATTTCCAAACCAATATTAATCTCAATCGACCCAGCCTCTGTGATTATTTCCACCATAAGACTTTTGACCTGACTGATTCTGGCCGTGATATTTTTTCCCACTACCAGGGTGGGTGGTGAAATATTGGTTTCCAGGCCGATGTTTTCGAGGGAGATGGCCGCATTGGCTGTAACCATGTTCGCTAACTCACTGATAGCGCTTTGGGCCATTTCATCAAAATTTTCCACTGGCATCCCCCCCATCATGATGGAAGCGATATTTTTAGCAGTGTCTTCGGCCATACCATAGGCCACATTGCCTCGGATTTTTTTTGTTAGACCCACAATGGCTGTGATATCTCTGGTGGCCATCAGTTTTTCCTTGAGGGATAGATTGCCTCGCTTTACTGCCTGAAAGCCTAACTGGGGTAATATCTCAGCAAAGGCATCCACAAAGGGAGCATACTTTTTAGCATCCATTTTTATCTTCCCCCCTCAAAGCCGATACTTACCACGATTTCTCCCAGCGGGGTTGCCGCATTGATAATTTCCGACTGGATTTTGGGACTGGTTATACAAATATCTTCACCACAAAATATACCGGGGGCAGTAAGCATGAGGTTAAGACCCTTATTGGCATTATTGGCATGGGTAATGGTATGACCGGAAATGATATTGCCTAACTCTGCCATTGTATCCATTACTTCTTCTTCATTTAATTCCTCTTCGCCGTTAATAATTTGACTCAGTTTAATGGCTGTGGTTTTACTGGTATCAATAATAATCCGCCCGGGTCTTTTCCCTGTAATCCCAAAGATAACTGCCATTCCCCTGGAAATAAAGGTTTGCGCCTGTGGTTGGGGCTCGCCAATATCACAGTTTAGCTGAGCCATTTCCAAGAGGTTATCCTTTAGGGCAGTGGCAAAAAAGTTCACATAATTATTACCCATCATGTCCTCCGCTACATAAATACTCTTCTTATAGATGCCATCATTTCATCTGCTTTAAAGGGTTTTTGAAGAAAAGCACGTACCCCAAGGGCCTTGGCCCTTTCAATTAGTTCCTCATCACCCATGGCACTTAACATAATAATCCTAGCTCTTTTATCCTTGGCCAGGATTTCCTCTGCTGCCTCCAGGCCATCCATAATAGGCATGGTAATATCCATGGTCACCACATCGGGATAGAGGGAAAAATATAAATCGATACCTTCTTTACCATTTTGGGCTGTACCGCAAATATCAAATTTATCTGCCGGCAAAGCCTTCTTGATATTTTTATGAATAAACGGAGAGTCATCGACAATAAGCAAACGTAATTTTGCCATTTATAAACACTCCTTCCTTATTGACTTTTGGCTTTTAGCCTTTATCATTCGTCTAAAGGCTAAACCAGGGCCATGGCAATGGCCTTGGGGATAGCACTTAAGGGGATGAGGACATCGGTACCTCCTTTTTCATAGGCCACCTTAGGCATGCCAAAGACTACGGAACTGTGCTCATCCTGGGCCAGAGTTTGAGCACCGGACTGACGCATGGCCAGAAGCCCCTCGGCCCCGTCGTGACCCATGCCGGTTAAGATAACCCCCACGGCATTGCTACCTACATTTTTGGCCACTGAGTGAAACAGGACATCCACCGAAGGGCAATGGCCGTTGACGTTGGGCCCCGGTTCACAGGTGACGAGATACATACCGCCGGAGCGACGTACCGTCATGTGCTTACCTCCGGGGGCAATAAGCACCCGGCCCGGCATGACCCGGTCATTGGTCTTGGCTTCTAATACTTCCATCTCACAGATATCATTTAATCCCTGGGCAAAATGTTTGGTAAACCCTGGGGGCATATGTTGGACTATGACAATGCCAGGAGTGGAGGCAGGAAAGGCTTTGATTATTCTTCGGATGGCTTCGGTACCTCCAGTGGATGCCCCGATGGCAATCACCTTATCCGTGGATTCAGCCAAAGCTGCCTTGAGGGTCCGGGAAGGTAGGGTCGTGGGTCTTTTATCCTGCCAGGCCTGCACATTGGCTGCTGCGGCAATTTTTATTTTCTGGCGCAATTCCCCCAACATGGCATTGAGTCCCCTGGCAATGTCCGTACTGGGCTTGGTGACAAAATCAATGGCCCCTGCCGCCAATGCCTCCAGGGTAATCTTAGCCCCCTGTTTGGCCAAAGCACTGACCACCACAACCGGCAATGGATACTGAGGCATTAGACGCCTTAAAAATTCCACACCATCCATTTTGGGCATTTCCACATCCAAGGTCAAAACGTCAGGCCTTAATCGGATAATCTTATCCCTGGCTACATAGGGATTGGAGGCAACACCAACCACTTCAATTTCCGGGTCCATTGACAGGCCCTGGGTTAGGATTTCCCTTACCAATGCGGAGTCATCTACTACCAAAACTTTAATGGCCTTCACTGCATCATCCCCATTCCTAATCATCTCTTCTGGTAGATGGCCGGTTGAATAAACCGATAAAGGTTGTTGGACTGTCCCAGTGATTCTGAGTGGCTGATAAATAAATAGCCTTCTGGTTCTGTATACCGATGAAATCGCTCGATAATGGCGATTCGAGTAGCATTATCAAAATAAATCATGACATTTCGGCAAAGGATAACATCAAAGAGCCCTTTAAATGGATAGCTCTCATTGGTCAAATTCAGCCGACGAAATAAAATTAATTCTTTAAGTTCTTGGCTAACCAGCCAATTACCCGCCGCATCAGGTTTAAAGTAACGGATACGGTACATGGGGGGAACCTGTTGCAGTTGGGCTCCGGTGTAATTTCCAGCAATGGCCTTGGTCAGGGCACTGCTGGAAATATCCGTGGCCAAAATACCAATGTCCCATTTATTTATTTCCCAGCCAAAAAACTCCTTTATTAGCATGGCCAGGGTATAGGGCTCTTCCCCGGATGAACAACCAGCAGACCAAATCCTAATTCTTTTAGAATGACGATTCTTTTCTACCAGCCTGGGAAGTACCACTTCTTGTAAAAATTGAAAGTGCTCAAACTCTCTAAAAAAGTAAGTATAGTTGGTGGATAATTTATCTGCCAGATGTAAAAGGGCTTGACCCGATGGATCCTTTACCACATAGTCATAGTAGGCCTTAAAGCTTGCAAAGCCACCTTCATAGACTGTTTTCAGCAGTCGATCAATGAGCAAGGATCTTTTTTCCAAGGTAATATTAATACCAAAGCTTTTATATACCAAGTTACTTAGGAGACGAAACTCCTCATCGGTCAACTGAAGATTTTTCATCCCTTTAGCCCCTTCCGGTTTAAACAACCCATAGATACCACAGAGTACTTACATTAAAACTTACCAAAATCGCTATCGTCTAAGGATATGATATCTTGTGGCCTAACCAGGTTTTTCTTTTCCTGTCCCGTTTGGCTCGGTTCTACTTTATTTTTTTTACTGCTTTGCCTCCCAGATACAATCCCAACGGATGTGTTCATTAGGGTTGGGTTTCCTTGACTCTTTCGGCTAAGTCTGAAGTGCCCCAGCATCTCTTTCAGGTTCACTGCCTGACCGGATAATTCCTCACCGGCGGCGGCGGATTGCTCAGCACTGGCGGTGTTTTGTTGGGTAACTTGATCTACTTGGCTGAGGCCAGCGTTGATTTGACCGATGCCCTGGGCCTGTTCCTTGGAGGCCGCGGCTATCTCACTGATTAAATCAGTGACCTTGGTGGCTCCGTTGACGATGCCCTCTAAGGATTTTGAAGTATCCTGGGCAATTTGTGTTCCTACCTCCGTCCTTTTGATGGAATCCTCAATCATTTCCGTGGTTTCCTTAGCAGCCTTGGCACTGCGTTGGGCCAGATTGCGCACTTCCTCCGCCACCACCGTGAAGCCCTTGCCGTGTTTACCTGCCCGAGCTGCTTCCACTGCGGCGTTGAGGGCCAATAGGTTGGTTTGGAAAGCAATCTCATCGATGACTTTGATGATTTTGGATATTCCATTGGCTGATTCATTAATATCGGTCATGGCCTTAACCATTTGCACCATCTTTTGATTGCCGTTTTCCGCATTGTCTTTGGCCAGAACAGCCAGTTGATTAGCCTGCATGGCATTTTCAGCATTTTGGCTGGTTTGTGAAGCCATTTCCTGCATGGAGGATGAAATTTGTTCAACGGCACTGGCAGATTCAGTGGCCCCCTGGGATAGGGCTTGGCTGGCTTCGGATATCTGCCGGGACCCTGCGGCCACCTGATCCACCGCCACTGTCACTTGACTTAGGATCTGATTGATGGAATCGATGGTACTGTTAAGGGCCTCTTTGATCATGGCATGGTCACCCAGGTAATCTCCGTTTACATTGGTATCAAGGTTGCCCTTGGCCATTTCCTGTAAGCAGGCAACCGCCTCGTTGATAGGTCTAAGGACAGCATCCAAAGTATCATTAACACCCTTGACTATTTCATAATAACCACCTTTGAATTTAGCTGCCTGGCCTCTGGTTTCCAGTCGTCCCTCCACTGCGGCTTGGACTAATAAATTGCTTTCCTCCACCAATTCCTTAATGGTATTTACCATTAAGCTAAGATTCTTTCCTAAAACATCATTTTCCGAACTTACCTTTACTTGTACAGATAAATCCCCTTCGGCCACCTTTGCTAAGGCCAATGACTGGCATTTAATATTTTCTGCCATGGACTTAAAGGAAGCTGCCAGCATACCTACTTCATCTTTGGCAGTGGCTTTAACATCAACATTTACATCTCCCAGAGCCAGTTTATCTGCCGCTGCTGCCAATTCCTTAATCGGTCTGCTAATAATCCGGGCAATGAATAACCCTAGACCAATGGAGATCAGTACACCCACCAGAATGATAATAAGCATTGAAGTCACGGCACTGGCGGCAATGCTGCTGTTTTCCTCAGCGGTCTCCTTGGCCATTTCAATTTTGATTTCCATAATTCGATTGATAATATCTAATTCTTCTCTGGCCGCTTTCCCATGGGTTCCATTTTCACTTATTACCGCCAGCGCCTCCGCATCCTGATCGGCCATGGCCAATTGAATCAGCCTGTCTGTTTCAGAACGAAAGACCCGATCCACTTCATAATATTTCCTGAATAATTCTTTTCCTTCCTCGGTTAGAATGGTTTTTTCTACTTCTGAAATATTTTTATCAATGGTGGCAAAATAATCCTTAATCCTGTTACTACGTTCTTGGATTTCCGCCGGTGAATTCGATATAATAATGTCTCTGGTATTTACCCGAATACGTTGAAAGGCGGTGGACATTTCAGCCATATTACCCATGGGTGCTGTCATTTTTTCATACATATTATTGTCAGCTTCGTTAATTTTTTTGATATTACTAATGCCGATATAACCAATAATACCTGCAACAAGAGCCACGATAATAAAAGCAATGGTTAATTTGGTAGCAATTTTTAAATTATAAAACCAGTTCATAGGTCTAGCCTCCTATTTTTATTCCTCCAGGAGTTTCTCCACATCCAGCAGCAGCTTGACTTGTTCCCCGACTTTCCCCATACCCTGAATGTACCTATTTTCCCTGCTCCGTCGCATACTGGGTGCTGGTTCAATATCCTGTTTTGGTATATCCAGCACCTCTGATACACGGTCTACAATTAACCCCATTGGCTGACCTTTTACCTGAATTACGATAATACAGGTTCGTTCATCATACTCCCTCACTGCCGCACCAAAGCGCAAACGCACATCCATTACCGGAATCACTTTGCCCCGTAGGTTTATGACTCCTTTGATATATTCAGGTACGTCGGGAACCTCGGTGATTCTTTGAATACCGATGATTTCCGTGACATACTGAATTTCTAAACCGTATTCTTCATTAATCAGGAGAAAGGTAAGGTATTTCCCCTCTTGGGTATCCTCTAAATCATCCTCCTCTTGCAGAAGATCCAAATCTAATTTATCCTTCATAGCCATCCTTTCGCCTTCTTTCTTATTCGGTTTTAATTCCCAGCAGATCCTCAGTGGAAACCATTAAATTGGCTATATCCAAGATCATACTGACTTCCCCATCCCCCAAGATTGCCATCCCAGAGACCCCCCTGATATTCCCCAGAGCCGGTGGAAGGGGTTTAATAACAATTTGTTGTTGACCAATTAGTTCATCCACAAATAGGCAACATTTCTGGTCTTCGCTTTCCATAACAATTAATATACCTTCGGTTAATCCCTCAAAGGTCGGCTGAACTTTGTAAAGCTGATGCAGTCGGATAACTGGCAGTAATTCGCCACGGATATTCACAACTTCTAAGCCATCCGGGTTCACCACGATTTGACTGCCCTTGGGTTGAAAACATTCCTTAATGGAGGCAATGGGGAAGGTATACATGGCCTTACCCACCCGCACCACCATTCCTTCAATAATGGCCAAGGTTAAGGGTATGCGGATAATAAACAGGGTTCCCTGGCCAGGTGTACTGCGTATTTCAATGCGTCCCCGCAGCTTTTCAATATTTTGCCTTACTACATCCATGCCAACACCCCGGCCGGAAATGGCTGATATCTCAGCGACGGTAGTTAGCCCCGGTTCAAATATAAGTTTCCAAACCTCTTCATCTTTTAAATCCTGGCGTTCATTAAGAAGCAAACCGCGTTCAATGGCTTTGTTTAAAATTCTTTCTCGATTTAATCCTTTGCCATCATCCCTGATCAAAATCCAAACCTCACCACCTGTGTGTCTTGCCTCTAAAATGACTCGCCCGGTTTCAGGTTTTCCGACAGCCCTACGTTGTTCGGGGGATTCAAGGCCGTGATCCACAGCATTACGCATGATATGGACCAAGGGGTCTGAAATTTGCTCAATGATGGTTTTATCAACCTCGGTATCCTCACCAATAATTTCCAGGGTTGCTTTTTTATGCATTTTATTCGAAACATCCCTTACTACCCGAACCATTTTGCGAAAAATCCCGGCCAAAGGCACCATCCGCAGGCTCATGGATACGTCTTGAATATCCCGTGTGATTTTATTAAGATGGCTAATGGCCTTTTCAAATCGATCCAACTGAAGTCCCTGGAGATCGGGATTATGGGAAACCATTGCCGCAGAGATAACCATCTCCCCCACCAAATCTAACAGTGTATCTAGCTTTTCCACATCCACTCGAATGGCCTGTTGAATGTTGTTAGTGACATTCTTGTTTGGGTCAGCACCACCGGTAACATTGCCATTGGTAGGTAGTCTTTCTGCTTCCACCAATACCTGCTGCTGCTCAAGAAGGGAGCTTGACTCCGCCTGTTCTCCCACCAAATCATCCTCTTTGGCTATCTTTTGTTCATAGGGGACAACAACTTTACCCAAACGATCCCTCAGGCTATCAATGGTCTTAAGTAATTCTGAAATTGCCTCATTGTTTACGGTTACCTGACCCTCCAGCATTTCGTTAAGCGTATTTTCAGCCCCGTGGCTGACTTGTTCCAAATCACTAAAACCAAGAAAACCGGCATTCCCTTTAAAACTATGAAAGGAACGAAAGATCTGCTCCAGCAGTGGATAATGATTGGGTTTATTCTCAAGCTGTAATAATGAAGTTTCAGCTTCTTCCAGGATCTCCCACCCGTCCTCGATGAATCGTTTAATCATTTCTGGGGTTATGGTAAAGATCCATGCTGCGGGATCGGGGGGACTTTGTTCTTCTGGTTCCTCCGCCGGATCAGCCTTTGCCGCGATACCTTGAATCGTCTGTTGAATCTCGCCAATTATGCCCCTGGCCTCGTTTTCCAAACCCCCATCTGAAAGTTGCTGTTCAATGGTATTCAGCAGCCCCTTGATAAAATCGCCGGTTTTATAAAGCAGCTCAATATGACCCGGTGCCAGGCTGGCTTTTCCTTTGCGGAAAATATCCAGCAGGGTTTCTGCTTCATGTGTGACATTAATCACCGTTTGCAGGTCTAGAAAGGAGGCCATACCTTTAATGGAATGAAAAAGCCTAAAGATGCTGTTTAAAATCTCATCATCCACCATTCCCGCATGAGAAACATGTTCTTCCATAGCGATGATCTGTGGTTCTATTTCCTCCAGCAATTCTCTGCTTTCGGCTACAAAATCACCAATCATCTCAATGCGTTCCTGGTCTTCACCCATCTCTCCTCCTCCTTTCTCTATCGCTCTTTTTCCCGCAGCAGTGCCTGCAGTTCCTCATAGGCCCTTTTAAGCTTGTTAAACTCCTGAGCCATTCGCTCCTGTTCCTCTTTGGTTTGTTTTCTTACCTCTGCCTCATCACCGATTTTTTCTATTGTTGCCAAAAGCTCCTCAATCACCACTGGTTTGCCAAAAAAAGCATAGGCCCCATGATTAACTGCTGCAATGGCCGTTTCAGCATCACCATAGCCGGTAAGAATGATGACCTTAGCATCCTGATCCAATTGCCGAATGGCCTTTAATACCTCGATACCAGTCATGCCAGGCATTTTCATGTCAGTAATGACAACATCATAGGAGTTTTCCAAGTAGTCTTTTATAGCTTCCTCCGGTACAGTAAACACGTTTAATTCATGACCTGTGGGTTCAAGAGCACTGACCAAACCATCCAAACAGTCACGATCATCATCAATCAACATAAATTTCATTCGAATCCCCCCATACTTTACCGTACTGACAATACAACCAGTATTTTGCTGTAAGTCAATTATTTTGTTGTGCTCCGAACTCTGCTCGTAGGGTGAATAAATAATTTTGACCCTGGGCCTGGTGGGTGCTCTTGTGGGTATTCCCACCACCATCCCCACTTCCCCGGTATTTAAAGTAACCATGGTATTCTCCGGATATAAGACGACTGTTTGCAGGAAGGCCTGCACCACCCGGGGGGAAAACTCCTGCCCTTCACCCTTCAAAATAATTTCCACTGCATGGTAGGGTGGAAAACCAGATCGGTAGGGCCGGTCCGTGGTTAAGGCATCGAAAACATCGGCAACAGCTATGATTTGGGCATTGGGGTGAATTTCATCCCCCTGCAATCCATCTGGATACCCCTTGCCGTCCCATCTTTCATGATGTTGGCGCACGGTAGTTATATGTTCCTTTGTATCTAACAAAGGCATAACGATGTTCATTCCTATCAGCGGGTGTTTTCTTATAATGGAAAATTCGTCCGGGGTTAGGCCCCCCGGTTTATTTAAAATTTCCTTGGGCACCAGTAATTTCCCCAAATCATGCATTAAAGCCCCAGCGGCCAAATCAGTCAGACCTTGACGATTAAACGCCATCTCCATGCCAATCAGAACAGCTAATAAAGCCACATTAATGGAATGCACATAGGTATAAGGGTCATGCTCATGAAGCATATCAAAGTACATTCTTAATTTTGAATTCTTCCGTATACAGCTTCTAACATCATCCACCACATTGTTGGCATCCCCCAGCCTTTGCTGATTGACCAATTTAGCTTCTTGGTAAAGTCCTCGCATCCGTTGGGCTGAATGGGCCATTAGATTTTCCGGTGTATCGTCATAGTCTATGCCCTTTTTAATGTAGGGTAGCTGACATATCCTTCTCTGAAATTCCTGCCATGCACCATGCAAAACATATAATTCTTTATTCTTAAACATATCCTGAATTTCTGAAGTAACCTTTTCTCCTTTTAGCAAAATCGGCTGACCTTGTCGGTTAAATAAATCTAAAGGAGATGTATTGTGGATATCTAAACTTAGATGATAGGGTTTTAGGATATGGTGAATTTCCTTTGCCACTGCCTCACTTCCCTTGTCCGTTATTGCTGTTTAACTATTCAAAGCAAAAACCATGCCGATTTTGTTGTTAGCCGTTCGTTTTTAGCTATCCTGAAAAATGGCCATGCGCCTTGGGATTTAAAACCGCTATCTAGGTCATCCTGAGCGGTAGCGAAGGATCTTTTCCATCATTGAAAAGCTAGCCCTAAGATCCTTCGCTGTCACTCAGGATGACATTTCTTTTTCATGTAAGAAAAAACAAGTGAACCCTTTGGTACACCAAAGGGTTCACTTGTGCAGGGTGGTTCATTTATAGCTTTTGCATTCGACCATAGAGTACGCGGCGGGATATATCCAGGTAGCGGGCGGTTTTTGTTCGATTACCGCCGTGCATTTCCAATGCTTTGACAATGATCCTATTCATGTATTCCTCTAAGGAAAAGGGTTCCTTGGGCAGAGTAAATTCCTTGGGGTTGAGCTGCTGCCCGATCGTGTTTTGACTGGGTGTGAGCATCGTATTCTCGGGGGTTAGTAAACCTAAGTGAGAGGATTGCAAGGTTTCGTCATTGTACATAAAAACCGCCCACTCAATGGCATTTCGTAATTCACGGACATTGCCTGGCCAGGGGTAGTTTTCCAACAACTTGGCCGCTGCAGTTCCAATCCTTTTAAACCCTTTACCCTTTTCTTTGGCAAACTTATCCAAAAAGAGTTTGGCCAGGGGTAGGATATCTGCCACCCTTTCCCTTAGTGGAGGAAGTTGCATATAACCTATTTTTAGGCGATAATACAGATCTTCTCTAAACTTCCCTTCCTCTACCCTGCTTTTTAAATCGACATTGGTGGCACAGATTACCCTCACATCAACCTTTACTTTTTTTAGACCGCCAACCCGATAATACTCCCTTTCCTGCATCACACGCAGTAGTTTTCCCTGCAGTTCCAGGGGAATTTCCGCCACTTCGTCAAGAAAGATGGTCCCTCCCTGGGCGAGATCAAACTTACCCCTTTGTCCCTTGGCCAGACCCCCGGTAAAGGCCCCCGCTTCGTAGCCGAACAATTCACTTTCAAATAAACTTGGTGTCAGGGCTGCACAGTTAATGTCCACAAAGGGCAACATTTCATTGATGCCGCCATAGTGAATGATCCTGGCAATAACTTCTTTGCCACTGCCGGTTTCTCCTTGAATAAGCACCGGAATGGTACGGTCTGTATGATATTTATGAGCCTGATCCACCAACCGGATCATTTCCTGGGAGAAAAAGCCGATACCAGCCATGCCGATGGATTGGGCCAGGGTCTTTTTTAATTGCACCAATTCCCTGCGGGTTGCCTCCGTCTCATCCTGCAATTTTTCCTGAAAGTGTTTGGTCAAAACAGTATTTTCTTCGATGAGGGCTTGGTGTTCGGCAATCCGTTCGGTTATGACTGCCAGTTCCTCTATATTGATGGGCTTTAATAAGTAGTCATAGGCCCCTGCCCGAAGGGCTGAGATGGCTGTCTCCATATCTCCATGGCCGGTAAAAAGCACCACGTTCGTATTGCTTTTCAGAGGGGTTTGTGCTACTTGTCTAAGGAAGTCTAACCCAGACATTTTGGGCATTTTTATGTCCGATAAGACCATGGGAAAATGACCCCTGGCCAAAAACCCGAGGGCTTCTTCCCCGTTGCCGCACTCCGTCACATGGTGTCCCATTTCACACAAAAAATCAGCCACCCCGGCCCTGCTGTCCCGGTCGTCATCCACCAGCAGTATATTCACTTTCACCCCTCCTGCTTTGTTGTTAGCTGTCAGCACTTCTACCGCTAACAGCCCTAGCAACGAATTAAAACTTTGTGTCATCCTGAACCACAGCGAAATAACCAGCCAAGGAAAGAAAAGACCCTCCGCTATCACACCGGATGACCTGGTTAATCGCTAAAAGCGAAAGGCTAATGACTGGATACCCAGGTGCATCTGGGTCCATCGTTAAGGAAAGGAAACTCCACTCGAAAGACGGCACCTGCCCCAGACTGTTCCTTACAATAAACTTGGCCGCCCAAGGAATGTACAATCGTATGGATGATGGCTAAACCCAGTCCCATACCCACTCCCGCAGGTTTGGTGGTAAAGAAGGGGTCAAAAATCCTTTTCCTGTCCTCATCTTTGATGCCTGGCCCATTGTCACTTACTTCCAGGATTACCTTATCTTCGGCCCAGGTGGCACAGATAATTTCCTTCGTACTCTGATTCACCGTATCCAGGGACTGCATGGCATTGATTAAAAGGTTAATAACAACTTCCTCCAACCTGGTTTCCTGACCCAGTATAGGGGGAAGATTACTTTGTGTTTTCTTTACAACGTGAATACCATGGGATGACAGTTGTTTGCCAACCATCGCCAATGCACCCTCCACCGCATCATTTAAATTACAAGGGGCAACACTGTTCAGTTTTTCTGTTCGGACAAAGGAACGCATGTGTTTGATAATATCATCGATGCGGCTGGCCTGGGCAGAGATCTTTTGAATATTGGTCATTGTTCTTGCAACATCCATAACCCGTCCCCTGTTGTGCCAATAAATCATACCGTCTGCTATTACCTTAAGGGAATTTAGGGGCTGATTAATTTCATGGGCAATGCCCGCAGCCATCGTGCCAAGGGAAGCTAGCCTTTCTACCCTGGCCAGTCTTTCCTGGGTCTCCAGCATCTCCGCCTCTGCCCTTTTTCTTTGTGAGATGTCACGAATCACACTTAATAAAAGGGAACTGCCGGCCACCTGGGTGACTCCCAGTGAGCTCACTTCCACCGGAAAACAACTGCCATCCTTTCGACGGTGCATGGTCTCAAATAAAAACTCGCCGCCAAAGGACCTGCGAAACTGTTCATCATAATTTCGCATATCTTCCGACGCACGTAAATCGATAATCTTTAAGGCAAGAAGTTCCTGCCGGGAGTAACCATAGATCTTTTCTGCCGCTTCATTGGCCTCAAGTATTTTCCCCTCTGTATCCATCATCAAAATAATATCATTGACACTCTTAAACAAAAGATGATAACGCTGCAGCACTTCTTCTGCCCTTTTGCGCACAGAAATATCTTGTTTAATGGCAATAAAATTGGCAATCATCCCCTGCTCATCCCGTACCGGAGTGATGGTCATCTCTTCGGCGTATAAAGTTCCGTCCTTGCGCCTGTTAATCATTTCCCCCTGCCAGACATGACCACACAGGATATGTTCCCAAAGTTCTTGATAAAAGGCGCGATCCTGCAGCCCAGATTTTAAGAGGCGGGAATTTTCCCCCAACACCTCCCATTGGGAATAACCAGTGAGATTACAAAAGGCAGGATTCACCCATTGAATATCGCCGGCCGGGTCAGTTATGACAATGGCGTTAGCGGCAGCTTCCATAACTTTCGTTAAAAGCTTTAGCTGTTGTCGGGATGAAGCATCATGGATGGCAATGGCCAGTTGTCCGGCAATATTTTCAAAGGAATGGTTGCGTTCCCTGGTGAAATAGCTTACTTGGTCACTGTAAATTCCCAGGACACCAATCACTTGCCTACCGATAAGCAAAGGAAAACCAGCCATGGAACGAATGCCACAGGAAGTTAGTTGTTCCTGCCAAATACCACGTACCTCATTGGTCGTCAATAACTGCGTTTGGCCGGATTCGATGGCCTGGGTACAAGGGTCCCGACCTTCTAAAAGATTTTCCCAGATGAAAAAATGTGTATATAAGTCTGCCTCGATGGCACCGGCCTTGGCACCAATGCGGACAGATCCGTCCGGTTCCTTGAGGACAATCCAAGCAAGTTTAATATCCAGCAAACGGGACAGTTGATCACAGATAAAATCAAGAATTTGATCCAAGGGTTTTTCTGCCAAGACCATCATGGCCATTTGGTATAACAAAACATCTTGGAACTCAAGCCATTTTCTTTGGGTAATGTCCCGAACCACACAGACAAATCTTTCCTTTGGTTCAATTGTCTTTTTATTCAAGGATAGCTCTGCGATAAAGCAACTGCCATCCTTTCTTCGTCCGGTGGTCTCAGTAATGATACCCTTTCCCTCTGTTTTCAGTTGATTAAATGAGACATATCCCATCAGCAAATAAATGGCTTGATGTCGTATCTCTGCCTGGCTATAGCCAAACATCTTCTCCGCAGCAGGATTAAAGGTTTTTATTTCCCCTTGATTATCAAAGGTAATGATGGCATCAAAGGAACCTTCGAAAATCGCCCGCATCCTGACCTCGTTTTGGCGCATGGACTTTTCGGCTAATCTTGCTTGCTCCTCCGCCCTGCTTACACGCAGGGCATAACGCAGGCTTTGCTTCAGAGATTCAGGGGAAATTCTGTCCTTTGCAAGGTAGTCTGAGGCACCGGCTTTCATTATTTCCACCGCTGTTTGTTCGTCCCCATAACCAGTCAGCATGACCACAGGAACGCTCGAATTGACCGCCTTAATTTTTTGTAGTATTTGTAAACCATTTTCCCCGGGCAATCGATAATCAATAAAAACACAATCAAAATCTTTTTCCTTGAGTAAAACCAGTGCTGTCACGCCGTCACTGGCTTCGGTAACCTCCAAATTAAATTCTGATGTTCTTAACATGCGACCGATAGCCATTCGATCCACTTGGTCGTCATCAATGACAAGGATTTTTATTTGCTCACTCATGTAAATCCTTCCTTATACTTGATTGCTTTACTTTGTTCGCAGGTAATTCACTTAGGGTCCAGTATAGGTCAAGAACAGAGATGGCCTCCACAAACTTTGGCAGGGAAAGGGGTTTTACGATATAGCCTGCTACATTATAATTATAGGCATCGATAATATCCCTTTCTTCATCCGAGGTGGTTAATACAATAACTGGAATCGTCTTTAGACTCTGATCATTTCTTATTTCCCGCAATAGTTCAATACCGTTCATTTTAGGCATGTTGATGTCCAATAAAGCAATACTTGGTAGAGGTACATTATCTCCTCTTAACATCGCCAAGGCTTCCACTCCATTGCGGGCTATGTCAAGGGGATTGGTGATATTATTCTTTTGAAAGGCCCTTTTTACAGCCATGATATCCACTTCATCATCTTCTACCAGTAAAATACGTAGGTTTTTATCTCTCATCATCTACTCCACCCTCTATTTAGTCATTAACCATTGGCTATTTGCACAAAAGCCTACGCTAAAAGCAAAGGCTATTTGGGCCATGTAAACTGGAATGTCGTACCACGGCCTCCATCGGAAAACAGTCGCAATTCGCCTTTTTGGCTTTCAATGATTTTTTTAACGATAGCAAGACCAACCCCTGTATTTTCTGCTTCATCTTTGGGACATAGGGTTTGAAAAAGTTCAAAAATTTTACCGTGATATTCCGGTGCAATGCCTGGCCCATCATCCGCCACTGAAAATTGATAAAAGTCCCCTTTATCCTCCACCGCAATGCTTATTCGACCCTTTGGTTGATCATGATGCTTAACGGCATTGCCAATTAGGTTTGCCAGTACCTGAATTAGCTTGGTGCGATCTGTTTTGATAATGGGCAAATTGGCTGCCGTAGCCACAATAAAACCTGCTGGGAGATGCAGCATATCAATTATTTCCACGATAAGCCGTTTAAGATCCGTCTCCCGTATTTCAGCTTTGAGCCGCCCGGCTCTGGAATACTGCAGAATCCCTTCAATTAGTGACTCCATTCGATGCACCCGTTTACGTAACAGATCCATCATTTTCTTGGCTTCTCCCTGCAGGTCTGGACCCATCTCTTCTTCTATCCAATCGGAGAGATGGGCAATCCCCCGCAGAGGGGCCTTTAAATCATGAGAAACCACATAGGCAAACTGTTCCAATTCCTTGTTGCTTTTTTCCAAATTCCAAGCATATTTTTGTATTTCTTGCTGTTTTTCCCTTAGTCGATTTTCTGCCTCCTTAAGCTCCGTAATATCCCTGCCAATTCCTTCGATAGCGATTAAGCTCCCCTTCCGGTAAACAGGCACATTGCGATGCTCAACCCAAATAACCCGACCATTCTTATGCTGCCAACGTAAAAGCAGTGGTTTGGTAAAGTCCGGTGTCTGAAGATAATTATTAAATATATCCCTTTCCTCAGGGATAACTACCCTAAAGGCTAAGTCTGGATCACCATAATATTCCTCTGGGGTATAGCCAGTAATATTAAAGGTAGCTGGGCTGACATAATCAAATTTCGGATTAGGACCCAGTCTTAACCGATAAATAACATCATGAGCATTTTCTGCCAATAGACGAAATCTTTCTTCACTTATTTTTATGTTATTTCTTACCATTTGGAAATAAATCATTAGGAGTCCCACGGCCACCGTTAGCTCTAAGGTCGAGGCCAGGAAATAACGCCAAAAGGGGTAAGGAATAAAGGACTGTAGCAAAGGATAAGAAATCTTATGAAGGGACCAGATAATAAAAGCCCAACCCACAATGGCATTACCAATCCCATCGGGCAGTTTCTTACTTAAGAAAAGAAATCCGTTCCAAAAATATAAAACTGCTATGAAAGTAAAAGCTGGTATAACCACTAAATAAACGGATAACTCTAAAACAAGGCTGAGGATAAGCCAGCTACTAAAAAACGCTGTGGATATGACCCAGCCTTTTTTCATAGACTGTCCTACAAAGGAATAGGTACCCCATAGTAAACAAAGGGCACTTAGGATACAGGGCAGTTGATCCCCGTGGAGGTAATAGGTGGGGATGTTAGCATAGATAATAAACAGATCATAGATTAAGCGAAATACATAAATCGTCCAGGCAATGGCCCAAATGGCCAGATATTTCTGCCGCTCTTGACTATAAATATACCAATACAGGGACACTAAGACTAAGGTACATAATAATCCCGCCAAAGCCGAGGGTGCCAGCCAGTTCATACGGATCCTCCTAACTCGAACCTGTCTGTTATTAAAATATAATTTGCAACTTTTGTCCTAGGATAGTATGTACGTTCCCTGTTTCACATCCTTTTCCCTTCTAAAAGTTACTTTTTTATTAAGAATTTTAAATCAACTTGTAATATTTGAATACTGTAAAAAACACAAAGGCCCCTGCTAAATTATACCTCTAATTAGCAGGGGACCAATATATATCAATCATCTTGCCTTGCCTTATAATGATTTAACTAAAATGTAAATTCCCATCAATAATAACATTGCATTTGTCATCAGTTGAAACATGCTGCGATTTATTTTTTTAAACAGCAGATTGCCAACAATAATGCCCAGAATAACGGATGGCATTAAATATCCCGAAAGAGTAAAAACCTGTGGACTTACTCCCACGGTAACAAATTGCATCGCCATTCCCGTCATATAAACAACGATAAAGAAACCAAGGGTTGTACTTCGGACAACCTCATTTTTAAAATTACCATGATTAAAGTACAGGGAAGTAGGCACACCGGGCATATTAACACTGGTAGTTAAGGCTCCCGCAAAAAATCCCACCAATATTTCCTGGCATTTTTGAACTACATCTAGAAAAGTCCTATCGTTTGGCCTATTGGCCGGTGATTTATCGATCATTCCTACGTCACTTGCATCCGTTGCAATCGCTAATTGATTCGTGCCCTTTACAATAAACTCCTGATAGTATTTATACAAAGAAAGCATGGTAAGGGACAAAACAACAATGGCTATGGTGATTTTCAAGGTTTCTAATGGTGCATAGGCAAAGAATGCTACCCCAATGGGAACCCCAAAAATACTCCCAACGATGAGTTGCTTTAAAATCCTGTAATCAATATGCTGCTTTATTTTCGGTGTTAATACGACAGCTATTAAAAAGGAAAGCAGGATACTGACTTGGATACTTTCCTGAGAATTATATAAAATCAATAGAAAAGGCCCTGCCATGATGGCAAACCCTGATCCTGTAATGGATTGTAGGGCAGAGGCAATAAAAACAATTACAGAAGCATAAATCAATTCATGCATTTTTCATCACCACTTATTTGTGAAATACCCCCATAGGCTAAGGGGTAGTCATTTGCACTACCCCTTAAAAAGTAACTACTAAGGTCTGATATAGCCAAAGCCATCGGCCTGTTTCTTTACAAGCTCGGTAATACCCGCAGGAATTACCTCGACAAAATTTGGCCTTTGACCTTCGTCAAGGTCAAAGGACCGAAGGGAATTTCTGCAGGCCTTAAATACTACGCCAACGTCATTAAGCTCTGCCATCCTAGCTAAGATTTCCTTCTTTTCCTCTGTTTGGTAAAAGGTATTCACCGCTGCCGAATTGACAACTACCTCCACTTCGGCTTCCTGGGGCCCTACATCTTTAAGAAAGTTCGTGATATTTGCTAGGACTCCGGGCCAAATTTCGTTGTCAGATACATGAAATAATACTTTATGGTCAGCCATACTATACCTCCTGCATTTTCTCTTTTGCCAGCTTTTTCAAAGCAAGGATACGTTCTTCCTGAAGAGGCGTAACCCCATGCAGTAAATATTCTTTACCGATATAGGAGTACTTCTGTTCACCTAAACGATGGTAAGCCAACAATTCATACTTTACATTAGGATTTCCTTTAATAAAATTAATTATCGCTAAAATATCTGCCTCTGTATCATTAAACCCTGGAATGACCGGTGTCCTTACCAGAATACTCTTGCCCGGAAATTCTTCACACAGCTTTTTAAAGTTATCTAAAATAATATCATTGCTAACACCTGTGTATTGTTTATGCTTGACAGCATCCATACTTTTTATATCAAATAATAGGGTATCAACATATTGACATACTTCTTCTAACTTCGTCCAGTCTGCATAACCACAGGTTTCAATGGCAGTATTGATTCTTCTTCTTTTTGCTTCTTTTAATAGACCAATGGCAAAATCCGATTGCAGGATTGGTTCACCACCACTGAGGGTTATTCCTCCGCCGGACCGGGAGTAGAAATTGCCATCCTGCTCTACCATATCTAAAACTTCTTGCACACTCTTCAAGTTGCCATACATCGTTAAAGCCTTGGCTGGACAAGCTTCCGCACACTCCCCGCAGTGATTGCAGGCCTCTCTGTCCACCATGATTTTATTTTCTTTTTCCTTAATGGCACCTTGGGCACAGACCTTAAAGCAGTACTGACAATCCTTCGTGCCAATGCATTTGTTATTATTAAAGGCTAATTCTGGCTGTAATAATTGGGATTCAGGGTTGGCACACCACTGACATTTTAGAGGGCAACCCTTTAAAAACACAATGGTCCTAATGCCAGGACCATCATGCACGGAATATCGCTGGATGTTAAAAATATAGCCGTATTTACTTTTATCATAACCATTGGCTTCGCTCATAGCGGCCTCCTAACTGAATATGGCTGTAAGTCCTGCTATCAAAGCAGGACTTACAACTTCAATTCATATTATTATAAATTACATGTCGGCATGCTCGGTTCTGGCAATAATATCATCTTGTAAATCCGAGGACAGATCACAGAAGTAAGCACTGTACCCGGCAACCCTTACAATGAGGCCACGGTACTTATCAGGATCTTGCTTGGCCTTTAGGAGGGTTTCTTTATTTACGATGTTAAACTGCAGGTGCCATAGTCTGAGGTCACACCAGGTTCGAATAAAGGAGACCAGTTTTTGAGTACCTTCCTCACCTGCTACGCAGGAAGGAGTAAACTTAATATTCAGCAGTCTGGATGCCCGTTCCCGATAGTTGTAGTTCTTGGAGTTGTAGTTGGACAACAGCACTGCGGTGGGCCCATTTACATCTGCACCGTGGGATGCCGAAGATCCATCAGACAGTGGCGTGTAGGCTTTTCTGCCGTTAGGAGTTGCACTTACCACCTTACCAAAGGGTACGTGGGAGGTAAAGGGCACCAGCCGCAGGTCAAGGTGTACACCTAGCTCCTTGGAATACTTTCTGGTAAATTCAAGGGCTTGACGATCTACTTCCTTAGCCAGGCTATCCACATAGGTTTCGTTATTACCATACTTAGGAGCATTGGCGAGCATTTGTCTAATGGCTTCTTTACCTTCGAAGTTGCATTCTAAGGCCTCGATTAATTCAGCCATGGTTAACTTTTTATCTTCAAAGACCAGCTTTTTAATAGCGATCAAAGAGTCAACTACGGTACCATAACCCATTAATTCAAAGTAACCCATATCAATGCCGCCGGGGATTACCGGGGTATGCAGATCTAAGCAATGCTCCATGCACAGGTCATGCATTGAGGAACCCAAGGGAGTGGCAAAGTGTTTGGGACGCAGGTTAATAATAACATGTTGTTGAATAAATGCATGTTTTAAGAAGTTCGTAGTTTGAGCGGTATAGGCCTGCCAAAACTCTTCCCAGGTCTTGAAGTTTCTAGGATCACCCGTCTCTAGACCAATTAGTTCGTCCCCAGTGAGCCGTGTTTTACCATTATACATAACCATTTCCACAGCAGAGGCAAAGTTTACATAGGCACAACCACTGGTATAGGTATCCCTATTGGGCATTCTGGCCTCAGAGCAACCGGATGCTGCATAGTCAAAGGCCTCTTCGAAGGTTGCGCCCTTGGAAAGTAATAATGGTATAACCTCTTCGTCATTGATGAGTTTGGGAAAACCAGAACCCTCTTTAATGGTCAAAGCTACTTCATGCAAATAGCGTTCAGGGGAACGTGCATGGATACGTGCTGCCAAGTCAGGATAGTTTAAGGGAAATTCTTGTTTGGATTTTAAGAACAAATAGGTTAATTCGTTAGTTGCATCACGACCATCTGGCATCTGCCCACCAATGGTTACTGCTTCCCAGTGGGCATACCCTTCGTTAAAGGCACCACCTGTGGGGGAAACATACAAGTCAATAAATTGGGCCATTGCTACCCACATGCATTCCAATAATTCGACTGCTTTTTCTTCGGTAATATGACCTTCTTCAAGGTCTTTCTTATAGTAGGGGTAGAAATACTGATCCATCCGACCGTTCGAAATAATGGTACCGGTCTTTTGCTCAATCCTAGAGAACATTTGAGTAAACCATTGAGATTGCACAGCTTCCCGGAAGTTGCGGGCAGGGTTTTCAGGAACCCACTGACAAATTTCAGCAATTTCCAATAATTCTTGTTTTCTGGTGGCGTCCGCTTCTTTTTCTGCTAATTCAGCAGCCAACTTAGCATGTCTGTTCGCCCAAAGGACAATGGCATCACAAACGTTGATGATCGCTTGCAGGTAAGGAGCTTTCTCCATATTGGCAACTGGGCTATTGGCATCAAGGGCGGCCAATTTCTGCTGGGCCTCTTCTTTAATCCCTTTAAAACCTCTCTTTAATACTCTTTCATAATCGTGTACCCACTGAATAGAGGAGCGGAAAGAAGCAGTTTCGTTAACGATAAACCTGGATTTTAAAGGATCCTGAGGATCATAGGTCACTTTTAAGGTCTCTTTGGGAAGTGCCTGAGCCAATGCCTCATGGAAGGTTTTACCTTTCCAATAGGGAGCAATTTCATTAATTACAATATCTGCATCTTCCTGGGAGATATTAAAGGGAGATTCAACACGGCTGGGCAATTGTTCAATGGCGATATCAAGAAAATCACCATCTAACTCAGGGAAGAGCATCCCATAGCGACCGGGTTGACCACCTCTGCCGACCAGCAAGTTATTGTCATCGATATAAACAGTCATATTTTCAGCAATGTGCATTAAAGCCTTGGACCATCTTAAAACTAAGGGTTCACCTTCGGTTTTCTGCATGGATGCGGTGAAATATTTGGCCCTTTCAATATCTATAATAGGACGCAAGGTGTTGAAGCTTTCTAAAATTTTATAAATTCTCTCTCTGCCTTTTTTAAAATCATCTTTACCCAGCATTTCATCTTGAATTCTTTGTTCATGAGGTGATAATACGTTACAACAACAACTCATGCTCATACCTCCTTATTGTCCCGTACATTTGTACATGATATTTCAATCACTTGGGTAATGACGCAACAGACATATTCGTCGTGACGTCACTACCAGTTGTTTTTATACTAACCTTGTATTTTCTTTTTGTCAACTAGCTTTTCTGTCTTTTTGCTTCTTAATTGTTAAATCCCGTTAAATTACGCAACATTTGTATTGCTGTCAAGCGCTTGCTGGGCCTTTTCATTGGCTTGTTTACAACGCAGCCAATAGGCGGAGTAAGCACTGATTACACCAGCGAAGGCAACGTAGGCACAGAGCCAGTAAATATTGCCATAGGCTAATAGTGCTGTGGCAATGATCGGAGTTAGACCACTGGCAAAGATACCGGAAAATTGGTAAACGAAGGAAATACCTGTATAGCGCACCTTAGCATCAAACAAATCGGAGAACAATGCAGCCTCCGGCCCATAGACCATCGCGTAAAAGATACCAAAGGGTATGATGATGGATAACCAGATTATTGTTGTGCTGCCACCACTTGCATTCATTAACCAAAAGGCTGGGAAAGCTGAAAAACCAACGATTAAGCTGCCGTATAAGTAAAGTGTGGTTCTACCCATGCGGTCTGAGAGACGTCCAAAATAAGGAATGAAGATACACATAACCAGTGCTGCCACCATTACACCCATGAGGGCATCGGTGCGGTTAACGTTAAGGTGTGACGTAAGATAGCTGATTGAAAATACAGCAAAAACGTTAAAGACAACACCATCAATATAGCGAGCACCCATGCCAGCCATTACGTTACCAGTATAATTTTTCAACACTTCAACAATGGGAATCTTAACTTCGGCATTTTCATTTTTAACCTTTTGAAATTCCGGGCTCTCCATAATATGCAGACGAATGTACATGCCAACAAATACTAATAAAATACTAAGGATGAAGGCAACCCGCCAGCCCCAAGCCATAAACTGGGCATCGCTCAACATAAAGGATAACCCACCTACAACACCGGAAGCCAGAGTCAAGCCGATGGCCAGTCCCATTTGCGGTAAGCTAGCATAATAGCCCCGTTCGGACTCCGGTGCAGTTTCAAAGGTCATCAACACCGCACCACCCCATTCACCGCCTAAACCGATACCTTGAAATATCCTCATGGTTAATAAGAGGATGGGTGCCCAAATACCAATTTGTTCATAGGTGGGTATAAAACCAATTAATACGGTGGCACCCCCCATAATCATTAAGGTCAACACCAACATACTCTTACGGCCGATCTTGTCTCCAAAATGACCAAATATCACACCACCCAGGGGACGGGTAATAAAGCCAACAGCAAAGGTTGCATAGGCCAGCATGGTGGAAACCACTGGGTCATGCGAAGGAAAATACAATTTGTTAAAAACAATTCCGGCTATTACTCCGTATAAAAAGAAGTCGTACCACTCGATTGTAGCCCCAATGATACTGGCCTTTACGACTCGGCGCATCATCGTCTTGTCCGCCATGAAATTTCCCCCTAATCTTATTCAAATATTCTTGCTAATTAATTGGGATCCAAAGCTGTGGTTTTTTGTAAAAAGCTAAATTGTTTAGGGACTAAATTGATCATCATTTCACATAACGACATTGAATGAATTCTTATAATGCCTTTTCCCTTACCTCGCCTTGCCCCTCCTTTCAAAATCCCTAGAGTCCTTGTTCCTGTGATTACTAACACAATTGTTAAACGGTATATAGCGATGTTATAACGTCATCACGTACGTACCAGTTAAGTAAAATATATTACAATCTCCTTAAAATTGCAATGCTTTTTTTGTTGATTTTGTAAGCTGCATTGCATTTTTTTTGCCAAAAAAACCTGCCTCACCAAATATTCAGGAGAAACAGGTTTCCTTGACAAATAATTTTCGTCACAAGTCTTCGGCTAAACGGTCCGCATGCCTCTGGACATTTTTAAACTAAAAGCATATTTATCCGCACGATAAAAACTGTGATAGTATTCTACGGGGTTACCCAAAGTGTCCGTTATCACCCTTTGTGCAACTAATATACAAGCATTGTCCGGTATCTCCAATAGAGCGGCATCTTCTGTACTCGGTCTCTCTGCCAGGATCCTCTGCTCTGCGTTTGATAAACTAACTCCTTCTGATTCCAATTTCTCATATAAAGCAATTTGGTTTAGGTCATATTTTTTTAAGATTAAACCTATTTTTAAAGGATAGTAATGTCTCTCGATGGCTACCGGTTCGTCATCTGCAAATCTTAACCGTTTGATGTAATAATATTCTTCCACACAGAGAGTTTCTGCTATTTCCTCGTTAGAGCCTACTCCTTGAGATAGCAATTTAGCACCTGGTTTCATACCCATTCGGTTGATCGTTTCTGTAAAGCTGCTTAAATACCCTAACCATTCATTAATGGGATGGGAACGATTGATAAAGGTACCTTTCCCGTGAATCTTTTCTAATACCCCTTCGCGAACCAATGAAGCTACTGCTTCTCGCACAGTAGTACGGCTTACCGAATATTGGTCCATTAGCTCTCTTTCACTGGGTATTTTTTCCTCATAAATGCCTTGGGTAATGTCCTTTAATAAAATTTCCTTTAATTGTATATGCAAGGGTACGGGGTTACTGCTGTTTAACGCCACTAAATTCACGCTCCTGCCCAATTTTCTTGAATTTTCGACACTTGTGAATCTTTATCCTTTTTTACTTTCAAAAAGTATAAAACTATTGCTTATTTTTTTTGTCAGATATATGATAAATAGCAAGATGTGGTACGGACATCATAACATCTCCCGGCCACCTTTAGCAAATAGCTCTTACCCTTCCCTGTCCTTATGTTCCTGTGAGTACTTACACATGGTTAAAAAACACGATCGAAAGGAGACTCAAATCATGAAAATAATCGATTTTCGTTTTAGACCCAATACCCCGGATGTTATGGCCATTGGAGAGAGCAAAATGTTTAAAGCCCTGTGCGATTCCATTGGGTTCTCGAATACAAAGACCCAGGCATTAGAAGAAATTGTCGAGGAATTAAATGAAAATGGCGTTGACAAGTCGGTTATCCTCGGCAGAGATGCCGAAACCACCTATCAATGGAAAGGGAGCAATGATGGCGTAGCCAATATGGTTCATCAATTTCCTGATAAATTTATTGGTTTTGCCGGGCTAGATCCCCATAAAGGCATGGCCGCCATTCGGGAGCTTAATCGTTCGGTACAGGAGCTAGGCTTAAAAGGAGCCTCCATCGACCCTTATCTGGCTAAAATTTATGTAAATGATGCCAAATATTATCCCATCTATGCTAAGTGTTGTGAATTAGACATTCCGATTGTCATCACCACTGGCCCCGCCTCCCTTGTGCCTGATGCAGTCATTGATCATGTAGCCCCCCGGTATATTGATTTTGTTGCTCGGGATTTCCCAGAACTGACCATTATTGTCAGCCACGGAGCCTACCCCTGGGTCAATGAGATGATTACTGTGGCCCAAAGAAACAACAACGTGTATTTCGACATGTCTGAATACGAATTCTTCCCTATGTCCGAATTTTATGTACAGGGAGCGAACACTATTATTAGCGATAAATTACTCTTTGCCAGTGCCCACCCCTTTATCAATTTCAAAGACGCTATCAAAAGCTACGAAAAACTACCCTTTACCGCTGAAGTCCGGGAAAAGGTTATGTACAAAAATGCAGCCCGTATCTTAAAACTGACATAGGATAAATTTTTTCAGAAAACAAGCAAAAAGGAATCCTCTATCACCTTAGAAGGTGATGCAGGATTCCTTTTTGCTTCTCTTAACCATCTGCCAGATTACTTAATTTAAATATCTCATCGATATCCTTTTCCTCCGGAATTTTTGCAGAATTCACTAGATTTTTCGTTTTCATGATTTTACCAACAAAGTTTTTCTGTTCTGCACGGGTAAGTTTCAAGTCGACATTGGGCAGCACCCTTGTTAGAAGTTCCCCTACCTCCGAAAGGTTATGGCATCCCATTGCCTTTACCACCTGACCAACCCTTTCCGGACAATCCTGTTCTATAAAGTCCAGTGCTGCTTTCAGTACCATGCCATTGGCCAAACCATGGGGTAGGTTTTTGTAATAAGTTAAGGGGTAACCCATGGCATGAACAATATTGGTTCCGGTTTGGGCAATGACTATACCAGCCAACATCGAGGCATAAAGAAGTTCCTCCCGCTGCGCCAGAGAAATATGATCCGGTTCCATGGTTTGGAGCAGCTTACCCAGCATACCAATACTTTCTAATGCCAACATATCGGATAACACTGTGGCTCGCTTATTTAAATAACCTTCAATACTATGGGAAAGTGCATCAACCGCCGTATTAGCAGTGATTTGCCAGTTAAGCTTTAACATGTATCTGCCATCCAAAAAGGTCAGCTTCGCAAATAAATCTTCGCCGGCGATAGATATCTTTGTCTCAGCAGTATCCACTGTAAGAACAGCATAGGGTGTTACCTCACTGCCGGTACCGGCGGTGGTGGGTATGGCCACGAACGGCAGGGCTTTGACAGACCAATTTCTTTCTAGCAACTCCTCCGGACGGATCTCGTTAACCGCCAATACCGCCACTGCCTTTGCAGCATCCAGGGGACTGCCTCCCCCAATACCTACAATAAAGTCGGCAGCCATTTCCTTCGCCCTTTGCCCGCCCCGGAACACCGTGGCAAGGCCGGGGTTTTCTTCTACTTCATCAAATATTTCATATTGGATACCCTCTTTTTTAAGGGCGGTGATCACATCGGCCAAAGAGCCATTTTTTTTGGAGGAACTTCCCCCTGTTACAATCAAGGCCTTATTGCCCAAGGCTGCCAATTGCCCACTGTTTCGATCAACGCATTCAGATCCGGCAAATATTTTGGTTGGACAGTGAAAACTAAATTGCATCGTGATCCTCCTGAAATGTTATTCGCACCTTTTTAATTCTATCAATATTTTAACTCCCAGACCATATTGTTACGGATATAAACTTTAATTATTTTTAATTATTGAAGTTCAGCTAATATTTCCTTTCTTTTAAGTCATAATAGATGTAAGAATACACAAGCAGAGGTGCTGCAATGAAGGATAAAACAAGCAAATCCGTGATCTTATTTATGCTCATACTATCTCTTGTTTTTATTTCCGGTTGTCCCGGTAAGGAACCACAACCAAAGCCGGAAACCCAGAAAAAAATTAAAATCGGAGTCAGTTTAGCCTCCATGGAGTTTGACGGCAACAAAATTATTAAGAAATTTATGGAGGATCGCAGTAAAAAGGAAAAAATTCAACTAACCTGGCTGGATGCTAAGATGGACCCCTCCCAACAGGAAAAGGATGTTGATAAATTAATCCAACAAAAGGTCCAGGCAATCATCCTGCAAACTGTTGATCCCAAAGAGGGTGCCAAACTGGTAGACAAGATTGTCCAAGCTAAGATCAAGGTCATTGGCTTGGAAACACTCCCCTATAATGCACCACTGGATGGTTATGTAGCTGCCGATCATACCCGGGTTGGTGAATTACAGGCTAAATTCATTTTAAACCAGGTAAATGGTTCCGCCCAAAATACCCAAGGGCAGAGCCAGGGACAACAGGCAGGTGAAAATTCCCAACAGCAAGACCAACCAGCAATAAAATCCAATGTCAAAATTCTTGTCATCAAGGGCGATCCCCTGGACCCTGTGGCCAAGCTCATTGCTGACAGTGCCCGGGGGGTCTTGGAACAAAGCAAAAATGTAGAAAAGGTTACCGTTCAGGAACACCCTGAGGGTGACCCCGAACTGGCCCAAATGACCGTAATGAATACCCTCCAAGAGGGTTCCATCGATGCCATTATCGCCACAGACGATCGTTTGGCGGAAGCCGCTGTTAAGGCCTTAAAGGCTGAGAATAAAGCCAACACCGTCATAACCATTGGTGTGGGTGCTGATCAGAAGACATCCGAGGCACTGCTCAAAGGAGATCATGATGCCGAAATTGATATCATGCCAGAGCAGTTAGCCAATTTTACGTTGGATGCAGCCTTAGACCTGGCAAAAAAGGGTAATTGGAATAATGATACCATTATTCCAAATGGCAATTTTGATATCCCAGCCAAAATCATACCCGTACGCTTAATCGATAAGGAACAATCTCACCTCCTGTTGGCCCGCTGGGGTGATCTGAAAAAAGAAGAGAAAAAAGCCCAGGAAGAACAGGCCGGGCAGCAAGAACAAGAGCAAAACCAAGAACAACAAGGGTCTTCCGAATCCTCCGAGGGTAGCGGCTCAGATAAGGAAGCCGGTCAAGGTAGTAAAGGTGATAAAGGCGGCCAAGGAAAGAAAACCAAGGTAAAAATCGTCACCCAGGACGGTAAAGTGATGGAAGTGGAAGTAGACGGAGAAATTAAAAAAATCGAACAGGGTGAGGGTGGCGACGAGAAGGGCAAAGAAGGCGAAGAACAGGGTTCCCAAGGTGGGCAGTAGCTATTTAAAGGTCCCTTAAGTGATCGCTAACCATTTTACACAAAACAAAAACCCCTGTAGATACTGACCCTACAGGGGTTATCCATTCAATTACTGCAATGCTCTTTCCAATATCTTATTCATTCTTTGTACAATCCCCCGGGGGTCGACAATCAAGCCAGCAGAAATTAGAGCATTGTCAAATAGTTGCTCCGCAGCCATTTTAGCAAAATTTTCATCCTGCTGTTTGAGATTGCTTAACCGTTGGATCATGGGGTGATAGGGGTTAATTTCTAAAACCTTGGGTCCGACCGTATTTAAATCCTGATTTGCCATTTGCATCATTCTGTGCATGCTGCTGGTAAATTGGTCAGCATTTAAAACAATGGCGGGGCTATCTGAAAGACGTTTTGACCCTTTGACTTCACGAACCTTTTCCCCCAGTACGTCCTTTAACCACTGGCTTAGGGCTTCGATTTGATCAGCTTCAAGGGACTCCCCCTGTTGCTCAGCTTCGGGCAATTCAAGGTCTGCTGAATCCAGTGAACAAAGCTTTTTTCCTTCATATTCGCCCAATTGGCTTAATACATAATCCTCCACCGCCTCATGGGTGTAAAGGACTTCAATGTCCCGGTGGCGGAAGGCTTCCAGATAGGGACTGGCTTCAATTACCTCTTTGGTGGGACCATTGATGAAGTAGATACTGTTTTGATCTTCTTTCATCCTGTCTATATATTGCTGCAGGGAGACCAACTGACCTTCCTCTGCCTTCGATGAACCAAATCTTAAAAGCTTGACCAATTCCTTGCGATGGGTATAATCCGTGGTTGCCCCTTCACGGATAAACATACCAAAGTTTTGCCAGAAGTCCTTGTATCTTTCTGGTTCTGTTTTAGCCTGTTGGTTTAAAAACTTAATAATGCGTCCGGTAAGAATTTTACTAAGCTTTGCCATCAGGGCACTATCCTGCATGGTTTCTCTGGAAATATTTAAAGGGATTTCCTCACTATCCACCACGCCCCTGACAAAACGCAACCACTCCGGTAAAATATCCTTGGCCTGTTGTTGAATAAGAACCTTCCTACAATATAGATGAACACCCGGTTCCAGGCGCCCAAAGCCAAAGCGTTCAAAATTATCCTTGGGGAAAAACAACAGGGCATTCATGGTCAGGGGAGCATCCACTGAAAAATGCAGTTTTAATAAAGGTTCCTCATAGGCATTGGCCACATATTTGTAAAACTCCGTATACTCTTCCTCGGTAACTTCATTTTTATTTTTTGTCCAGATGGCTTGTACCGTATTAACCTTTTCGCCGTTTACTGTAATGGGAAAGGGCACAAAGCCAGAATATTGTTTGATAATCCTCTTGATGACATCCTCTTTGGCAAACTCCTGGGCATCCTCTTTGAGGTGCAGGGTTATCTTGGTTCCTCGTTGCAGCCCCTCTTTCGTATGGATGGTATAACTTCCGATCCCTTCTGATTCCCAGATCGTGCCCTCTGCATCAGGTTGGTAGGAAAGGGTCTCTACGGTAACCCGATCTGCCACCATAAAGGCAGCATAGAACCCTACCCCAAACTGGCCAATCAGGTTGATATCCCTTTGCTCCCCTTCGGCAAGGTATTTGATAAAGGCCTTTGATCCAGAATGAGCAATGGTCCCCAAATTTTCAATTAACTCCTGCCGTGTCATACCGATACCACTATCTTCGATGGTCAAGGTATGCCCTTGATCGTCTAATTTAATGGATATTTCCAGCGGCAATTCACCATTTCTTATTTCTTTATCCGTTATTTTACGGTAACGAATTTTTTCCAAGGCATCCGCGGCATTGGAGATAAGCTCCCGCAGAAAAATTTCCCTATCCGTATAAAGGGAATGAATGACAATGTTGAGAAGCTGTTTAACCTCGGCTTGAAACTCATGTACCTCGTGGTTGACCTGTTGCGTCATTTTTTTACCTCCTCCACTGATTTAGGGTAAAACATTCCCAATAAATAATATAGTTAGGCTCAATACATTTGTCAATATTATGTATGAATAACAAAAGAAGGAGACTTTTCAGACCTACATATTCTACACAGGTGACAACATTTTATTGACAATTCTTAATAACAGCAGTAATTTACCGTTAATCTAATCTTTTTGTTTTTTTCCTAGACAACCGTTTTTGTTTTTGTTATACTCTAAGATAATTAAACATTGTTTAAACGTGTTGTACAGTTTTTTCTGTGCAAGGATTTTGCTAACGGGGGGGGTAGCTCTTATTAGGGCTGCCCTTTTCTTGTTTGGAAGTTTTTCAAGGGCAGCCCAAACTTAAGTGTTTTTTAAGAGAAAAAAGATCAATTAGAATTTCACATTTTGGAGGTATGTCGTATGGAACAGAAGGGTCTCGGACAAGTGAAACGGCTGGGTTTCGGAGGAGCATTCAAAGCAAATTTTCTGGGTGACGCTCCGAACTGGTACAAAACAACTATTCTCGCTTTTCTGGTGTTGAACCCTATTTTATTGTTTACCGTCGGTAAGTACGTTACCGGTTGGGTATTGATTGCCGAATTTATTTTTACCCTTGCCATGGCACTAAAATGTTATCCGCTCCCTGCAGGTGGACTTCTTGCCGTCGAAGCCGTAGTGATCGGGCTTACTAATCCACAATCGATCTATCACGAAGTTCAATTGAACCTCCCGGTTATTCTGCTTCTAATGTTCATGGTTGCCGGGATCTATTTTATGAAAGACGGTCTTGTGTACCTGTTTTCCAAGATCCTTACCAAGGTACGCTCTAAAGTCGCCCTTGCATTCCTGTTCTCTATTATGGGTGCCGTTCTTTCCGCTTTTCTGGATGCGCTAACCGTAACGGCAGTGATTATCGCCGTGTCCTATGGGTTCTACAGTATCTTCCACAAGTTTGCTGCCATCGAAAAAGGCGAAAAGTATGATGTTAATAACGACCATATTATTGATGCCAAATATCAGGGAGACCTGGACCAATTCCGTGGTTTTCTACGCAATCTGATGATGCATGGTGCGGTGGGTACTGCGCTGGGCGGAGCAACAACACTGGTTGGTGAACCGCAGAACCTACTGATCGGCACCATTATGAAATGGGACTTTGTTAATTTCTTTTTAAATTGCGCCTCTGTTTCCATTCCGGTACTGATCGTAGGTCTTCTTACCTCCATGCTTCTTGAAATCACCAAGTTTTGGGGCTATGGCTATCAGCTTCCTGATTCTGTTCGAAAGGTTATGGAAGATGACGTAAAAGCCAAAGAAGCTGCGATGGATAATCGCGAGCGTGTACGCCTAATTATTATGGCGATAGCCGGCGTTGTGCTAATTTTCTCCCTGGCACTTCACTTGGCAGAAGTCGGTATTATTGGTTTAATGATTATTATCCTGCTTACAGCTTTCAACGGGGTTATTGAAGAAGGGCGCATCGGTCATGCCTTTGAAGAAGCACTGCCCTTTACAGCACTGCTGATCGTATTTTTCTCCATTGTTGCGGTTATTCATGACCAGCATCTGTTTACGCCGATCATTCAGTGGGTACTGAATATGGACGGACAGAATCAACTTGTTGCTTTCTTTGCGGCAAACGGTGTTCTTTCTGCAATCAGTGACAACGTATTTGTTGCTACGATATATATGACTGAAACACAAAAGGCCTTTGAGGCTGGCGGCATTGCGCTGGATCATTACCAAAAGATGGCGGTTTCAATTAACATGGGTACAAACATCCCCTCCGTTGCTACACCAAACGGTCAGGCGGCGTTCCTGTTCCTGTTAACCTCTGCCCTTGCTCCGCTGATTCGCCTGTCTTACATGGAAATGGTAAAACTGGCTCTGCCATACACCATCGTTATGACTATTACAGGTTTGTTGGCAACCATGTACCTGCTGTAGTCAAAAGGTAACACCAAGGGGTCAGGCTTTGAATCATTCACTTATCAGCATTGCTGCAAATAAGTGAATGATTCAAAGCCTGACCCCTCTTACATTTACAGTATGTTTTTAAGATTGACCGTCTCCTTCTCTGGTAGGTGCAGGATCATTAGTTTTAACTCCGAAAGACTTCCCATCGATAGAGCCCTATTTTTTGCTGCAACATACTCTTTTAATTTAGCCAAGGAAAATTCTATATTATCGATTTCCTGATGATCCAATACCACTGGCCACCAAGATCCAATCTCCTGCCACTGTTTTTCCAAATGCTCCACCTTTCCAGAGGCTTCCTGCCAGTTACCCCGTTCAACTTCCTTTGTCAACACTTGAATGCTCTGGCATAAATCCTGAGACGCAACCTCCAATGAATGGTTAACCCACAAACCTAAGCCAATTGCCAAAGCAACTGCAATCGATAATATAATTAATTGCTTCATGCCCTACCTCACATCCAAAAAAGTTCTAGGCCCTTTGATTCTTGAGCTGATAAAACAAATTGCCCTGGGTATCTAAACTTGCTAATAGTACCTGCTTTAGGTCATGAATACCAAATTTACTAAGTTCACTGCTTAACCATTGTTCAGAAAGATTTATTTTATCAAGATTATGTACAATAACATAACCATCAATAATTAAAGAGATGGGTATTCCCTCGTAATCCGTAGGAATATTAAGATCCGCAGGGTTAATTGGTCTTTTTTGGGATTTTGGAATAACACTGATCTCTCCGCTTGTTTCCAGGATCGCGAATTCCACGTCGGCAATATCGGGAAAATTTTTTGTCCTTAATTGTTCCAATAAATCATTTATGTTGTAACGCAATTTATATAGCTCTTGTTCCATGACTTTGCCATTTTCAATTAAAATACTTGGTCCGCCGCAGATGAACCCACGAAGTCTCTGACTTTTTAATAATGTATAAGAAATAAGCACCTCTAAAAATGCCAAGGTGATGATGGCTATAATGCCAATTACCAGCGGAAATCGGTTATCAGCCATTGGTAAAGAGGCCAACTCTGCCAACATAATAATAATGACCAATTCATATGGTTGAAGTTTACCAATTTGCCTTTTACCCATAATCCGCAGAGCAACTACCACTAGGGTAAATAAAATTAAAGTTCGTATCATAACAAGAATCAACTAAGAACACCCCAATGTAAATGTCAATCCTCTTTAATTATCCCTAAAAATAATTAATTTATACAAATTATTATTTGCCTCAGGAGAATAGATCGTTTTTTTATCGGGCAACTTAAACTCAGAATATTGAAAGGAGGAATTTGACATGACAGTAGCTTCACAAGTAAAACAAACCTTTGCCAGCTTAAAAAGTGCCCAATCAAATTTCGAGTCCTTTGCTCTCAACACCCAAAATCAGCAGGCTAAGGATTTGTATACCCAGGCGGCCCAACAAACCCAATCAATTATAGACAGCCTAGAACCAAGGGTGCAACAAATCGAACAGGAAGAACCACAATACAAAGGCTTTTAATATACAAAAACCGGGTCCTGGATCCGGTTTTTGTATATAAACTGCCTCCATTACGAAAGATATTTAGGTGGGGTGATTGAAGTGACCGTAGCTGCCCAGGTAAAGCAAACCCTTGCCAGTTTAAAGGGAACCCAGGCAACCTTAGAGGTATTTCATCGTATCGAACAAGACGAAGCGAATATAAAGTTGCTGCAAAATAATTCCCAGCGCATCCATGAAATTATTGAAAGACTTGAAAATAGAGTAAAAATACTTGAATTTGAGGAACCACAGTACAAGGGTTTATAAAAACCGATAAGGGGAATTGAATCATGCCAGATTGGTTAATCATAGGACTTCGCTCCCTGGGGATCTTTGCCTTAACTCTGCTAGTTGTTCGGATCATGGGCAAAAGGCAGACTTCCCATCTCACTTTTTTTGATCGAATAACCGCCATTGTCATTGGTGTACTTGCTGCTGCTACTTCCCTTAATCTTACCAATGGTTTGATAAATGGTTTAGCGGCACTGGCTGTATGGATATTGTTACCGATTTTTCTTTTTTGGCTGGCCCTTAAATACAAAACAGTCCGAGATATTTTGTTGGGCAAAGAAACGATCCTGATCAATCACGGCAAGGTATTGGAAGATAAACTTAAAGAGGTTCGTTTCACCCCTGAAGATCTACTTAGTCATCTGCGCAGAAATAATGCTTTTAAAGTTGCCGATGTGGAGTTTGCCATGTTGGAACCAAGTGGAGATGTCAGCGTACTTTTGAAAAAGGGAAACCAACCGGTCACTGCCTCTACGATTGGTTTGCAAGTTAACCATGAAAGTGTACCTCAAACGGTGATGCTAGACGGGGTTGTCATGGATGAACCCCTTACAGCAATGGGCCTCAATCGAAACTGGCTGCATACAGAACTAGAGAAAGCGGGAGTTGCACCGGAAAATGTATTTATTGCCCAGGTGGACTCCTTGGGGCAACTCTATTTAGATTTATTTGATGATGCCGCCCAAGTGCCACAACCCAAAACGAAGGACTTGGTTTATGCTACTCTCAAGAAATGCCAGGCTGACTGTGAACTGTATGCCCTCGGTACGAAGGCGGCCTCTGCCAAAAAAAACTATAGCCAGTGTGCAGCAGAACTGGATCAAATCATTTCGGAATTAAAGCCTTTGCTTAAAAGGTAAGGGGTGAAAATACATGTCAAATAAAAAGAAGAAAAAATTAACCCCCACCCAACAGGAATATCAAGCCTTTGCTAAAGCAAGGGAGCCAAAACGCCCGGTACTGACCAACGTATTGAGGGCCTTCCTGGTGGGGGGACTAATCTGTTTAGTTGGTCAGGGAATCCAGGATATCTTTATCTGGAATTTTGATTTTACAGAGAAAACTGCCGGAGGCCCCACTGCTGCTGTTTTAATCTTACTATCTGTTATTCTTACCTCCCTGGGAATCTATGATCATATTGCTCAATGGGCAGGTGCCGGTACCGCTGTGCCGGTAACAGGCTTTGCCAATTCCATCGCCTCCGCCGCCATCGAGCACCGCACGGAGGGACTGGTCCTCGGTGTGGGGGGAAACATGTTTAAATTAGCCGGATCTGTTATTGTTTTTGGCGTCTTTGCAGCATTTATCGTGGCACTAATTAAAACCTCATTGAAAGCATTGGGGGTGGGTTAATGTTAAAGGGCCATCAAACCTGGGTATTCCCCAATAAACCCGCTATACTGGCTACTGGTACTGTGGTAGGTCCTTTCGAGGGCAACGGTCCTTTGGCCAATGATTATGACTTAATTCACGGTGACCTATGGGTGGGACAGGACAGCTATGAAAAGGCTGAAAAAAAAATGATGGAAGAGGCTTGTGAAATTGCCGTAAAAAAATCCGGACTGCAAAAGCAGGATATTCAGTTTTTCCTAGGCGGTGATTTATTAAACCAAATTATTTCCTGCAGCTTTGCAGCCCGTAGTTTGGCCGTCCCCTATCTAGGCTTATTTGGTGCCTGCTCTACCTCAATGGAAGGACTGGCCCTAGGTTCCCTGCTAATCGAAAGCAATGCAGCCAAATATTTGCTCTGTGGTACTGGCAGCCATAACGCCGCAGTGGAAAAACAATTTCGCTACCCAACGGAATATGGGAGTCAAAGACCTCCCACCGCCCAGTGGACTGTAACAGGGTCCGGCGCAGCCTTATTGAGTCACCAGGGAGATGGGCCCAGGGTGACTTCCGCTACCATCGGCAGAGTCGTTGATATGGGTCTAAGTGATCCCTTTAATATGGGTGCTGCCATGGCCCCGGCAGCGGTCGATACCATTACAGCACACTTGAGGGATCTTGGCATATCCCCCCAGGAATACGATTTAATTGCCACCGGAGATCTGGGACAGATAGGGCATACCATCGCCCGTGATTTGTTAATAAAACATGGACTAAAAATACCAGAGAAAATTTTTACTGATTGCGGCCTGCTGATCTACAGTAAAGATCAACCAGTGATCGCCGGGGGCAGCGGTTGTGGTTGTTCAGCTGTTGTCACTTATGGACACATTTTAAATCGGATGAAAAAGGGTGAATTAAAAAAGGTATTAATTGTTGCTACTGGTGCCCTGCTTTCGCCGTTATCTTACCAGCAGAAGGAAAGCATTCCCTGTATCGCCCATGCTGTTTCTCTGGAGCTGAATGTTTAGGGGGTATTACAAATGGAAGGGTATTTTTGGGCCTTTGTGGTAGGTGGCTTGATTTGTGTAGTGGGACAGTTACTGATGGATATAGGAAAATTGACCCCTGCTCACACCATGAGCCTATTAGTGGTGGCTGGTGCAATTTTAGACGGTTTAGGTCTCTATGAGCCTTTAATTGATTTTGCCGGTGCCGGTGCTACCGTTCCTATCACCAGTTTCGGCAACTCATTAGTCCACGGGGCCATGGCTGAGGCTGAAGCCACTGGACTTGTAGGCATTATAACCGGCATATTTGAAGTGACCAGTGCAGGCATTTCTGCCGCCATTATTTTTGGTTTTATGGCTGCACTTATTGTAAAACCTAAAGGATAGATAGAAAAGGTGATCAAATGAAAAAAGTCTTCACTTTCGTCCTATTGGGAATGATGATTCTTTCCCTGGGCTGTCAGATGCAATCCACTAAAAAGCCGGAACAGAAATCAGCTAAAAAGGAAAAATCCGTACAAATCGAACCGGAACTGGCTGAAAAAGCTAAAAAAGCCGCTTTAACAGTTAAAGGTGTAGAAGCCTCCACCGCAGTTGTTATTGATAAAAATATCTCAACCGGCATCAAAGTCAGTGGCTTTGATCGACTAAGGCTCGATTCAATAAAAAAAGAAGTTCATAGCAAGATGTCAGAAATCAACGATGAATACCAAATACATGTGACCTCCGATAAAAAGTTATTTAAGGAACTTCAAGAGATAGAAAAAAAAATCACGGAGAAAAACCTGCGCACCACCACTGAGCTGCATAAGAAAGTTGAAGGAATTAATAAAGACATGAATGGGTAATATTGGGGGTCAGGCCTTGAATAATTCAAGGCCTGACCCCTTATAGGCAGGAAATAGAGAAAGTTCGCAGAAGTTATAGTTAATACTAAACAAAAGGTCGGTGAGGGCGATGAAAATAGCTTTACAAAAGCATTATTACCGGTCGGCCCACGATATAATGGCGGATGATTTTGCAAATGAGATCGATAATCTCTTGTTGCAATCAACCAATGACATTCCTTCCCTCTCTCGGATTTACTATAACCACTTATTAAAGGAGCTTTTTAAAAATAACGGCTGGCAAAATAACCCCTCGCTTTTTCACGAACCAGTTAACCCCTTTGATAAGATTGAGCTGGTAAAAAACAACATTGGCCTAGAGATTGGCTTCCGACATGCGTCATTAACAGGGCATAATCTGTTAAAATTTCAGTTGTCTCCCGTACACAATTCCGATAAAATTGATATGGGTATTTTTGTGGTAACCACCCATAACTTCCAAAAACAAATGAGAAAAACCTTTGGTCAAAATTGGAGCGGGGCCATGACCTTTGAAAAAACCGATCGGTATTTACGAAACTTTAAAACAACCCTGCAAATACCTATTTTTTTAATCGGAATTGATGCTGCCTAATGCCCGTACCAACATGTACCGGGCATTCTTTATGTTTATAAGGCAAACGATAGAATGGAAAACATCAGAAGAGGCGATGGCATGAAGATAAAAATTATGATGGGCCAGATGGAAATAATACCGGGACATCCCGACATCAATACAGCAACCATATTAAAGATGATGGATGAAGCCCGCCATGCCCAGGTTGATCTGGTAATCCTACCGGAAATGTGTATTTCTGGCTACTTATTGGGGGATACCTGGGAACAACCAGCCTTTTTACGGGATTGTGAAAGCTACGGCCAAGATGTGATTAAGGCTTCTCAGGGCTTAACCGTGCTCTTTGGCAATGTGGGCATAGACTGGGGTAAAAAGGGTGACGACGGTAGAGTTCGCAAATATAATGGCTTTTTTGTGGCCCAAAACGGCAAACTTCTGGGCGAGGAAAATTTTCCTTATCCCTTTCGAATTAAAACCCTACAGCCTAACTACCGGCAATTCGATGATGAACGGCATTTTTACAGCCTACGGAAATTAGCCCAGGAATACAGCAAAGCTCCAGCAGAGCTATTAGAGCCGGTTTATCTTAACCTAAAGGGACAAAACTTAGCCTTGGGTTGTATGCTGTGTGAAGATGGGTGGAGTGAAGATTTTTATGCGCTAAAGCCCATGGCAACCCTGGCCGAAAAAAAACCACTGGATATGTTTATTAATATCTCCTGTTCCCCCTTTACCCTGGGAAAAAACGAAAAAAGAAACCGGATTTTCTCCCGCTTAGCCAAGCAATCTGGGGTTCCAATAATCTATGTAAATAACGTAGGTATCCAGAACAATGGCAAAACCATTTATACCTTTGATGGTTCCAGTACCGCCTATGATAAAAACGGTACGGTGATCTATCATTGTGCCGAACCATTTAAACAGAGTTCAGAGATATTTGAACTAAATTTAACCTCTGAGACCTTTCGTGGCGTTACCGAACAGGTACCAGCTAATCAAGAAGCAGGTTATATTTACCAATCCCTTAAATATGGCATTGAAAAATTTTCTTCTTCTATTGGTTTGAAAAAAGTAGTTATTGGTATCTCCGGCGGCATTGATTCTGCTCTTAATGCTGCCCTCTATGCAAATGCACTGGGTCCAGAAAATCTGCTATTGGTAAATATGCCTAGTAAATACAACTCCCAGACCACCAAAAATTTGGCCCGGCATCTGGCCGAAAACTTAAACTGCCTGTATACAGTAATACCGATACAAGAATCGGTGGACTATACGCTCAGCCAGTTGGAAAGCACCCCGATCATTAATCCAAATTCAGGCCAAACCAACTACCTAAGAATTAGCTCCTTTATGGCTGAAAACATCCAAGCGAGGGATCGTTCCGCCCGGATTTTAGCGGCAGTGGCTGCTGCATTTGGGGGCGGTTTCTCCTGTAATGCTAACAAAACGGAAACCACGGTAGGCTACTCCACCCTCTATGGAGATCAGGCAGGATTTCTAGCTGCCACTGCCGATTTATGGAAGTATCAGGTCTATGAGCTTGCCAATTATCTAAATCATCAGGTGTACCGGCGTGAAGTAATACCGCAGGGCATTATCGACATTGTGCCCAGTGCTGAATTAAGCTTTGAACAGGCCGTTGATGAAGGTAAAGGAGACCCGATCATCTACTCCTATCACGACTATCTCTTTCGCTCCTTCGTTCAATGGTGGGACAAGGCTACCCCTGAGGATATTTTGACCTGGTATGCAGAAGGGATACTGGAAGAAAAACTGGGCTGTGAGGCCGGACGGATTAATAAGGTCTTCCCCGCCGCGTCAGAATTTATTTCTGACCTAGAACGCTGGTGGAAACAATTTACCGGCATGGGTGTGGCCAAGCGCATTCAAGCCCCCCCTATCCTAGCCCTAAGTCCCAGGGCCTTCGGCTTTGACCACCGGGAAGCTCAGAACGGGGTTTATTTTACGAAAGGGTATTTGCAGTTGAAGGAAGAATTAATGAGGTTATAGCGTAAGGGGTCAGGGTTGCGGTAGTCATTATCAATAATGACTACCGCAACCCTGACCCCTTTATGCCTGTCACCTACTTGCAAAACTTATCTTTTTACCATATAGGTAAGCTGACATACCCTATTCGTCTCAAAATATCTCTGTATGTCGAAAAACATTCTTATTTTCATTTGCGTGAAAACATTTCAGTTTTTATAAATAGACCGATAATATAAGTATAGAGTATTTTTAAGGTGGTGCTTGCGCATGTTGTCTGGTAGCTTTCTGCCCGTTATATCCGGTACAATGCAAAACTATTTGAAAAATACCGAGCTTAAGATGAAGTTTGAACAGCAAAAGCAAAACCCTGCTATGCCCAAGGCTAACGAAGAAAAAACCGCCAAACAAAGGGAAATTGAAAAATTCCAAGAGGATTTGGCCAAAATTAACGAGGGAAACAAAACTGCCTCATTGGATATAAAACTTTGGGCGGGCGGCGAATTGACCGATGAAGAATTACAATATTTGAAACAAAAGAACCCAGAACTGTACCAAAGGGCCATGGACATCAAAGAGGAACGCCGAGCCTACAAAAAAGCACTTGAACGCTGCCGGACCAAGGAAGAGGTCGACCGGGTACATACCTCTAAAATTCTAGGATTTATGTCTGATGTTAAGATCATTCAATCCAATGCCGGTGCTTTCGGGGAAAAGTTGGTGGAGCAAATTAACTGCCGGATGGCTGGCATCTCATCCGAGCAGACAAAATTTATCAAATCCACAAAATATCGGGCATTGCCCACCGAACAAGAATTTAGGAAAGGCAAAAGAAAGAAAAAAGAACCTCCTGCGGTTTGTGAACAGAAAAATATTTCTTATTATAAAATCGTAAGAACACAATTAAAAAATAAACTGGCTGGGGGAAGATTAAATAAAATGATTGATTAGTTAGCAAAAATTGGCTTAGTTTTATGGAACGTTCGTGAATGTAAATATAAGTCCTGGGGGAAAAGAAAAGAGTGGAATATCATTCTTTTAGACAATTAAGAAAGACCCGTCGCAAAAATAGGGCGGGTCTTCCTCTTTCTCTTTAAACAGCTTGCTCGTTTTATTTCGCGGTGCTAAGGTCTACGGTAATTTGTTGCATCGTCCACTCCCCAGCGGTGACTCCCTTTGGCAAGCCTTCATTGGTAAAGTGGGTTTCCTTGCCGTTTTCATCAATGGACACACCGCCGCCCTTGGTAGGATACAGTTTCAAGGTCGGTGTAATCAACAGGGTTTTCGCTTTAGGATCAAGGGGTTTAAAGGTGATGCTATATTCCATTTCCGTTGTTTCAGCACCAACCTGGCCCTGCCCGCCATTCCCTTCATACTCATAGACATTGCCCAAATCGTCCTTGATCTTCCAATCCAACTGCACCGATCTGGACAGATTGTTGGGGCTGATCTCCGAGTAGTGCAGAATGGTATTAATGGGGGTTAGGGAGAGTTGCTTTGCGCTAACAGCCACATTCTGAACCCGATCCTGATTTTTCTCAATCATTACCTCTTTATAAGCCAAGGTTTTTAAAGCCACGCTGTAGTTCAGTCTACAGTCTATCGTCTTAATCTCTTGCTCGACTCTCCCTAAGCTACTTACCCCAGAAACACTCCAGCGGAAAGAGAGGGTATCCCGGGGCACCTTTTCGCCGGGAAATGAATAGTTGTTTTGCCCCACATAGACACCGGGACTAACCCTTCTTACCTGCGCGCCACCGGTCATGCCAGTGACACCCCTAACGTGGAGGTGATCCCGCACGTACAGTTCTTCGCCCAAGTCTTCTTTGGTTTTTATGGTATAGGTCAGGGCTAAGGTTCTGCCGTCATAGACCCCTTGGTTTAGTGTCAATTCGATACCATTATCTGCCTTTATCATATTGATGTCCAAAGCACTTTCTTGATACAAATCATAAACTCCCGTCCGCCCGCCATCTAAAAACCGGAAAATATCACCTACCACAGGAACTTCCTTGGCATGAACAGGAAAGGCCAGGCCAAAGCCTGAGATGCCCGCCAGCATAATCGTAATAGCGGCTACAGCCACCATGGCCTTGCTTTTTCTCCACCTCTTCTTCAACCCAACCGGCTGACTGGTTTGAGCAATCTTTTCTCTGACCATTTTTTTGACTCTCGCCTTTTCCAGCTCGTCTACCTCCGCCTCTGCCAACTCACTTGGGTCAATATTTATTTCATTAAAATATTCATAGATATCTTTCACTGGTTCATTCCCCCCTTCTCTAAAAACTCAAGACACCTTCTATCAGTTGTTTCTTGCTCCTGTAAATACGATTATCCACAGCGGATTTGGTTAGTCCCAATTTGCCGGATATCTCTTCTGCGGACATACCCCAAAGAAATTTCATAATGAAGATGCTGCGATCTGTAGCAGAAAAGGAGTTCAGCAGTTCTTTCATCTCCTTGGTGTTTTCTTTAAAAAGCACCTGCTCTTCGGCCGATGCCTGCGGCAGCAGCATGTCCAGGCTCTCCTGATCAGAAGCAGGAATTTCAACATATTTTCTTTCCCGGCGATAAAAATCAATGGCCTTGTATTTAGCGATGGCGCAGAGCCATTTGCGAAAATCCACTTCGCCTTCCCCCTTGAATTTTTCCGCATTATGCCAAAGGGCCAAGAAAACATCACTGATACATTCCTCTACCAGTTCCTGCCTTCTGAGAGGAAGCAGGACCTGTCTGACAATACCCTTCACCAAAGGAAAAAATTCATCCATGATCAACTCCAGGGCAGCTTCCTCTCTATTTTTCAAGCGCCTTATGTAATTTCCATTGCTATTCATGGTTCCCCCCCTTTCCTTGCAAAAGCTCTTACACTCTATACAACGAAGTTAACATCCGTTTTTCTCAAAATAAATTTAAAAAAACAACGGCAAGCAATCGAGCCGCTGTTTCTCTTTTTTGACATCCTTTTATTAATGGGGGATTTTTACGCTTTATCAAGAACCCTTTTCCTGGTTTTTGCGTCTTAACTAGTGAAAGGGGTTTGGTAAAATGCGCTATCTTAGTAAACAGCAGTATAAGTTTTTGCAAGAAGAACTAGCGTACAGCCGGGAGCAGGATGTCCTTAGCCAGGAAAAGACCGATAAAATCCTGGCTCTCTATGCCATAAAGCCCGGACTTGGTTTTGTACGGGTCATGTTAGTCATTGGAGCCGTACTGGTAGGATTGGGTATTCTTAGCTTCATAGCATCCAACTGGGATGAGTTGACCAAACTTGTTAAATATCTAATCATTGTTGGTATATTTCTTGGCTTTATCGCAGTCAGCTACTCTATGTCAGAGAAATATCCTAAGACATCCAGGAGCTTTCTCTACCTGGCACTAATCACCTATGGTGCCGGCATCTTTCTCATTGGTCAGATGTTTAATTTTGGCGGGCATTTTACACAAGCCTTTTTACTCTGGGCCATCGGGGTCTGTCCCGCTGCCCTGCTCTATAAAGATAAGCTTATTTTCCTCTTTACGCAATTTTTGCTGCTTATCTATACTCTCGGTTCTATTGATACAGCCGGATTTGCCTATGGTATTTTGTTACTGCCGGCCGGTTACTCTTTTGCCAGGGGTATCCCCTCTCACTCCATTACTTTATTTAATCATCTGCTTTCGATTGCCGCTGTTATTTATCTGGGAAAATTCTTTACGTTTGAACCGATTATGACGGTTCTTCTATTGTTTATCCTCGGCCAGGTCGCCTTTTATAAACTGCCGCCTATCTACAGATGGCAGGGAGCACTGCTCTTTTGCATCACTGGTTTCATGCTTACTCTCCCAGGCATCTGGGAGGTTGGGAAACTGGCTTCATTTAGTACGGAAATAAGTATTGCCTTTTCTATTGGCTACCTCCTCTACCTGCTCTGGCTCGTTAAAAAGGAATACTTGATACCTTTAATTTTTATTTGCGCCACTATTTTCCGCTATTACATTGACTTTACCTATGCTTTTATGTCCAAGTCCTTTGTCTTTATCAGCGGCGGCCTGCTACTCTTACTCTTTGGCTACTATATTGAGCACAGCAGAAGAAAGGGGGTGCGTTCATGAGAAAGTATCTTCTAATTGCTTTGTTACCGCTATTGATCCTACTTGGACTGACGGTTAAACCGGTGCTTACTTACACCCTGGGAGAGGAAATACTTCTTAAAACGCAGCCCGTTGACCCTTATGATTTATTCCGGGGCCGTCATATGGTGGTTGCTTATGAAATATCCTCGGTTGCCAGTAGTAAAATGCCGGGCGACTTTAATCCTGTTAATAACGAAGGCCCTTATAACAAAGCGGCAAAAAATTACCGGGAAAAAAAGCTTTATGCCGTTCTTAAAAAAGAGGGTTCCTATCACACGGTAGATCGCATTGTATCCGATAAACCGAAAGGTCTTCACCTTCCTTGCAGCTATCAGTATGTAGAGAGAATTGACAGCGAATATCGTGTTAGACTAGACTACCAGCTTGATAAATACTTCATCCCAGAGAACAGCAGCCCAGAACTGGAAGATGCCGCCAGAGAAGGTAAGGTTTCGGCCAAGGTCAAAGTTTATAATGGCTACCCGCTGTTGGTTGACTTAAGTAAATACTAAAAACTAGTCCAAACCAGAAAGGGGCTGTCGCAGTAAGATAGCTTGGAAAACAACAAAAGACGGCGACTGGCAAATGCCAGAAGCCGTCTTTTGTTGTAAAATATAGTTGTGAACAACACTTTACAGCCAGATTATACATTAACC